>DASWVP010000304.1:0-10313 GCA_036401175.1 Azospirillum sp. | reverse complement strand
CCTCCCCCGCCCCCCGCCCGGCGCCGAGCGCGCCGCCGGCCGGCACGCGGCGAAGCGGGCGGGCCGACGACTGGGGCGGCTACCGCAGCCCCACCGGTGGCTGGGGTGGTGGCGGCTCGGACGGCAACTGGGGCGGCAACTGGGGGTCGGGGCGCGGATGGCGGGTGCCGGGCTATGCCTACAACTCGCCGCCGCGCTTCGGCATCTGGGACGGGCTGTTCCTGTGGTTCCTGCTCGACAACCTGACCCGCTCCGGTTCCGCCGACTTCTTCCACAACCACCGCGACGACCCCGGCTACGGACAGTGGCGGGCGGAGGCCGAGCGGCGCGCCCAGACCGATGCCGAGCTGCGCGCCAAGCTCGACCAGCTCGACCGCCAGCTCGCCGAAAAGCAGGGCCAGCCGACCGACCCCACCTACCTGCCCCCCGACACCCCCCGCGAGGTCGCCATCGCCGACAGCCGCGCCGTGTCCGCCGATGACGATGCGAGCGCCAACAGTGAAAGCGGGGGCTTTGGCGGCGTCGTCCTGATCCTCGTCCTGCTGGCCGGCGGCGGCGTCCTGTTCATGCTGTGGCGGGCGCGGCGCCGTCAGGCCCTGCGCCCGGCCGGGTCGGCGCCGACACCGGGGCCACTGGACACGGCGGGCAAGATGCTGCGCGGCAAACTCTCGGGCGAAGCCTACACGCCGTCGCTGTTCCGCGTCGGCATGACGCTGACCGCCGACCCCACGCCCTTCATCCTGGCCGGCGGCGCCACCAAGGTCAGCGCGCCGGAAATGGGTGGCGGCCTCGTCAGCGTCGAGGCGGTGGGCCGGCTGACGGCGGGCGGCACGACGCTGCACCGGCTCTACCTGCCGGGCGGGCAAGGCTTCTTCCAGCTCCACCTCGGCGCCGACGGACGGCCCGACGAATGCCGCTACTTCTCGCCGATCGACGAGGTGTCGCCGGCCGACGCGGCGGAGTGGGGGTTCTGGCTCGACCCGGCGGAAGGCATGATCGGCTGGCCGGAGTTCCAGACCAAGGACGGCAAGCTCTACGCCCGGCAGTGGGCGCCGGGCGCCGCCCGCGTCGCCCCGCGCGACTTCGCCGAGACCCGCACCGAAGCCGGCGGGGAGCGGACGCGCCGCCTGCATGCCATGCTCTACGCCGCCCCCACCGGCGCCCAGTCTCCGGCGCCCGAGACCGAATACGTCCTGGTGGCGGCGGTCGAGGATGCCGGTCAGGCCTGGGTCGAGGTCCACGCCGGCATCGACGTCAACCCCGCCACCCTTTCGCTCGCCTGACCGGCGCAGACAATTCCTGGAGGAGCCTGTTCCATGGAGAGCAACACCGCGCTGATCCTCAGCGGTCTGGGGAGCGGCCTGCCGGTCCTCCTCCTGCATTTCGTCGCCACGGTGCTGCTCCTGCTGGGCGGCATGGGCGCCTACGTGCTGGTCACACCCTTGCGCGAACGCCAGTTGCTGGCCAGCGGCAACCGCGCCGCCGGCATCGTGCTGGGCGGCACGATGGTGGCGTTCGCCATTCCGCTGGCCGCGACCCTGGCCACCAGCCTGACGCTGCTCGACATCGTGATCTGGGGCGCCGTGGCGCTGGTGCTGCAGATCGTGACCTTCGGGTTGGCGCTGTTGTTGTTCCGCGATCTGCGGCCGATGATCGAGAGCGGCAACGTCGCCGCCGCCACGACGCTGGCCGCGCTGCAGCTCGCCATCGCGCTTCTCAACGCCGGCGCCATGGCCGGCTGATCCCCGCTTTTCCCCCGTTGCACGGAGGCTCAGATGTTCACGTTCATGCGCAACCTCGTCGGCGTCAAGACGGACCAGGCGGTCCGCAGCGCCGTCGAAGCGCTGGTCCAGTGGGACCCGAAATCGGCCACCGAGGCCGAACTGCGGACGATGGAGGAACACTTGGACCGGCTGGGCCGGCAGGTGGCCGAGGCACGCGTCGCCTATGACCGCGAGAAGAAGGAGGCGGACGCCATCGCCCAGCTCTCGCGCCAGCGCCTCGCCGCGGCCGAGCACCTGCAGCGCCAGATCGAGGGCGAGGCCGACCCCGCCCGCAAGGCGCCGCTGGAGAGGAGCCTGTCGACCCTGGTCGGCCTGCTGGAACAGATGGCGCCGGAGGTCGACCGCGAGGCCCGCGACGCCACCGAGGCCGAGGAGTTCCTGCGCATGCTGGAGCAGACCTACGCCCAGGCCGGCGAGAAGCTGAAGTCCGCGCGCGCCGAGTTGACCCGCGCCGAGCGCGACATGGCCCGCGCCGCCCAGCAGCGCAACGTCGCCGAACAGCGCGCCGAGGCCGCCCGTCAGGCGGCGGGCCTGAGCGGCGCCACCAGCGGGTTGGGCATGGCGCTGAAGGCGATGCAGGACACGGCGGCGCGGGAACTGGCCTCGGCCGAGACGGCCAACGCCAAGGCGCGCCTGCTGAAGCCGACCAAGCCGGAGGAGGACGACCCCAACATCAAGGCGGCGATGCAGGCGG
Source organism: Azospirillum sp. (assembly GCA_036401175.1). Classification (GTDB taxonomy): domain Bacteria; phylum Pseudomonadota; class Alphaproteobacteria; order Azospirillales; family Azospirillaceae; genus Azospirillum. The sequence goes on along the minus strand of DASWVP010000304.1, from coordinate 7,835 downwards.
CGACCGGCGCGCTGCCGGCCCCGACGGACCTCTCCAGCCGCCTTGCCGCCATTCGGGCGCGGCAGGGCTGACCAGACAAACCGTAGGTTGGCGCCAAGCGTCAGCGCGGCCCAACACCCCTTCCATGGGAGCGGGTGTTGGGCCGCGCTGCGCTTGGCACCAACCTACAGAACAATCGCCGTGCCGCTTGACGTCCGCCCGTCCAGGCCTTGCCTATTGCCGATCTCTAATTTGATCATGATCAAGGCGGACCTACCCGGACAGGCAGATCCTTATCCCAGCCTTTGGTGTTAGGCGGCCACGCGCCGCACGCCAGGGGTGCACACCAGTGCGGGGGCGACCCGTTCCGCAGACGAGCGGGCGCCCGTGGGAGAGATCGATATGGCCGGCCTCAGCCGAGCGGGTTTTCTCAGGGGGCGCGTCAGCGCGCCGCCGAAGGCCGTGCGCCCGCCCTGGGCGCCGGACGGCGACCACCTCTTCGCGGCGGCGTGCGACGCCTGCGGGCGCTGCGCCGACGCGTGCCCCGAAAAGATCATCACGACCGACCGCGACCGCCACCCGGCGATCGACTTCCAGGCCGGCGCCTGCAGTTTCTGCGGTGCCTGCGCCGACGCCTGCCCGACCGGCGCGCTGGACCGCAGGTCCGAGCGCGCGCCGTGGCGGATCGTCGCCGCCGTCGGCACCGCCTGCCTGTCCCTGCGCGGCACCGACTGCCGGATCTGCGGCGAGCATTGCGAGCCGCGCGCCATCCGCTTCCGCCCCCTGGGCGGCGGGCGCCGGCTGCCCGACATCGACGGCGCGCTGTGCACCGGCTGCGGCGCGTGCGTCGCCCCCTGCCCGGTGGCGGCGATCGCCGTCCGCCCCTTTGCCGACGCCGAGAAAGAGAGGGCCGCATGCGGTTGACCCGCTTCGTCCAGGAGGAAATCGCCCGGCCGCTCGCCGGCCCCGCGGCCGCGGGCCACAACATCTGCGGCGTCCTCGTCCATGCCGATCCGGCGCGCCTCGCGACGGCGCGACCCGCCCTGCTGGCCTTGCCGGGCGTGGAAATCCACCAGGAGACCGGGGACGGCCGCCTGATCGTCACCATCGAGGACGCCGACGGCGTGCCGGCGGCGCTGACGCTGAACCAACTGACCGAAATCGAGGGAATCGCGTCGGCGGCCCTCGTCTATCACCACTGCGAGACGGACGACGCGTCCGAGGAGATGCCCTCATGAAACTCACCAGGCGTGACTTCGTAAAGGCCAATGCCGTCGCCGCGACCGCGGCGGTGGCCGGGCTGCCCGTCTCAACCCCCGTCGCCCAGGCCGCCGAGGCGGTGGGGCGCGACGGCATCCGCTGGGACAAGGGCGTGTGCCGCTTCTGCGGCACCGGGTGCGGCGTGCTGGTCGGCGTCAAGGACGGCCGCGTCGTCGCCACCCAGGGCGATCCGGACGCGCCGGTCAACCGCGGCCTGAACTGCATCAAGGGCTACTTCCTCTCGAAGATCATGTACGGCGAGGACCGGCTGAAGACGCCGCTCCTGCGCAAGAAGAACGGCGTCTACGACAAGACCGGCGATTTCGTGCCGGTGTCGTGGGACGAGGCGTTCGACATCATGGCCGCCAAGTGGAAGGAGGCGCTGAAGAAGACCGGCCCCTCCGCCATCGGCATGTTCGGCTCCGGCCAGTGGACGATCTGGGAAGGCTACGCCGCCTCCAAGCTGTTCAAGGCCGGCTTCCGCTCCAACAACCTGGACCCGAACGCGCGGCACTGCATGGCCTCGGCCGTCGCCGGCTTCATGCGCACCTTCGGCATCGACGAGCCGATGGGCTGCTACGACGACGCCGAGCACGCGGACGCCTTCGTGCTGTGGGGCTCCAACATGGCGGAGATGCACCCCATCCTGTGGTCGCGCATCACCGACCGGCGCCTGACGCACAAGGACAGCAAGGTCGCCGTGCTCTCCACCTTCGAGCACCGCTCGTACGAGCTGGCCGACCTGCCCATCATCTTCAAGCCGCAGACGGATCTGGCGATCCTCAACTACATCGCCAATCACATCATCCAGACCGGCCGGGTGAACGCCGACTTCGTCGCCAAGCACATCAACTTCAAGAAGGGCGCCACCGACATCGGCTACGGCCTGCGCCCGACCCACGCGCTGGAAAAGGACATCAAGGACAAGGACCCGAACGCCTCCACGCCGATGACCTTCGACGAGTACAAGGCCTTCGTGGCCGAGTACACGGCGGAGAAGGCGTCGGAGATTTCCGGCGTGCCGGTCGACCAGTTGAAGGCGCTGGCGGAACTCTACGCCGACCCGAAGGTGAAGGTCGTCTCCTACTGGACGATGGGCTTCAACCAGCACACGCGCGGCACCTGGGCCAACAACCTCGTCTACAACATCCACCTGCTGACCGGTAAGATCTCGCAGCCGGGCAACGGCCCGTTCTCGCTGACCGGCCAGCCCTCGGCCTGTGGCACGGCGCGCGAGGTGGGCACCTTCGCCCACCGCCTGCCGGCCGACATGGTGGTGACCAACCCCGACCACCGCGCCAAGACGGAGAAGATCTGGCAGCTCCCCGAAGGCACGCTGCCCGACAAGATCGGCTACCACGCGGTTCTGCAAAGCCGGATGCTGAAGGACGGCAAGCTGAACTGCTACTGGACCATGTGCACCAACAACATGCAGGCCGGTCCGAACATCAACGAGGAGATGTATCCGGGCTGGCGCAACCCGGCGAACTTCGTCGTGGTGTCGGACGCCTACCCGACCGTCTCCGCGCTGTCGGCCGACCTGATCCTGCCCTCGGCCATGTGGATGGAAAAGGAAGGCGCCTACGGCAACGCCGAGCGGCGCACCCAGTTCTGGCGCCAGCAGGTTAAGGCGCCCGGCGACGCGCGCTCCGACGTCTGGCAGCTCATGGAGTTCGCCAAGCGCTTCAAGATCGAGGAGGTGTGGCCCGAGGAGCTGATCGCCAAGAAGCCGGAGGTGCGCGGCAAGACGATGTTCGACGTGCTGTTCGCCAACGGCGTGGTCAACAGGTTCGGCCTCGACCAGATCCAGGCCGGCTTCGAGAACGACGATTCCAAGCTGCTGGGCTTCTACATCCAGAAGGGTCTGTTCGAGGAATACGCGCAGTTCGGCCGCGGCAAGGCGCACGATCTGGCGGATTTCGAGCTGTATCACAAGGCGCGCGGCCTGCGCTGGCCTGTGGTCGACAACAAGGAAACGCTCTGGCGCTTCCGCGAAGGTTACGACCCCTACGTCAAGGCCGGCGAAGAGGTGAGCTTCTACGGCTTCAAGGACAAGAAGGCCAACATCTTCGCCCTGCCCTACCAGCCGGCTGCCGAGAGCCCCGACGCCGAGTACGATCTGTGGCTGGTGACGGGCCGCGTGCTGGAGCACTGGCACACCGGTTCGATGACGCGCCGCGTGCCGGAACTGCACCGCGCCTTCCCCAACGCGGTCGTCTACATGCACCCCGACGACGCCAAGGCGCGCGGCCTGCGCCGCGGCATGTCGGTGAAGCTGATGACCCGGCGCGGCGAGGTGACGTCGCGCCTGGAAACCCAGGGACGCAACAAGCCGCCCAAGGGGCTGGTGTTCATCCCGTTCTTCGACGAAAGCCAGCTCGTCAACAAGCTCGTGCTCGACGCCACCTGCCCGATCTCCAAGGAGACGGACTTCAAGAAGTGCGCCTGCAAGGTGGTCAAGGGCGCGGAGGCGTAACGTTCCCAACCCCTCCCCCGCCTCCGGCGGGGGAGGGAGGGGCCCACGCGCAGCGTGGGAGGGTGGGGGCAAGTTGTTCCTAAGAATTCAAGCGTAGGTTGGGTTGAGCGCCAGCGAAAACCCAACATCGTCCGCGACGCGCAGGGCGTTGGGTTTTCGGCTTCGCCTCAACCCAACCTACGGGCCGCGGATACTCGGAAACAGCTCGCCCCCACCCTTCCCGCTTCGCGGGCCCCTTCCCTCCCCCTGCGGAGCAGGGGGAGGGACTGATACATGCGGAGTGCTCACCATGAGCGCATCACGGGACAAGGCCGGCACGGACCGGCGCCGGTTCCTCTCCGGCGCGGCCGGGGCGGTGTGCGGCGCGGGGTTCCTGACGCTGCTGCTGGCGCGCGTGGCGGCCCCGTCGCGCACGCTGGCGGCCACCGCCTTGCGTCCGCCCGGCGCGTCGGCGGAGGGGGATTTCCTGGCGGCCTGCGTGCGTTGCGGGCTGTGCGTGCGCGCCTGCCCGTACGACACGCTGAATCTTGCCGACCTCGCCGATCAGGCGGCGTCCGGCACGCCGTACTTCGAGGCGCGCAAGATCCCCTGCGAGATGTGCGAGGACATCCCCTGCGTCGTCGCCTGCCCGACCGGCGCGCTGGACAAGGGGCTGACCGACATCGCGAAGGCGCGCATGGGCTCGGCCGTGCTGGTCGGGCATGAGACGTGCCTCAACGTGCTGGGCCTGCGGTGCGACGTCTGCTACCGGGTCTGCCCGCTGATCGACAAGGCGATCAAGCTGGAGGTCCGGCACAACGAACGCACCGGCCGGCACGCCCACCTGATCCCGGTGGTGGACACCGGTGCCTGCACCGGCTGTGGCAAGTGCGAGAAATCCTGCGTCCTGGAGGAGTCGGCCATCAAGGTGCTGCCGGCCGAACTGGCGCGCGGCCGCCTCGGCGACCATTACCGGCTGGGCTGGGAAGAGAAGGCCAGAAAGGGCGAATCGCTCATCGACGGCATCATCGACCTGCCCGATCGCGGCTATACGCCGCCGACGCTCAACAAGGAGTTCCGGCCATGAGCGCGGTCACACGGCGCCTGCCGGGACCGTCCGCCATCGCGGCCAGGGGCTGGTTCGCCGCCCATCGCTGGCTGCTCGCCCGGCGGGCGGCGCAGGTGGGCTTCCTCGCCCTGTTCCTCACCGGACCGCTGCTCGGCGTGTGGATCACCAAGGGAACGCTGGCCGCCAGCGAGACCTTCGGCGTGCTGCCGCTGACCGACCCGCTGATCCTGCTGCAATCGCTGCTGGCCGGGCACGCGCCGGAAACGGTGGCGGTCGTCGGCGCGCTGATCGTCTTCGCCGCCTACGCGCTGCTGCGCGGCCGGCTCTACTGCGCCTGGGTGTGCCCGGTGAACGTGGTGACGGACGGGGCGGCGGCGCTGCGCCGCCGGCTCGGCCTCAAGGAGGGCACCGCGCTGAACCGGCGCCTGCGCTTCCTGGTGCTGGCGGCGGTGCTGATCGCCTCGGTCCTCACCGGCGTCGTCGCGTGGGAGGCGGTGAACCCCGTCACCCTGCTGCACCGCACCCTGGTCTTCGGTTCGCTCGCCGCCGGCGGGCTCGCCTGGACCGTGGTGGCGGCGATCTTCCTGTTCGACTTCGCGGTGGTCCCGCGCGGCTGGTGCGGGCACCTGTGCCCGGTCGGCGCCTTCTACGGCCAGATCGGCCGGTTCGGCCGGGTGGCCGTGACGGCGCCGCGGCGCGATGCCTGCGACCACTGCATGGACTGCTATCAGGTCTGCCCCGAACCCCACGTCATCACCCCGGCCCTCAAGGATGCCGGCAGTGACGTGATCCTGTCCCCCGACTGCACGGCCTGCGGCCGCTGCGTCGACGTGTGCCCCCAGAACGTGTTCGCCCTCGGCTTCCGCCCGCCCCGCCCGACCGGCGCCGGCCGGACGACCGGCCCGGCGCCCCTCGCCCAAGGAGACCCAACGTGAAAACCCGACTGAAGCTGATCGTCGCGGCGGCCGGCATGGCGCTCGTCTCCGCCATCCTGATGCCGGCGGGCGCCTTTTCCCAGGACATGAGCGGTGAACTCCGCTCGCTGCGCGGCCCCGTGGGCGTGCAGGAAAGCGATCTGGCGCCGTCGCTCAACATCTTCACCTATCAGGAGGGCGGCAACCACACCCGCAACTTCCGCCAGCAACCGCCGCTGGTGCCCCACAAGGTGGAGAAGTATCAGGTCGACAAGAACGTCAACCAGTGCATCGGCTGCCACGAGTGGACGAACGCCAAGACGATGCGCGCCCCGCAGATCAGCGAGACGCACTACGTCGACCGCAATGGCAACCGGCTGGACACGGTGGCCGGCACGCGCTGGTTCTGCACCCAGTGCCACGTGCCGCAGACCGACGCCAAGCCACTGGTGGACAATGCGTTCACCCCGGTCACCAAGGTCCGCTGAGACGGGGAGCATCACACCATGACCGCCAACACCTTGGATCGCGGACGCGCGAGACGGCCCGGCCTCCTCGCCCGGCTGTGGAGAGCGCTGACCCGTCCCACCGTCCATTTCTCGCTGGGCGTCCTGCTCCTGGCCGGCGCCGTCGGCGGCGTGCTGTTCTGGGGCGGCTTCAACTGGGCGATGGAAGCCACCAACAACGAACAGTTCTGCGTCTCCTGCCACGAGATGCGCGAGAACGTCTACGCCGAGTACCGCGGCACCGTGCACGACAGCAACGCGTCCGGCGTGCGCGCCACCTGCCCCGACTGCCACGTCCCGCGGGAATGGACGCACAAGGTCGTCCGCAAGATCGAGGCGTCGAAGGAACTGTACCACCACCTCATCGGGTCCATGCCCACCAAGGAGGCGTTCGAGGACCAGCGCCTCCGTCTGGCCGGCAACGTCTGGACCGCCATGAAGGCCACGGACTCGCGCGAGTGCCGCAACTGCCACAACTTCGCCGGCATGGACATCGCGCAGCAGGGCCCGCGCGCCCGGCCGTTGCACCTGCAGGCGCAGGAGCAGGGCCAGACCTGCATCGACTGCCACAAGGGCATCGCCCACAACCTGCCCGCCGGCGCCGCCGAGCTGGAGCGCAAGGTGAACGAAAAGTTCGCGACGAAGTGAGCCGGCATCATCGACCCCTCTCCCGCCCGCGGGCGGGAGAGGGGTCGATGCGCGAACGCATCACCCCGCCATCGCCGCGTCGATCAGGAACGGCCCCGGCGTGGCGAGGCTGCGGGCCAGCAGGTCGTTGAACGTCTCCATGTCCTCCGCCCGCGCCGCCGGCACACCCATGCCCTTGGCGAGGCTCACCCAGTCCAGCGCCGGGCCGGTCAGGTCGGTCATCGCCCGCGCCGCCGCGCCGGGGTCGCGGAAGCCCAGGTTGGCCAGTTCCACCCGCAGGATGGCGTAGGAGCGGTTGTTGAGGATCACCGTTGTGACGTTCGCCCCCTCGCGCGCCTGACTCCACAGCGCCTGGAGCGTGTACATGGCGCTGCCGTCGGCCTGGAGGTTCACCACGCGCCGGTCCGGGCAGGCCAGCGCCGCGCCCAGCGCCACCGGCGGGCCGTAGCCGATGGAGCCGCCGGTCACGTGCGTCCAGGAATGCGGCCGGGCGCCTTCGGTGGGCGGGTAGAGGAAGCCGCCGGCGGTGATCGATTCGTCCACCACCACCGCATGGTCCGGCAGCAGCGCCGCCACCGAGCGGCCGATCGCCTTGGGCGTCACCGCGCCGGTGGCCGGCGTCGGCGGGGCAAGCTCCTGCACCGGCACGGGGTGGCCGTGCGCCCCCATCTCCTCGGCCAGCCAGGCGAGCGCCTGCAGCGCGTCCTCCCCCGCCGCCGCCAGGGTGTGGATGCGGCAATGCTCCGGCGTCAGCACGCTGGGCTTGTCGGGGTAGGCGAAGAAGCCGACCGGCGCCTTGGTGCCGACCAGGATCAGGTGGTCGACGCTCGCCAGCGTCTCGATGGCCTGGGCGAAGGGGTACGGCAGCTTCTCCGCCGTCACCCGGCCGGCCCCGCGGTCGACGCGCGCGCACAGCGTCTTGGCGATCAGCCGCGCGCCGGTCGCCGCGGCGATGCGCCCGGCCCAGGCCAGCGCGTCCTCGCGCAGGGCCGGGCCGTCCAGGA
>DASWVP010000303.1:0-1963 GCA_036401175.1 Azospirillum sp. | reverse complement strand
CTGGAAAGGCCGCGATCGGCACGCCGAAGCGCCGTTCGGCCTCGGCCACCTCGTCGTGGCGCCCATCATATTGGACGTTGACGAAGGTCACGCCGGGCACGCGCAGCAGCGGCCCCCACTGCGCCAGTTCGGTGTAGGCGTTGCGCCGGGTGTGGTCGACCTTCCAGCTTGTCCAGGCGATGCCCACCGCCGGGCCGGCGCCGCGCTCGGCCAGCCGCGCGCGCCACGCGGCGACGCGGTCGGGATCGGCGACCAGCCAGGACGGCCGCGCCGGGAACGCGGCCAGATCCGGGCGCAGCAGGCCCGGCAGGGAGCCGGCGGCGACGTGCACATCGGCGTCCAGCGGATCTTCGGTCACCGCGCGCACGGTGGCGGCGGGGAAGGCGCGCTGGAACAGCGGCACCAGCCGCCGGTCGCACTCGATCACCACATGCCCGGCGCGCGCGATCAGGTCGGCGTAGCACGACGCGAACATCAGCTCGTCGCCCAACCCCTGCTCGCGCCACACCAGCAGGCGCTTGCCCGTCAGGTCCTCGCCGCGCCATTCCGGCATCGGACGGGTAATCCCCTGCGGGTGCCCGCGCGACACGAAGCGGCGCGCGTAGTCGGCCCACCCCTCCGCCAGCCGCCCTGCCTTGAGCCGCAGCAGCGCGCGGTTGAGCGCGGCCACGCCCAGCTCCGGGTGGAACTCCAGGGCACGGCCGAAGGCGGCCTCCGCCGCCGCCGGATCGCCCAGGTCGCCCAGCGCGAAGCCCAGGTTGGCGTGCGCGTCGGCGTAGTCCGCCCGCGCGTCCAGCGCCCGGCGGTGCAGCGCCGCCGCTTCCTCCGCCCGGCCCTGAAAGTGCCGGATGTTGCCGAGGTTGGTCAGCGCCTCCGGCATCGCCGGCGCGATGCGCACGGCGTGCTCGTGCGCGGCCCCCGCTGATTCCAGCCGGTCCAGCCCGCGCAGCAGCGGCCCGTAGGAGTTCCACAGCTCGGCGTCCGCCGGCTCCACGGCGATGACGCGCTGGAACGCCGCCTCGGCCTGCGCGATCTTCCCGACGCGCTGCAGCATGCCGGCCAGCGCCACCAGCACCGGCGGATGGCCCGGCCGTTGCGCCAGCGCCGGCCGAAGAACCTCGATCGCCTCCTCGACCTTGCCCCGGTCGTGCAGCGCCAGCGCCAGGGCGACGCGCGCCTCGACCATGCCGGGGTTGCGGGCCAGCGCCTGACGCAGGTGCGGCTCCGCCTCTTCCGGCTTGCCGGCGGCGCGCAAGGCGGCGCCCAGGTTGCCCTGCGCCTCGGTGTAGTCGGGCCTGCCGCGCAGCGCCTCGCGGTAGGCGCGCACCGCCTCGTCGCGCCTGCCCTGCGCCAGCAGGGCGTTGCCCAGCGTGTTGGCGGCCTCCGGGAAGCCCGGCTTCAGCTTCAGCGCACGCCGGCACGCCGCCTCGGCCTCCGCCGCCCGGCCCAGGTTCTGCAGCGCGAAGCCCAGGTTGGCGTGATAGTCCGGCACCCGCCCGTTGGCGTCCGCCGCTTGGGAAATAAGGTCCACGGCGTCGGCGAAGCGGCCCTGCTGACAGGCCAGCATGCCCAGCAGGTGCAGCGCGTCGGGGTGGCCCGGGTGGATCCGCAGTGCCTGATGGTAGAGCGCCGCCGCCTCGGCCAGCCGCCCCGCCTGATGGAGCTGAACGCCCTGCCCAAGCGTCGCCGCCGCCGGATCGATCCCCGCCGTCCCCGCCCCGCGCCCCTTCCGGTTCATCCGGCCGCCCTGCCCGCCGCTGTCGATGGGCTATCGATAGCACGTTTCACCGGGGGATGAAGCGTCACAGGTTGTGCCAAGCGCCAGCGCGGCCCAACATCGCTCCGTCACAAGCAGCGTTGGCCCGCCCTTCGGCTGGCTGGAGCGGATGCCCCACGCATCGAAACGGCGAGCCGCGGGACGTTGGGTTTTCGCTGACGCTCAACCCAACCTACAGGCACGTCT
>DASWVP010000302.1:0-48898 GCA_036401175.1 Azospirillum sp. | reverse complement strand
AGATGGACATCGCCGAGCCGGCCTCGGCCGCCGCCGCGCTGGCCCGGCACAAGCCGTGGGCGGTGATCAACGCCGCCGGCTTCGCCCGCGTCGACGGGGCGGAACTCCAGCCCGAGCGCTGCCGGCGCGAGAACGTGCGCGGCGTGGACGTGCTGGGCGCGGCCTGCCGGGCGGCGGGGGTGCCGCTGCTGGCCTTCTCAAGCCACCTCGTGTTCGACGGCGGCAGGGACGCGCCCTACACCGAGGACGACGCCCCGGCGCCGCTCAGCGTCTATGGCGCGGCGAAGCTGGAGGCCGAGCGCCGGCTGCTCGACGCCGACCCGGACGCGCTGGTGGTGCGCTCCGGCCCTGCCTTCGGGCCGTGGGACGACCGCAACCTCGCCGCCCGCGCCATCCGCGCGGTGGCCGGCGGGCGGTTCTTCCCGGCGGCCTGCGACGTCACCGTGTCGCCCAGCTACCTGCCCGACGTGGTGAACGTCGCGCTCGACCTCCTGATGGATGGCGAGCGCGGCGTCTGGCACCTCGCCAACACCGGGGCGGTCACCTGGGCCGAGTTCGCCCGCGGCGCGGTTCGCGACGCCGGGCTGGATCCGCAGCGGGTGCTGGGGGTGCCCGCTGCGGACCTGAATTGGAAGGCGCGCCGGCCGGCGTACAGCGCGCTGCGCTCCGTCCGCGGCGCCGGCCTGCCGTCCCTGGACGACGCGCTGCGGCGCTATCGCGCCGAACGGCCGGAGGATCTGGTGCTTCACCTGTCCGATGCGGAGGAGGTGGAGGCGTAGGGGCGGTGTTGGGCCGCGCCTGCGGCTTGGCGTCAACCTACGGCAAAGTGCATGTCCTCGTGGGTTGGCGCCAAGTGCAAAGCGGCCTAACGCTAGGTTTTTGGACCAATTCCCTTCCATAATAATAGATAAAGCAATTATGAGACACCGGCTGAGCTTTACATTCAATTAAGCACAATTGGTCAGGCTGCGGTCATGGCGTTTGCCGCATCTTGCGGTGTTCTGACCGTGGCGCCCGGTCTGTTGTATTCGAGGTTGACATGATGGCGATCGTCGGACGGGTCCTGACCTTGTTCCAGCCGTTCTGGAAGCCGCTGGCGCTGATTTCCGGGCTGATCATGCTGCAGCGGGCGGGCGATCTGCTGGTGCCGCTGTTCGGAGGGCGGGTGATCGACGCCATGGCGCAGCACCGTCCGCTGGACGCCATCTATCTCATGATCGGCACGGCCTTCGTGTTCTGGATCTGCCACGGCAACATCCTGCCCTACGTGCTGGGCCGCGTCGATCTGGCCTTCTTCCAGTACGCCGGGCCGCGCCACCTGGGCGTCGGCATCCTGCGCCACCTGCTGCGCTCCCGCCGCGACCCGCAGGGGCGCGACACCGCCATGCAGCAGGCGGTCATTGAGCGCGGCGAGGTCGTGCTGGTGCAGTTCGTCAACAGCCTCTTCCGCGTCGTCATCCCGCTGGTGGTGCCGGGCGTCGTGACGCTGGGCCTGCTGCTGTGGTGGTACCCGCTGATCGGCATCATCGTGGTGGTCGGCGGCGTGCTGGACGTGCTGGCGACCGTCTACCTGAACAAGGTGCTGAAGCCCCTCTACACGCGCCTCCAGGAACTGGACTACGAGCGCCAGCGCTGGCACACGCACGCCTTCCGCCACTTCCTCGCCATCGTGGTCGAGGGCAAGCAGCGCGAGACGGGCGACGAGTACGACCAGCGCTTCGGCACCTTCGCGGCCTTCGGCGCGCACACCGGCCGGCGCTTCCTGCGCTTCAACTTCGGGCGCGGCATCATCATCAACGTCACCAACCTGTGCACCTGGGGCGTGGGGGCGTGGTACGTCGACGCCGGGACCTTTTCGCTGGGCTACTTCCTCGCCTCGCTGAGCTGGTCGACCTACGTGCTGAACGTGGTGGGCTCGGGCATCGAGGTGCAGAAGCAGTGGATGGAGACGATGCCCGCCATCAAGTCCTTCTTCGCCGAGGTCGACGCCGCCGGCCCGATGGATGATGCGATGGGCGGCAGCGCCCCGGCCGTGGTCACGCCGGTCCCCGCGACGGCGGGTCTGGTGCCGGCGATGGGCGCGGAGTAGCGCCGTAGGTTGGTGCCAAGCGTAGCGCGGCCCAACGTTCCTTGCCCTTGGCGACTACGGTATGCCGTTGTCTTAAGGGTTAGGCTTGGTGGCAAGCGAGAAGCCGACGGCCATGGCCTCGAAGCGTTTGAGGCCATTGCGCATGGTGATTGGTCCTGGCGGACGTTCGGATCGCGCGTAGCTTTTCCATCCGCCCAAGCGCGCGATGATCCAGACGGCCCAACTCAGACGGCCCACGGGGTGGGGGTTTTTCTGACGCGGCGTGTGGCCTTCCAGGGTGGGACCCAACGCTTCCAGGACGGCGATCTCGTCGGGCTTGAATACCTCCTCGGCCGCGCGCTCGCCGCCGTCGCGCGCGGCGACCAGTTGGAGGATGCGCACCGCGCTCATCAAGGCGAACACCGCCAGCTTGAGCGTAAACGCCCGAGGAATACACCCCCGCCGGCCGTTATCGGGCCGGGGGCGGCATGGCAGGGTCTCGCTGTGAAATGCTGGGCATCGGCGCCGGCGGCTACGGGGCGGCGAGATTGGGATGCAGGATCGGACGGTTGAGATCGACCGGGTCGGAACCGTCGCGCGGCTTCCAGTGGAAGTGGAGCAGGCTGTCGAGATCGCTGTTCAGGGTGCTCTCGATGCGCTGGACGACATCACGCAGATAGGCTTCGGGGTTGACGCCGTTCAGCTTGCAGGTCTCGGCCAGGGAAAAGATCACGGCGGAGACATCCCCGGCGCTGTCGGAGCCGACGATGTTCCAGTTGCGCCGGCCAACGGCAATGGTGCGCAGGGCGCGCTCGGCAATCAGGTTGTCGATCTCCAGCGTGCCGTCGGAGGCGTCGCGGATCAGGGCGTCCCAGTTGGCGTGCATGGAGCCGAGCGCCTGCCCCAGAGCGCCGCGCGGGGGCAGTTGGGCGCGGCGGGCGTCGAGCCAGGCGCGCAGGCGCTCCAGCACGGGGGAGCGCGTCGTCCTGGCGGATGGCGAGCCGTTCCTCGGGGGCGAGGCCGAAGTTTCGCTTTTCGATGGCGTACAACTCGCCGATCAGCCGGACGCCCTCGCCAGCGACCGACGAACCGGTGGCCCGGACCTGGTCGACCCGCTTGCGTCGGGCGTGGGCCTGGGCGATCTCCCCGCAGGCGCGGCAGGCGAACTTGGGGCGCACGGTGCGCTCGACTTCGGCGCGGGCGGGAAGGAGGCGGAAGCGTTCGCTGGCGTCCTCGCCGCCGCGGCGCGCAGACGCGAACTCCAATAGTTGAGCGTCCCCCGGTTCAGGCCGTGCTTCCCACAGTATCGGCGAGCGGACAGACCGCTCTTTTTCCAGGCGTCAACGTGGGTCCGCCAGAAAGCGGTGCGATCCTCGCCGACCGACCTCGTGCCGTGAGTGGACGATGACATGGATGATCTCCTCTGACGTTTCGCGTGCGCCGGGAGTATCGCGGCATCATCTTGCGGGGCGGTCCCCGCAACGCCCCCTCGGCAATTTCAGCAGGCCTGCGGCCTCGGTCTTCCGAATCGGCGTGGGATTGGCACCCGCGCCGATCCCATGTGGGGGAAAGAGGATGTCACCCTCTCTTCCACCGCTCGCGCGGCCCCGGGAGGCAGCAGCGGCAAGGCTGCTGCTTCGCAGCTTACGAGAGGGAGACACACCATGAGCACCCAGCGCGTTCCCCTGTCCCAGTTCCTCCCGCCCACATCCAACCCGTGCAGGCACATCGATCCCGCCGGTATCGAGGGGCTGGCCGCGTCCATCAAGGCCGACGGCGTGCTGCAGAACCTCGTCGTCACATGCCTTGAGGGCGACCGCTTCCGCGTCGTCACCGGCGAGCGGCGCTTCCGGGCCTTGACGCTGCTGGAGAGCCGGGGCGCGATCGGCGACCACCCGGTGCCCGTGGAAGGTGCGCCACAGGCTGAAACCCGCCGACGCACGGCGCATCGCGCTGGTGGAGAACGTGCGGCGCGCGGATTTATAGGTGTCTAGCGAGCAGCGCGAGGTAGGGGGGGTAGACGGCAATTCCAGGAGATCGCCCGGCGGCATCCGGTCGAGCGGGTCCGCCAGCCGGGACGGCGACCGCTCCACGAGCAATCCGGCCGGCGAGTGCCGTGCCTGCGGCCGCGGACATCGGAGCGAACACCCGGATGCGGCCCGCCAGCACCTCATGAACCCCGGACACCGTGAACGCCGCCGGATCGCCCCTCACCTCCACATGCGCTCCCGCAGCAAAAAAGGCCGCGCGTGAGTGGAATTTATCTGCATGCGCATGAATTCAAAAACATTATATTAAAAAATACATGACTTTTTTCGCGACTCGATGCTAGCGTTTCCCACGAAGGCAATGCGGGTGGGGGCGGGAGCGCATGTCGTTGACGATTTCCTTTTCCAACTATACCGGGAAAATCACCGTCGCGCCCGCGTCTCCCGCCACCATCGTTACGGGCCAGTTCACGGTCTACGTCGATGGAATGGGCTGGGTGACGGTCGCGCCGCTGGATTCCAGCACTCTGACCGTGTCCGACGGATCGCAGACGCAGCGCAGCGGATATAACGGCGGGACGAGCTACTCGCTGTCGATCGACATCAACGGAAACTGGTGGCTGGCCGACGGCGCCGGCACCTCCCTGCTGAGCGGCCGGCTGGCGGGGGGGCCGGCGGGGCGGCTCGTGCCGGCGACGGTGCCGGGCAGCGGGTTCATTCAGGCGCGATGCGTGACCAACGCCGGATACACCGAGCGCGTGACCGTGACGGTGGACGGTGGCCAGACCTATTGCTGGAAGGGGACGGGCGAGGAGGACATCCTGCTGTACGACGGCGCCATCGCGGTGCCGGGGACTGCGGGCAATTCCGCAAATCTCTGGGTGCTCATGGAATACTCCGACGAGTCCGGGAACACCTGGTATCCGTCGAAGATGCCGCCGGTCGGCGCCTACAGTTACCTGATGTGGAACCAGCGCCTTCTGCTTTCGGAAGACTACGACGACAACGACTACAACGACGCGGCACTGCTTCTTCAGTGGTGGGGCTGAGGGAACGGGCGGCGGGTCTAGCCCGCCGCCGGCACGACAGGAGGAACGATGCGTCCGGTCAATCTTCTGCCCAAGCCCGCCAGCTATGACGAGGCGGGCCTTAAGAACAAAAAATTGGCCTTCAGAAACATCAGGAATTCCGCGACGGTATCGGCGGTCGCCGCGGAAAAGAAAAAGCTGGTCGATAAATGGATGGAAAACCTGGAGGCCAAAGGCCAAAGCCGGAAAAAGATTGTAACCGCAGGTGGGAAGGTCGTAACCGCCAAAAATGATGGCGAAAAGGCGCCTGTGTTCGACGACACGAACAAAGTGCAGAATGATCTGGACGCGGAAACGTACAAGGACTGCAACAAATCTCTGGATAATGTCAGTACATATCAAGAGGCGCGACTGGGGCTGACGACGGCGGTCGGCGGATATTGCTCGTATTGCGAACTGCCGCTCACCTCGTCGCTGGCGGTGGAGCACAAGCTGCCAAAATTCTGGTTTCCCGACCGCATGCTGAACTGGGACAACTTCCTGCTCGCCTGTCCGATCTGCAATTCGATCAAGAACGACAAGCCCAATCAGAAGGAGCTGCCGCCTTCCCCCCTGACCACCGACAAGGCGGCGGATAAAATCGGCACACTGTACGGCTGGCCAGACCAGTACTGGAGATCGCTGCCGGACAAAACCCTTCTGCCTTTCACCTTCACCCTGTCCAAAATCAAGTACGAACCTCCTCCCAAAGGCAACACGGATTGGTCCTGGAACATTGGAGATATGCTGAACAAGGCCTCGATCGCCCCCTTGGTCAAGCGATTCGATCGTGGCGAAGGCGTGATTTGCAGAAACATGTTCGGATTCGCCAACGGGCCGGCGACAAGATCGAGAAATCCAGATTTCAATCTCGATTTCGTCATTCTGAAGATCTCGGCCACCGTCGGCGGTCCGATCGAAGCGGCGATCAACAACACCATAGAGCTTACCCGTCTCAACTCGACACGGCCAGCCACCGAACAGCAGCATTCGGACCTGCGCGTGGCCTATCGCACGCAAACCTATTTCCGGGCGTTGTCCTTGAGGGACCGCTACGACGAGGCCATAAAGTTCGCTGGAATCAAGACGGCGACCGTCATCACGCCCAACCCCTTCCTGCGGACCATCCTTCGGGCGGCGGCCCATTCGGGGTTCTGGAGCGTCTGGGCGTATGTGTTCCAGGACGTGCCGGAGATCCAGTCGGAGTTGATGCGCGTCTTTCCGGGCACCGCCCCGACCGTCTGGCGCCTGGGGGCCTGATGCCATGAGACCGATCACGCGAAACCTTTGGCGTAAATTCCTGGGCGATGATGGGATGTACGCGACCACGCGGCAATTGCTCGTCACCACCATGGGCACCTACTGTTCGTATTGCGAAGTGCCGCTCGGCGTGAGCATGCCCGTCGAGCACAAGATGCCGAAGACATATTTCGAAGGATACGCCAACAAATTCTCCAATCTTACTTTGTCCTGCACCATGTGCAACACCGCGAAGGGAGCAAGACCGACCCTGAAGCTGGTGAACGCCTTCTATAATGAGAACAAAGCGATTTTAGGGAAATACATAGACCAGGACGATCCGAACGCCGCCTACTGGTGCGGTCTGCTGGCCATGGTCTGGCCGGACACGACCGGCGGAAAGGGGAAGGACATACCGGACCCGCCCAAGCGGATCTTGGATCTCTTCGGCCTTCCCGATCGGATCATGAACCTGTTCCTGTACGTCCGGGAAAAACAAACCGCGGCGGACCTCGCGAAGAAAGGAGTGCTGCGTCTTCACGCGGACCAGAAGGTAACCGACGCCTGGGCGCGGGATGTCCAGGACTGCGTCTGGGTTTATCCGAACGAAACCTACATCGCCGATAAGTTCAAGGGTACCTACGCGCTGCAGAAGAGGCGGGTTCTGAGGAGCATCACGACGATGAACCTCAATTACCGCAACCCCCGGAGCCTGGAGGCGTCGGACCGCCGGGTGGACAGCCGGACGGCGACCTGGGATGTGGCGACGGATGCGCTGGCGCTTCTGGCCGGCGCGGTCGCGTCCGTGACGATCGGGCCGGCGGACCGCGGCAAGGCCCCGCCGCCGCCGCTCCATGCCGCGATGAAGGCGATCCGGCAGATGGCGCTGGCGACCGGCCACTGGTCGGTATGGATGACCGTCTTCTCCAGCATCCTCACCAGCACCGCGGCCCCCTGGGCGGCCCTGGACCTCGCGTGGCGGAAAGACCTGATCCAGTACCTTTTCGTGTGCTACGGACGCCACGACGACGCCAAGCCGGCGCTGCCCGGCCAGCCCAATCCGCCGACGATCTTCCTGGGCACCGACCCCCGCCGCGCCTCGATCGGAAGCCGCTGGACATGAACACCACAAGCGATGCGGATTACGGGCTGGACGTCCGCTACAGCGACGGCTGCCTGCGGGCGACGTGGTCGGCGGACTGGATTCCGGCCGGCTGCACGGCCAGGCTGACCATCACCGACGGTTCCGGGCTGCCGGTGCCGGGGCTGAGCGTCGATTACGGCATGGACGGCACCTCGGCGGTCGTCGCGGGGGCGGCGGTGGTGCCGGGCGCCACCTTCCGGGTGTCGGTGTACGCGGCGTTCCCGGCCTCGCCGCCCGACACGCTCACGGTGATGGACCTTGCGGCCCCGCCCGCGCCGGCCCTGTCGAACCGCAGCGGCGGCATCGTCGCCGCATGGACGGCGGTGGAGGGGGCGGAGGGCTATGCCCTGCGGGTTCTGGACGCCGACGGCGCGCCGCTGCCCGCCCAACCCCCGATCGCCGGCGGGTACGGCGGCAACGCGACCGCGGCGTGGGTGGACGGCGCCGGCCTTCCCGATGGCGCGCTCTACGGCGTGCAGGTGCGGGCGACCGCCGGACGGTCGTCCGGCGCCTGGAGCCCCGCCGCGACCGTACAACTGGACCGCAGCCATCCCGACAGCGCGCTGCTCCACGCCCTGCTCGACCGCCTTCGCGCGGCGGGACCGGCGTTCACGCTGGACGACTCCATCGTCCAGGCAGCGGACGTGACGGATCTGTTCGCCCCCTTGCTCGGCCTGCCGTCCGGCATCCCGCTGACCGGCGCCGCGACGGCGTGGGATTATTCGTCGGTCACGCTGACCGGGCGGGTGGCCTTCTTCGGCGTGCCCGACGTGTCGGCGTCCTTCGTCTTCACGGCACCCGAGGAGTCCCTGCACCTGACCCTCACCGGGTCGCTCGGCCCGATGACGGTGCTCGACCTCTACGGCGCCGGAATCCTGCCGGGCACCCTCTATCCGCCCGCCGCCTGGGCGGCGGATCTGGCGGGCTTCGCCGACGTGGATATGACGCTGGTCAGCATCGGCCGCGCCATCCGCTTCGGCGGGCAGCCCGCGGCGTCGCCGTGGAGCGTGCTGTCAATCGCCGGCGCCACGCTCGCGGCCCCGGTTCCGGCCATCGTCGTGGTGTCGCCGCCGGCACCGGAGATGACGGTCTGGGTGCCGCGCTTCGCCACGACGCTGACCATGAACGGCGTCACGGTTCCCGTCTATCTGGAGGTGCCCGCGGGGGCGTCCGGATGGCGGATCGGGCTGGACGCGCCGGACGGCTTCAACCTCGGCTCGCTGTCCACGGTGGCGCCGCTGCTGGCCGGCGACGACGACAACAGCAACCTGCCGGATAGCCTGATCGACCTCGGCCAGTTCTGGCTGGACGAGCTGTCGATCGGCTTCACGCCCGCCGACACCCAGCTCTGGCGCGTCTCCGCCGGGCTGTCGATCGGCCGACCCGACAGCGGCGCCGACCCGGTGTGGACGATCGTCGACGGGGTTCTGTCGCTCGACGCGATCCGGACGGATCTGCTGTGGACGCTCATGGTGCCGCCGGACGCCGCGTTGCCGTCCGCCTCGGCGCGCGGCGAATTCCACGGGCGCATCTCCGTCCTGGGCCAGCCGGTGGACGCCATCGTTCCGGTGCCGCCGGGGGCGGAGGGGTGGACCCTCCGCAGCGCCGCGAACATCGACCTGACCGGCCTCGGCCAGTTGGGGGTGTATTTCGGTGGCGATGCCGATTACCTGACGGACCTGCTGGCCCCGCTGGGCAGCCTGCAGACCTTCGCGCTGTCGGACCTGTCCTTCCGCTTCCACCCGCCGCCCGCCGGCTCGATCGACGAGATCACGGTCGGGCTGACGGTGGAGCGGTGGACGATCCCGGCGATCCCGTGGTTCTCGGTGGAGCGCGTCCACCTCGCCGCCGACGTGGTGAACCCGGCGGTGCCCGCGACCCGCGCCGGCACGGTCCGGGCGAGCATGGTGTTCTCCATCGGGGATTGCGCGTGGCTGGCGATGGACGGCCTCTATTCCAGCGCCGACGAGCTGCTGGAGATGGCGACGACCGGCGGCTGCGTCGATCTGGTGACCGTGGGCGACCTGTCGCGGATCGTGACGCCGCAGCAGGTGGCCGACAACGTCCCGCCCGACCTGCCGACCGGCGGATTGTTCAGCGTCGGCGAACTCGCCTTCGTCTACGACGCGGCGCGGGCCTACCTGCCGCTGCTGGGGCTGTCGCTGGAAACCACGGTGCCCTGGGTCATCGTCGAAGACCTGCTGGTGCTCGACGGCTTCTCCATCGACCTTGGTTTCGAGACGCCCGGCCCCGGCCAGCCGACCGTCGGCACCGGGACGATCCTGGCGCCCATCGTGCTGGCGGACGTGCCGGTGCTGCTGCGCGCCGACAAGCCGTCCGGCGGCGACCCGTGGCGCTTCGGCGCCGAGGTTTCGCAGACGCGGATCGACTTCGCGGCGCTGGTCGCGCAGTTCCTGGGGGCGGGTACGGTGCTGCCGGCGGGCTATGGCTTTCCCGCCGCGATGACGATCCAGAGCCTGGAGGCGACGCTGGTGCCGTCGCTGGGATCGTTCCGGCTGACGGGCGACGCCTTCCTCGACTGGACGATTCCCTTCGGCGATGCGGTGTTCTCGGTCACCGGACTTCAGGGCGACCTGGACATTCCCGGCGGCGCGGCGCCCTCCACGGGCTGGATCGGTGGCACCTTCGCCTTCGAGCCCATGCGGGGGGCGGCGACACTGATGCTGGGCGGCCTGGACACGCCGACGGTGGTGTCCGTGGTCGTGACGAACGCCGCCGCCATCGCGCCACGAAGCCAGGTGGACCAGATGTGCGGAGCCGGCACCTGGGAGTCCGTCCCGGCGCCGGCCGACTTCACCGACCCGTCGTTCTTCCGGGCGGGCGTCGTTCTGAACCTGACCGAGAACAGCTACCTCGTCCACGGCGCCTACGGCGCGACCGACCACGGCCTGTACGGCGCCGTGGTGCTGCTGGTGGGCCGGCGGGCGGACGGGCCGTGGGGATTCGCCCTGTCGGCCGCGCTCGCCGATTGGAGCTTCGCACGGATTTCGGCGCCGCTGGCCGTGGTGGATTCGGTGCTGAGCGTGAAGAAGGCCGGGGCGGCGGTGTCGCTGTCCTCGCTCGACGGCGACGCCGGGCCGCAGATCGCGCGGTTCATCCCGGCCATCGGCCAGGATTTCGCGGTGACCGAGGGGCTGAACGTCTTCGCCGTCCTCGATTTCACCGGCGGCCTGATGCCGGAGGTGGCGTTCCTGCTCGGCATCACGGCGCAAGGCCCCTTCACGGTCCAGGGCTTCATTCCGGCCGACGCCTCGACCGCGCGCTTCACGGCGACGCTGGGCAACCTGACGCTGCTCGGCGCCCTGTCCTTCGACGGGCTGGTGCTGACCTACACGGTGTCGGACGCGAGCGTCCTGACGCTGACCGGCACGATTGGCCTGTCGGTCCCGGCGCTGGGCGGGCCGGACGCGCTGAGCTTCGCCGGATCGATGGTGGTGGATGCCGTCGCCGCCCGCTTCCGGGTCGATCGGACCGACCAGGCGATCGACGATCCGCTGGGCATTCCCGGCGTCGTCATGACCGCCCTGGGCTTCGGGCTGGAGTACGTCTTCGAGACGAAGACGGACGCGGGCGCGACGGTCCCGGCGGTCTGGCGCATGCGGCTCCAGGGGTCGGTGGCCTTCCCCGGCGCCGTCGCGCTGACCGGCAAGGTGCTGTTCACCAACGGAACGCCGGTGGTGAGCGTGGTCGAGATCACGCAGCCGCTGTCGGTGGACGCGGTGTTCCAGCAGATGATCGGGTCGGCATGGCCGACGGGGCTTCTGGACATCGTGTTCCAGAAAGGGGCGATCTGGTACGCGCCGGCCGCCGTCACGGCGGACGGTACGGCCTATGCGCAAGGGTTCAACGCCCGCGCCACCACCACCGTGTACACGCTGGCCGACATCGTGCTGTCGGCGCAACTGACGGCGGATTCGGCGGCCGGGCCGGGCGGCATGGTCGCGTCGGCGCAGTCGCCGGCGCCGATCGACTGGGGCTTCGTGTCCTTCTACGACCCGAAGGACGGGACGCTCGGCCCGGCGGTGGCGATCGACAGCGGGCGCGACCTGTTCCAGGTGCGCTGCGGCATCGCCCTGTTCGACTCCCCGGCGGCGGAATGCACGCTGACGGTCACCGACACGACGATGTACGGCACCCTGACCGTTCCCGGCGGCATGGGTCCGTTCGACAACCCGACCTTGTCCTTCACCTGGGACGACAGGAACGGCTTCCAGGTCGCGGATTGGCCGCTGAAGGGTCTGCAACTTCCCGAATTCAGCTTCGACCGCATCCAGGGTTCGGGGAACTGCCGGCAGACCGTCATCGATTCCCTGCCGATCGACAGCCGCTTCGACGTGGA
Organism: Azospirillum sp.; assembly: GCA_036401175.1. Taxonomy (GTDB): domain Bacteria; phylum Pseudomonadota; class Alphaproteobacteria; order Azospirillales; family Azospirillaceae; genus Azospirillum. The sequence continues at coordinate 37,032 of DASWVP010000302.1, read as the reverse complement.
CGCTTCGCTGGGGATCACGCTGAAGAACGGCGTGCCGTCGCTGAAGATCGTGCTGAACGGCACCTTCGATCTGGTGGTGAAAAGCTCGGCCTATCCCAAGACCCTGCTGTCGGCCGACGTGGTGAACACGGCGCTGGTGGTGCCGTTCCCCGGCACCGGCCGGTTCACCTGGGACGATCTGGCGGACTCCTTCATCGACTGCATGCAGGACGCCGCGGACAGCATCTTCCGCAACCTGCTGGAGGATCCGGCCAACCTCGCCAAGCTGCTGGGGGGGAAGGCCATCGAGTTCGCGGTGGGCGAAGTCGCCGCCTATCTGATCTGCCGGAACATCCCGCAGGCGACGGCGCAGGCCTTCGCCACCGGCGCGACGGGAGCGATCGCGACGGCGGTGGAGATCGGTGGGACGTCGATCCTGGTCGGCGGCGTCGTCGGCACCCTGATCGGCGGGGTGTTCACCAACGGCGGCGGCACCGCCGCCGCCGCGAGCGGCACCGGCGATCCGGCGCCAGGCACGCCGGGCGCGCCGCTGCTGTCCTGGTCGGACGGCCTTGCGGTGACGTGGAGCGCGGTGGCGGACGCCGACCGGTACAGCGTCGCCTACGGCACCGATCCGTCGACGCCGAGCGCGTTCGGCCCGGTGTCCGGCACATCCGCGACGGTGCCGGCCGCCGCCGGCCCGACCTATTACGCGCGGCTGGTGGCGAGCGGCCCCGGCGGCGTTTCCGCACCCGGCCCGCTTGCGTCGATCCAGACCTTCGACGCGCCGACGGGCGTCGTCGCCACCTTCGACGATCCGCGCCTGACCGTCCGCTGGAATCCGGTAACGATGGTGCCGGGGCTGGTCTATCAGGTGTCGGTGTCGCAGAACGGCCAGCCGGTTCCCGCCGACGCATGGCCGATTGGAACATGCGCCTGCGCCGTCACGTCGGACCTGTTCGAGAAGGGGGGAACCTTCGCCGTCACGGTGACCGCCATCTCGCCGCAGATGGCGAACGAGTCGTCGAGCGTGGCGGTGACGATCGGGGTGCTGTCGCCCGCCTATGATCCGCGCCTGTCGTACGGCCCCGGCACCGTGCTGGTGACCTGGGCATCGGCGACCGGGGCCACGGGCTACGTCGTCCAGGTGGTTGATGACGGCGGCGCGCCGGTCTCCCCCCAGCCGGCCGTCACGTTCGGTCCGTCCGCGTGGAACGCGACGCTGGCCGGCGGGACATTGGCCAACGGGCAGACCGTTCGGGTCCGGGTCAAGGCCACGGCCCCCGGCATGGTCGGCGACTGGGGACCGACGGTGTCGGGGACGATCGACTGGCTGCCGGCCCCGGCGGATGTCGGGCTGATCCTGGACGAAAACAATCGCATCCTGTACGTGGGCTATTCTCCCGTACCCGGTGCCACGTATTACGACATCGATGTGCTCGATTCGACCGGCGCGTCCGTTTCCTCCTTCCCCCAGAGCGTGATGACGCAGATACCCGCCGGTGTCGGCGCCAGCTCCCTGGCGTACGGAAGCCGGTACGGCGTGCGCGTGCGGGCGCGCACGTCACTCACCACGGGGGCCTGGTCGGCGCCGCTGGACATCACGCCGACGGCGCTGGAGGCGCCCGAAATCCTTTCGATCGTCCGGCACCTCGACCGGGTGACGGTTTCCTTCACGCCGGTCTCGTCCGCCACCTCCTACATGGTGGAACTCTCGACGTCCACGAGCCCCTACCTGATTCCGCCCCTGGACGTGGTGGGGACGGGTTCGCCGATCGACGTTCCGGTCAAGCGCCTGTCATCCGGCAACGTCTATTCCGTCAAGGTCCTTGCCGTTCACGCCGACACGTCCGGTTTCGAACCGGCGTCCTCATGGAATCCGGCTCCGGGAACGGCGGTGTCGCAAAGCCCCTGCAAGCAGGCCCACACATTCACATGGAATCCCTATCAGCTGACGGGCAATTGCCTGTCGCTGCGCAGCGCCGGGGATTCGATGCGCGTCTTCGCCCCCCAGTACGACATGATCGGCACCGGCAACCTTTCCATTCAGGTGACCGTCCGTGTGCCGAACGTCGCGGCGCTCGGTGTGGGAATCCTGATCGACCGGATGGAAGGGGACTGGTCGGGCAAGCAGGCCGGCTTCCATCTCCGGCTGGACCAGACCGGTTACCTCATCTTCTACATGTCCGATGGCCGAGGCAACGTCCTAGAGGCGATATGGACCGTTCCACCCGACCTGTTCGACGGCAACTGGCACGACATCGCGATCGTGCGCCAGAACTACACCAACGAAGCGGCCGTCCAGGCCTATATCGACGGCAATGGCAGCCAGCCCCTCGCGCGCAACCGGGCGGCGATCGACATAACCACCTCGAACGACCTGACGTTCGGTATCTGGGCACCGTCCGGGCCGGTGTGCGACCTGACGGCGGTGCGGCTGTGGACGCGCGCCCTGACCCAGAGCGAGATCGGCGGCATGCGGTTCGGCCCGCCCAAGGACCGATCGCATCTGGTCGGCGAATGGACGTTCGACTCCGGCCGCGGCGACGATACCTCCAGTTACTCCAGCCTGCCCTTCGCCTTGTATGGAAATCTGGTGATCGTGCCGCGCTGACCGTCCGGGGGGGCGCTGCCGGCATCGCCGCACGCCCGGTCGCGCCCCGCATTCTTCGCCTGATACAGGGCGGCATCGGCGCGTTGGAGAAGGCTGTCAGGACTGTCGTCGGCGCGCAGCTCCGCGCCCCCCGCGCTGACCGTATGCCGCCAGCCGGTCTCGAAGGCGTGGGATCGAACGGCGTCGCAGATGCGCTCGGCCACGACGAGGGCCTGCTCGGCGTTGGTTTCCGGGCACAGGATCAGAAACTCCTCGCCACCCCACCGGCCCACCGTGTCGAACTTTCGGGTGCCCGTCTTCAGGACTCCCGCAAAGGCGACAAGGATCCGGTCGCCCGCCAGATGGCCGAGTTTGTCGTTGACCCGCTTGAAGTGGTCGAGGTCGACGATGATGATCGCGAAGGCGCGCCCGTATCGCACCGAACGATCGATCTCCTTTTCCAGCCGCTCGTCCAGTGCCGCGCGGTTGTACAGGCCCGTAAGGCGATCCGTCTGCGATGTGAGGCGAAGCTGCGCGTTGACCTTGCGGAGCTTCATGGCCCAGACCAGATTGGACAACAGGATCACCGAAAACCCGATGACGAGGTTGCGGACCAGCCCATAGTCGATCGCGGTCTGCACGTTGATCGATACATGCCGGTTGGCGATCTGGTTGCGCTCCTGCGGCGTGATGGTGGCGATCCCCCGGTTCAGGATGTCGCGGAGTTCCGCCCTCTCCTTGCGGACGCCGACCCGCAGGTTGTTCTCATAGCCGGCGACCTGTCCCGAAACCTTCAGGTTGAACCAGCCCTCCTTCTTGAGGGTGTAGACGGCGACCGTCAGCGATCGGATGGTCAGGTCGGCCTTCCGGTTGGACACCATGGCAAAGGCGTCGGCCTCGCTGCCGGTCGTGACGACGCGCAGGTTGGGAAAGTCCCGCCGGACGCGTTCCTCGATGGAGGTTCCGCTCGGCAGGGCGATGGTCTTCTCGGACTCCGCCGCCAGATCGGCGATGAACGGATGCTCTTCGTGGGTGATGATGACGTTGGGGTCGATGAACAGCGGCTCGGTGAACACCAGCCATTCCTCGCGCTTCGGCGTCTGGTTCAGGAAGCTGAGAAGATCGCAGGCGCCCTGCCTGGACGCCGCGATGCTGTCGTCCCAGTCTTTCGTCGGGTGCAGCTTCAGCGTCAGCCCGGCGCGGTCGGAGGCGAGTGTCAGGAGATCGGCGGCGATCCCTTCATGGGTGCCGTTCCGGGCGATGATCTCGTAGGGCGGCCAATCCGGGTCGACACAGAACCTCACGGGTTGCGCGTCGTCGGCGGCGCTCGCAGCCGCTGCGAACAGGAGAAACGGTGCCAGCAGCAACACCCCCAGGAACTTTCCGGCACACCGCCGTGGCGCCGGCACCGGTCTTTGCCAGGGGCCGTTCTCCAGGTCTGATCCAGCCGCTCCGGCCAGGAGCCCCGCGGCGAAGGCATGGTGGTCGCGCTCCCGGCGCCCGCAGGACAGGCCGGTGGCGGACACCCGGCAGTGGATCGCGGCGCGCTGTCCCAATTGAACCCTCCCGGCGCGATGGCCGTGGAACCCGCGCCCCGGCCAGAGTCGCCGCCATCGAAAGCAGGACAATACTCCAACCGGGCCAGCCTCGCCATGCCACGCCCGGTGGGGCGCGCTGGTCGCCAACCTCGACCTGATGATCACCGTGGACACGTCGGTGGCACCCCCGGCCGGAGGGCGGGGGGTGCCGCGCTTCAATGGCTGGTCGCGGGTCGCGCGATCACGCCCCTGAATCCAGCACGAGGATATCGCCGGCGGCGAGCGTTCTCACGTTCAGTGTGGCCAGCGTCACCGCCGCCCCGGCGCCGCTGCCGTCCGCGTCGAACGACAGGGTTCCGGTGGTCGTGTTGAACACAAACGTCGCGTTGGCCGTCGTCGGGTTGTCGAGCGCGAAGTGGCCCGCCGGCAGCCGGCCCGCCGGCAGGGCGCCGAAGTTCGGCCCGCCCACCGCGAGGGTGTCCACGCCCGCCTCGAAGTCGGCGATCACGTCGCCGGCGTCCTCCCCTCCGCCGATGCGGAAGACGTCGGCGCCCAGCCCGCCATGCAGCGTGTCCGCCCCCAGGTTGCCGGCCAGCGTGTCGTCGCCCAGGTTGCCGTAAAGCGCATCGTTGCCCTGGCCGCCGTACAGGCCGTCACCGCCCTGGCCGCCGAACAGGCTGTCGTCGCCCAGGTTGCCGTACAGCGCGTCGCCGCCCAGGTTGCCGAACAGCGCATCGCCGGCCTGGCCGCCGAACAGCGTGTCGGTGTCCTGGCCGCCGAACAGGGCGTCGGTGCCCTGGTTGCCGTACAGCAGATCGTTTTGCTGGTTGCCGTACAGCGCATCGTTGCCGACGCCGCCGGTCACCGTGTCGTTGCCCTCGTCGCCGAAGAGCTGGTCGTCGCCGCCCTCGGATCCGATGAAGTCGTCGCCGCCGCCGCCGCGCAGCGTGTCGTCGTCGGCGCCCAGCACGATGTACTGGTTGCCGCTGTCGCCGACCACCATCTGCGAGCCCTCGCCGCCGCCCACCCGGACGTCGCCGATGATGGCGGCGAACTCGACGTTCTGGAGTTGGATCACCGTGCCCTGTGGCAGGTTGCGCACGTCGATGACGAGGGCCTGCTGCTGGCTGGTGCCGCCGGTGCCGGTGCCGCCGGTGGTGCCGCCGGTGGTGGTGCTGGCCGTGCCGGTGATGACGATCGGCTGGCTGGGCGCGGTGGTGCTGCCCACGGCGACCGTCGGGGTGATGGTGCGCACCGTCAGCTCGACGCCCTGCGGCATTTCGTTGAGGAAAGCCTGCCCGACGGTGCTCATCCTGCCCTGGTCGGCGGGCTTGTCCTGGGTGCGGTTCTCGATGGCGCGGATCAGCCCCTGGATGCCCTGGGCGGAGCCCGGCTGGTTCACCGCCGTCGTGGTGGTCTCGACCTCCAGGCCGACGCCGACCGGCAGGCTGGCCTCCAGCACCGGCGCGCCGCTGGTGTCGCGGACCAGCGGGATGTCGGCGTTGGTGGTGGTGGCGGTCTGCTCGGTGCGGGTGTCGGTGACGATGGGCACGCTCAGCGTCCGCGTCACCGTGCCGTCGGTGCCGGTCTGCGTGGTCTGCTGCACGACCATGCCGTCGACCGTCTCCGACGTCGTCGTGGTCACGGTCTTGGTCACGACGGGGGGCGGGTCCTCCGGCGGTGGCACTGGCGCGGCTTCGGTGGTGAAGTTGTACGTCGTGCCGCCGCTCAGCCCGGCGTGGATGTTGCCCGCCGGATCGGTGATCGCGCCCGGGGCGATCTCCAGGTAGTACCCCGTCGCGTAGTTCAGGTTCGCCGTCGGGTCGATGGTCACCTGATCGCCGCCGTAGGTGATCCGGCCGGAGTCGGCCGCCAGGCTCTCGATCAGGGTGCCGCCGGCGCTGTACAGCGCGATCGTGCCGCTGCCCGCCTGCACGGTTTCGGAGAAGCTCAGCACCAGGGCGGTAGAGAGACCGACGCCGGTGGCGTTGTCGGCGGGGCGGGCCGTCGTCAGCGTCGGCGCCGTGGCGTCGATGGTGACCGTCAGCGTTGTGGAGGCTTGCGAGGTGTTGCCGGCCGTGTCGATCGCCAGCGCGCTCAGCGTGTGCGCCGCATCGCCCAGCGACGAAGCGGTGATGGACCATGTCCCGGCGCCGGATGCGCTCACCGTGCCGACGGCGGTCGCGCCGTCGTAGAGGATGACCGTCGCTGCTTCGGCCACCGTGCCGGTGATCACCGGCGTGGCGACATTGGTCAGCGTGTCGGCGGTCGAGCCGCCGTTGCTCGCCGTGGCCAGGGCCAAGCCGGTCGGCGCCGCCGCCGTGGTGTCGACGGTGACCGTCAGCGCCGTGGTGGCTTGCGAGGTGTTGCCGGCGGCGTCGGTGGCGGTGGCGGTCAGCGTGTGGGCGCCATCAGCCAGGGACGCCGCCGTGAAGGACCATGCTCCCGCGCCGGACGCGCTCACCGTGCCGATGGCGGCGGCACCGTCGTAGAGGATGACGGTGGCGGCCTCGGCCACCGTGCCGGTGAACACCGGGGTGGTGACGGCCGTCTGGTCGTCGGTGTTCGAGACGCCGGTGTCGGAGGCGGTGGTGAGGTCGAGGCCGGCCGGCGCGGCCGGGGCGGTGGCGTCGATGGTGACGGTGAGCGCCGTCGCGGCCGAGGAGGTGTTGCCGGCCGTGTCGATGACCTTGGCGGTCAACGTGTGGGCGGCGTCGGCCAGCGAAGCCGGCGTGATGCTCCACAGCCCGGTGGTGGCGTCGGCGGTCACCGTGCCCAAGGCGATCGAGCCCCCCCGGTACAGCACGACGCTGGCGCCGGCCTCGGCCGATCCGGCGATGGTCGGCGTGGTGGTGCTGGTGATGTCGTCGGTGCTCGACGAACCGCTGTCGGACGCCGTGGTCAGGTCGAGGCCGGAGGGCGCGCTCGGGGCGGTGGTGTCGATGGTGACGGCCAGCCCGGAGGAGGCCGAGGAGGTGTTGCCGGCCGTGTCGATCACGATGGCGCTCAGCGTGTGGGCGCCGTCGGCGAGGCTCGCCGCCGTGATGGTCCACGCCCCGGCGCCGGATGCGTTCGCCGTGCCGATGGCGGTGGCGCCGTCGTACAGAACCACGGCGCCGGCCTCGGCCAGCGTGCCGGTGATCGTCGGGGTGGTGATGTTGGTGAGGGTGTCGGTGCTCGACGCGCCGCTGTCCGAAGCGGTCGCCAGATCGAGCCCGGTGGGGGCGGTCACCGTGGTGTCGATGGTGACGGCCAGTCCCGAGGAGGCCGAGGAGGTGTTGCCCGCCGTATCGACCACGGTCGCGCTCAGCGTGTGGGCGCCGTCGGCCAGCGAGGCGCCGGTGATCGTCCACGCCCCGGAGCCGGAGGCGGTGGCCGTGCCGATGGCGGTGGCGCCGTCGTACAGAACCACGGCGCCGGCCTCGGCCAGCGTGCCGGTGATCGTCGGGGTGGCGTCGTTGGTGATGCTGTCGGCGGTCGAACCGCTGTTGGAGCCCGTTGCCAGCGCCAACCCCGTGGGCGCGGCGGCCGTGGTGTCGATGGTCACCGTCAGCGCCGTCGCGGCGGACGAGGTGTTGCCGGCCGTGTCGGTGGCGGTGGCGGTCAGCGTGTGGGCACCATCGGCCAGCGAGGCCGGCGTGATCGTCCAGGCGCCGGAGCCGTTGGCGGTCATCGTGCCCAAGGCGATGGAGCCACTCCGGTACAGTACGACGCTGGCGCCGGCCTCGGCCGATCCTGCGATGGTCGGCGTCGTGGCGCTGGTGACGTCGTCGGTGCTCGACGAGCCGCTGTCGGACGCCGTGGCAAGGTCGAGGCCGGAAGGCGCGCCCGGGGCGGTGGTGTCGATGGTCACCGTCAGCCCCGAGGAGGCCGAGGAGGTGTTGCCGGCCGTATCGATGGCCTTGGCGGTCAACGTGTGGGCGCCGTCGGCGAGGCTTGCCGCCGTGATGGTCCAGGCGCCCGCGCCCGCCGCGTTCGCCGTGCCCACGGCCGAGGCGCCGTCGTAGACGATGACCGTCGCCGCTTCGGCCGCCGTGCCGGTGATCATCGGGGTGGTGATGCGGGTGAGGGTATCGGCGGTCGAACCGCTGTTGCTCGTCGCCGTCAGGCCCAGGCCAGTGGGCGCCGCCACCGTGGTGTCGATGGTGACGGCCAGCCCGGAGGAGGCTGAGGAGGTGTTGCCGGCCGTGTCGAGCACGGTGGCGGTCAGCGTGTGGGCGCCGTCGGCCAACGAGGCGCTGGTGATCGTCCACGCCCCGGCCCCAGCGGCGCTGGCCGTGCCGACGGCGGCGACGCCGTCGTACAGCACCACCGTGCCGGCCTCGGCCACCGTGCCGGTGAGCGTCGGGGTGGCGTCGTTGGTCAGGTCGTCGGTGCTGGAGGTGCCGCTGTCCGACGCCGTGGCGAGGTCGAGCCCGGTCGGCGCGCCTGGCGCCGCCGTGTCGATGGTCACCGTCAGCGCCGTCGAGGCGGTCGAGGTGTTGCCGGCCGTGTCGAGCACGGTGGCGCTCAGCGTGTGGGCGCCGTCGGCGAGGCTCGCCGCCGTGATCGTCCACGCCCCGGCGCCGGACGCGTTCGCCGTGCCGATGGCGGTCGCGCCGTCGTACAGCACCACGGTGCCGGCCTCGGCGACGGTGCCGGTGACGGCCGGGGTGATGAGATTGGTGACGGCGTCGGCGGTCGAACCGCTGTTGCTCGCCGTCGTAAGGCCCAGGCCCGTTGGTGCGGTCGCCGTGGCGTCGATGGTCACCGTCAGCCCCGTCGAGGCCGAGGAGGTGTTGCCCGCCGTGTCCATGGCGGTGGCGGTCAGCGTGTGGGCGCCATCCGACAGCGAGGCCGCCGTGAGGGTCCACAGGCCGGTGGAGGCGTCGGCGGTCACCGTGCCCAGCGCGATGGAGCCGCCCCGGTACAGCACGACGGTGGCGCCGGCCTCCGCCGACCCGGTGAGCTCCGGCGTCGTGTCCCTGGTAATGTCGTCGGTGCTGGAGCTTCCACTGTCGGAGGCCGCGGCGAGGTCGGGTACGGCCGGGGCGGACGGCGCGGTGGCGTCGATGGTCACAAGCAAGGACTCCGACGCCCCGCTTTCGCTGCCGGAGGTGGTCGCCGTGGCGGTCAGCGTCCATCCGCCGTCGGAAAGCGACGCGCCGGATACGACCGACCAGACGCCGGAGCCATCGGCGGTCGCCGTCCCCAGCGCGGCGCCGTTGCCGTACAGAGTGACGACACTGCTCGCGTCGGCGGTTCCGGTCAGCGTGGGCTGGAACACGTTCGTCGTCGCGTCGCCGGACACGCCGCTGTCCGACGCCGGACCAAGCACCGGGGCGGACGGCGGCCTGGATATCGTGATCAGGGTGGCGGTGCCGTTGAGCGTCAGCGTCTGGAACGGCGTGTGGACGATCTCGATGCCGGAAACGTAGAGGGTCCCCTGGTCGCCCGGTGGGGCGAAGGTCACCTCGTCGGCGCCGTCGCCGCCGGTCAGCGTCTCGATCAGCGACACTGTCAGCGTGTTGCCGCTCGAGCCCAGGGTGACCACGTCGGTGCCGTCGCCGCCGGTCAGCGTTTCCAGCAGCGAGGCGGTCAGAGTGTTGCCGCTTGTGCCCAGCGTCACCGCGTCGGTGCCGATCCCGCCGGTCAGCGTCTCCAGCAACGAGACCGACAGCGTTCCGCCGGCCGTGCCGACGGTGACCGCGTCGGTGCCGGTCCCGCCGGTCAGCGTCTCCAGCAGCGAGACCGTCAGCGTCGTCCCGCCGCTGCCGACCGTAACGACATCGGTGCCGGCGCCGCCGTTCAGGGTTTCCAGCAGCCGCACCAGCATCGTCGAACCGGTGGTGCCGACGGTGATCACATCGGTGCCGGTCCCACCGATCAGGGTCTCCAGCAGCGAGACGGACAGCGTCGTCCCGCTGGTGAGGATCGTCACCACATCGGTGCCGACATCGCCGGTCAGCGTCTCGATCGCCGACACTTTCAGCGTGTTGCCGCTCGTGCCCAGGGTGAGCACGTCGGTGCCGATCCCACCGAGCAGGGACTCCAGCGAGGACACCAGCGTCGTGTTGCCGCCGGAGCCGAAAACCACACTATGATCAACGCTGTTCGTGCCCACAAGTGTTTCTATGTTGGAAACACCCAGGATGTAAGTACCGCCAAGGGAGACCACATCCGTGGCGGACGATCCAACGACATAATCGGCGTTGCTGACCGACAGAGTGCCGCCGGCTGATCCGATTTGAACAGTAAGGGTCCCGCTGCCGGAGGCCGTAATCGCCTCGATATCCTGTACTTCTATGGACGCGACTGTGGTCAATGCATAGGTGATCGAGTCGGAGCCCGAGCCGCCGGTCAGGGTTTCAATCAGCTTTACAGTCAACGTGTTGCTGGGGTCGCTCAGCGTAACGTTATCGGTACCGGCTCCACCGGCCAGCGTCTCCAGCAACGAGACCGACAGCGTCGAGCCGGCCGATCCGATGGTGACCGCGTCGGTGCCGGCGCCGCCGGTCAGCGTTTCCAGCAGATGAACGGTCAGCGTGTTGCCGCTCGTGGCCAGGTTCACCACATCGGTGCCGGCACCGCCGCTCAGCGTCTCGAGCTTCGACACCGATATGGTGTTGCCGCCCGTACCCAGAGTGACGACATCGAGGCCCGTGCCGCCGGCCAGCGTCTCGACCGACGACACGGTCATCGACGCACCGGAGGCGGTGATCGTCACCACGTCGGTACCGGCGCCGCCGGTCAGGGTTTCCAGCCGCCAAACCGTCAGCGTGTTGCCGGCCGTGTCGAGCGTGATCACATCGCTACCGCTGCCGCCGGTCAGCGTTTCGACGCCAACCACCAGCATCGTGGAGCCGCCGGTGCCCATCGACACCACGTCCTTCCCACTGCCGCCGATCAGCGTTTCCAACTGCCGAATAAGCAGAGTGCCGCCGGTTGAAGTCAGGTTGACCACATCCGTACCGGCGCCGCCGATCACCGTCTCGATCGCCGCCACCTGCAGCGTCGAACCGGTCGAGGCGAGCGATATCAGATCCGTACCGACGCCACCGGTCAGCGTCTCAATGGACGACACCAGCATGCTCGTGCCGCCGGAGGCGATCGTCACCACGTCGGTGCCGGTGTCGCCGACCAGGGTTTCAATCGCCTTAACTTGGGTTGTATTCCCGCCGCTTCCAAGCGTAACAACGTCAAAGACGGACGAGCCGGCTGACCCGGTTATTGTTTCTATGCCTATGGCAAGGACTGTGGCGCCACCCGTAAGCACAAGAACATCGGTCGCCCCAGTCCCGGTGACGGTGGCATCTGTTGTAAACCCGATGCCGTTGAGATTGGACTGGCCCATGGAAATACACCCTGTATCTTTCCCGGTGCCGATTTGGCTCGGCATCCATTTGTGCTCTTGATGGAATGGTCAGTCGGCTATCGCGAGCGATAGCAATCCCTGATTGCTATTTTCGGAACAGCTCCGGTCATGGTTCGCATGGCGGCTCCCTTCCTGGAAAGGCGGCGAGGCCGCAGGGGTTGGTGGCGGTCAGGGAAAAGGTTGGATTTGCCACGATCGTTCAGCCCCTCGCATTCCAACGCCGGTACCGGTCACGGCCGGGGGCCGCCAGACGGACAGGAAGCCGCGGTCGGCATCGGGGGCCGACAGACAACTGAGGCGCGATTTCCATGGAGGCGTGAACCCCTATCTTCGTGTGGCAATTGCATCGGACTGGTACTGTGCGAGGAACAGCGGCATCGGGACGCGGTTTGGAGCCAAAACCGGCTATTCCGTAGATAAATTGTGGATGCCAAGCCGATCTATAACCATTGTGGCATGATGTCTGCTGATTGTTTACAAGATATTTGTTTCGCGTCGGGAAATATATCGTCATGAACGGTATAGGGGTGGGGAAGGTTGGGAGGGCGCGGGGGCCTCTCCCGCAGTCGTCCTTCCACAGGACGGTTCGCCAACGGCAAACGTTCCTTCTTATCTTTGACCGCGAAAGGATGGAGTCGTGCGGATCGACGGCAGCGACGGCGGGGAAGCGGGAATCGCCGACGTCCGGCTCATGACCACGCTGGACGCCGTCCTTGCGGCCGATCCGCGTGATGGTGGCGCCTGGAGCATGCTCGGCCTTCTGTTGCGTCGCGCCGGAAAGCTGGACGGCGCCATCGCCTGCCACCGGCGGGGTCTGGAGTTCGCGCCCGAAAACGCCGGCATCTGGACCAATCTGGGCAACGCCCTGGTGGAGGCCGGGCGGTTCGGCGAGGGCGTGGCCGCGCAGGGCGAGGCGCTCCGGCTCGAACCGGACAATCCGACCGTCCTCTTCAACAATGTCGTGGCGTTGCGCAAGGCGGGGCGTTTCAAGGAGACGCTCGCGATGATCGACCGGGCGGCGGCGGGGCGGACCGCCACTCCCGAACTGCGATGGGAACGGGCGCTCGCCCGGCTGCAGATCGGCGACTACGTCCACGGCTTCGGGGATTACGAGGCCCGCTGGCGGCTTCCCTCCCGCCAAGGCCGGCCGCCGTCGGGGCCTTCATGGGACGGCGGCCCTTTGGAGGGGCGCACCATTCTCCTGTCCACCGAGCAGGGGTTCGGCGACGCGCTTCTGGCGGCGCGTTACGTGCCGCTGGTCAGGGCGCGGGGCGGCCGGGTGCTGTACGAATGCCATCCGGAACTGCGGCGGGTGCTGTCGGGGCTGGACGCCGATGCCTTTCTCCAGCCAGGAGCCCCGCCGCCGGCCTTCGATGTGGAGGCGCCGCAGATGAGCCTGCCGGGCCTGTTCGGCACCACGCTGGCATCGGTCCCGCCGCCGGTGGGCCTCGCCATCCCGCGGGACTCCCGCGAAAAGGCCGCCCGTCGCCTGGGCGCGCGGGAACCGGGGACCCTGCGCGTCGGCATCGTGTGGTCGGGGCGGGTGACCTTCGCCGACAACGGCCGGCGCGCCACCAGCCTTTCCCGCTTCCTGCGGTTCGCCGAGGTGCCGGGCGTGCGGCTCCACAGCCTTCAGAAGGGGCCGCCCGAGGCCGAGCTTGCGGATCTCGGCATCGCCGGCCGTCTGGTGGCGCCGCTCGGCCCCGATCTGGACGACTTCGCCGACACGGCCGCGATGCTGGAACAGCTCGATCTCGTCATCATGACCGACAGTTCCGTCGCGCATCTCGCCGGGTCGCTCGGCACGCCGGTCTGGAACCTCGTGCAGCACGTCCCCTACTGGATCTACGGCGTTTCCGGCGAACGCACGCCGTGGTACCCGACAATGCGCCTGTTCCGCCAGGGCCCCGACCTGGACTGGGAGCCGGTGTTCACGGCGGCGGCGGCGGCGCTGCGCGACGAGGTCCGGCGCCGGACGGGCCGGTGAGTTCGATCCCGGCGCGTTCGATCCAGGAATGCCACATCCCGCGATAGGCCTCCTCGACCGCCCGCGCGAAGCCGCGGTGGCCGGCGAGCGGGGAGCGCTCCAGCCGTCCCCGAGGGATCACGGCGTCCACGGCGCGAAGGGCCGGATGCGGCGCGCCGCGACGTCGGGCTCGACGAACAGGCGGGCGCGGGTGTTGAGGCGGGCGGCGAGCAGGCTGAAACCGCTGGCGGCGCTGATCCCGACCACGTCGGCGTTCATCAGCACGTGGAAATCCTGAAGGAAATCCAGCCCCGCCCATTCCTCCACCACGTCGGCGCGCGTCAGCGGGCGGAAGTCGGCGAAGGCGTGGCGAACCGCCGGCAGGTCGTCGCTGGCCAGATAGAGCACCGGCCGGTCGAGCCGCGGCCACAGTTCGCGCAGCCAATCGACGTACCAGGCCGTCTCGGTGATGGGGTAGTTGCAGGTGACGAAGTCGCCGCGCCGGATGTGGATCGCGACCACCGTGGCTCCGGCCGCCCGCAGCCGTTCGACCGCCGGATCGAGGTGCGGCGCCCAGACCCGGCGCGGCCTCAGCCACGACTGAACCCGCTCCCGGTACGCCTGCTTGTGCTCGAACAGGAACAGGGGCGAGAGGATGTCGCGATCGGCGATCGGCGCCCGCGCGGCGGTGCCGCTCACCAGCTCGTTGATGGTGCGGCGGGGAAACAGCAGGGGCGGCAGCGGACCGCTCTGCGGCGGGTCGTCCAGCTCGAAGAAGGTGCCGCCCACCCAGTCCGGCGTTTCCAGGACGTAGCCGAATGTCTCGGCATAGAGCCGGACCAGGACGTACTCCAGGACGGTGTGGGCGAAGCGGCCCTTGGTCGCGAGGGTCGACGAGGTCACGCGCGGCCGCCGGGGTCCGTTCGCATCCACGGCGGCGGGCCGGACCAGCCGAAGCCCACGGTCGGCCAGGGTCGCGCGCAGGGCGGCGAGCGACTTCACGGTGAAGAACCAGCCGTTGTCGCCGCGCACCGTCGCCAGCCGCGCGGCTGCGGCGTGCGGCTGACCCTCCCGCAGGTCGAACGCCGCGAGCGCGGTCCGGCACTCCCCCGGATGGAGGGCGCCGGACAGCGGCGTCGACGCCAGCCGGGTGAAGAAGGCCCGCCCCTCGGCCAGCCGGTCGCGCCGCAGGAAGACATCGGTCAGCAGCTCGATGCCGGTGGCCACGTCGGCGTCCTGGAGCGGCAGGCTCCCGATCAGGTCGGCCTCGGCCTCGGCCAGCCGGCCCAGTTCGATCAGCACCGTCGCCACGCGGAGGTGGGCCAGCCCCAGCCCCAGCCGCGCCGAACGCCGGTAGCCGCGCAGCGCCCCGCCCGGATCGCCGTTGGCGTGCAGGGCGTTGCCGAGGTTGTACCAGCACTCGGGCCTGTCCGGGCCGAGCGCCAGCGCGCGCCGCAGGCTGGCCAGAGCCCCGGCGCCATCGCCGCGTTCGAGCAGGGTGTTGCCCAGGTTCATGTGGGCGGACACGAAGTCGGCCTTGATCGCGATGGCCCGGCGCTGGCTTGCCGCCGCCGCGTCGAGCCGGTCGGCGCGGCGAAGCGCCAGCCCCAGGTCGTGATGGGCCTCGGCCAGACCGGGATCGAGGCGGACGGCGCGCCGCAGCGCGTCGGTCGCCCGCGACAGGCCGGCATCGCCCTGGGCGTGGAACGCCGTGCCCAGATTGTGCCACGCTGCCGCAAGGCCGGGGGCGACCACGGCCAATCGCCGCCACTCGGCCGCCGCCTCGGCGGCGCGCCCGGCGTTGCGCAGGATGTTGCCCAGGTTGACGCGGGCCTCGACCCAGCCGGGATTGAGCAACAGCGCGCGGCCGATCAGCTCCAGGCACGTGCCCAGCCGCCCGGCCTGCCGCTCGATCAGGCCGAGCAGATGCAGGGCATCGAAGTTGTTCGGATCGGCGTCCAGGATCCGGCGATACAGCGCCCCGGCCTCGGCGAAACGGCCGGCGCGATGATCGGCGAGCGCGATGGCTAGAGCTTCGTCGATGGTGGTCATCACATGGGTACCGTCGGCTTGTTGAGGCATGCGCGCCACGTGGGCATGATTATCATGCCGATGCGCGTTGTCGCACGGATGCGGGGCGTAGGCAGCGGCGTCGTTTCCGAGAGCGGGGCGAGCCGGAAGCCCTGGATGCTGGTCCACCTGTGCTTGACGACCTCGGTGCCACGGGCTTGGGACGTCCGGGGAAGCGCCGGGTGCGTGGGGGCCCGGGATTGGAGCCCGGGCATGACGAATCGGAAAAGCGGAAGCAAGCCATCAGCGTCCAAAGTCATACAGGCTCTCAGGAGAGTTGTGGTATTGGCGAGCGGCGTGGAAACATCGTCCCCCGGTCCCATGTCCGACGGCAGCCCCAGCCTTCACGCCTTTTCGGCGATGTCCCCTTCGAGCGCGCGGGCCGCGTTCGGAAAGGCCGTGCTCTGTCTGGCGGCGCTGATTCTCGCGGCCATCGGCGCGGCGGCGCCCGCGGCCCTGGCGAACGATGGCGGGGTGCTGCTGGTGTCCTCCGGCAGTCCGGGCATCCGCCGGACGACGGCGATGCTCGCCGCCGTCGAGGACGAGCTGGCGCGGCAGGGGCGGACGGTCAGCCTGTATTACGAGTTCCTCGATCGCCCACGGTTGCCGCATACGCCCGACGACGGCGAATGGGCGGCGTTCCTCGCGGCCAAGTACCGCGACATTCCCCTGAAGGCGATCATCGCCGATGGCGCCCCCGCCATCGGATTCATCGCCGAATTCGGCCGGCACGCCTTCGGCGGCGCCCCGATGGTCGGCATCTTCCCGAACTTCGACGACCTGGGGGGTCTTGCCAAGGCCGTGGCCGTGAAGGTGACCACGGGGCCGCACATCGACCAGACCGTGGCGATGGCGCTGGCCCAACGGCCCACGGCCCGGAAAGCGGTCATCGTTTCCGACGACGGCCAGCTCTCCCACCATCTGGCGAAGATCATCACGCGCGCCGTGGCCCAGCGGACCGAACGCGGGCTTCGGGTCGAACACATCTTCGATTTCCGGCTGGAGGAGCTGGAAGCCACGCTGGCCGCCTTGCCGAACGACAGCGTCGTCTTCTACACCCACGTGTCCATGGACAACACCGGGCGGCACTTCCGGCCCGAGGACGTGGCGGCCCGGCTGGCCAAGGTGTCCGCCGCGCCGATGTACGTGCTTTTCGCCTCCGACATCGGCAGCGGGGCGGTGGGCGGGCAGGTCAACGATGGGGGTGTCGCCGGGCGGGTCGCGATCCGCGCCGCCCTCGATCTGCTCGACAGGGATCGGCCGCTCCCGGCGCGGGACGACACCCATTATTCCACCCAGGCGGTCGTCGACTGGCGGCAACTGAAGCGCTGGGGGATTGCCGAGCGCGATCTTCCGCCGGAAACGGAGGTCCGGTTCCGCCAGCCGTCGCTGTTCGAGACCTATTATGTCGAAGTGCTGCTGGGGCTCGCCTTCGTCCTGTTCCTGTGCGCCGTGCTTGTGGCCGTCTCGATCCTGTTCGTGCTGCGCGGGCGCCGCGCCCACGCCCTGCGCGAAACCAACATCGAACTGGAGGAACGGGTCGCGGCGCGCACCCGCGACATCGAACGCGCCCTGGCGGGCGAGCAGCTGGCCCGCCAGCGCCTGCGCGCCTTCATCGACATGGCGACGCACGAGTTCAAGACGCCGCTGGCCACCATCGACAGCGCGGCGCAGGTGCTGGAGCTGTTCGTGGACGCGGAACGGCACGAGATCGGCAGCCGCCTGAGCGTGATCCGCAAATCGGTGCGCCGTGTCGTCGATCTGGTCGAAACCTGCCTGAACGACGAACGGTACGAGGAGCTTTCGGCGAAGCGCCGGCCGTTCGTTCCCGCGCGCCTGATCGAACAGGTGGCCGAGCGCCAGCGCGGCCACGGCATCGACGGCCTTACCATCGACGACCTCACCATCGACGCTGGGGACCTGCCGGGGGAATGCGTCGCCGATCCGGACCTGCTCGGCATCGCCCTGGACGCCCTGATCGACAACGCCCGCCGTTACGCGTCGTCCGGCGGGCCGATCGAGGTGACGGCACGCCGGGACGGCGCGTCGATGGTGTTCTCGGTCCGCGACCGCGGCCCCGGCGTGCCGGCCGATCAGACCGAACGCATCTTCGAGAAGTACTTCCGCAGCCCGGCGAACGCGGGCGTCCCCGGAACCGGGATCGGCCTGCATCTGGTCAGGACGATCGCCGACCTGCACGGCGGCGGCGTCCGCTATCAGCCACGGCCCGGCGGCGGCGCCATGTTCGAGCTGACCATCCCCGTGCGCTAGGCCGGCCGCGCCGTCGACCGCTCCGGCAACGCGACGTCCTTAG
Source organism: Azospirillum sp. (assembly GCA_036401175.1). Classification (GTDB taxonomy): domain Bacteria; phylum Pseudomonadota; class Alphaproteobacteria; order Azospirillales; family Azospirillaceae; genus Azospirillum. The sequence goes on along the minus strand of DASWVP010000302.1, from coordinate 19,218 downwards.
CCGTCGGGCGGCCATTTAGGGCGTGTTCCGCTAGTTCCTGCCCCCCAGCAGGCCCCGCGCGATGACCTGCGCCTGGATCTCGGCCGCGCCTTCGAAGATGGACAGGATGCGGGCGTCGCACAGGACGCGGCTGATCGGGTATTCGATGGCGTAGCCGTTGCCGCCGTGGATCTGCAGGGCGCAGTCGGCGTTGCTCCAGGCCACGCGGGCGGCCAGCAGCTTGGCCATGCCCGCCTCGATGTCGCAGCGCCGGCCGCTGTCCTTCTCGCGCGCGGCGAAGTAGGAGAGCTGGCGGGCCATCATGGTTTCCGCCGCCATCATCGCCAGCTTGCCGTGCACGCGCGGGAAGGCGATCAGCGGCTTGCCGAACTGCCGGCGCTGGTGGGCGTAGGCGGCGCCCAGCTCCAGCGCGTTCTGCGCCACGCCCAGCGCGCGGGCCGCCGTCTGGATGCGGGCGCTCTCGAACGTCTCCATCAGCTGCTTGAAGCCCTGGCCCTCGACCCCGCCCAGCAGGGCGTCGGCCGGCACGCTGAAGCCGTCGAAGCCGATTTCGTACTCCTTCATGCCGCGATAGCCCAGCACGCGGATCTCCGTGCCGCTCATGCCCTCGGCGGGGAAGGGATCGGCCTCGGTGCCGCGCGGCTTTTCGGCCAGCAGCATGGACAGGCCCTTGTAGCCGTCCGTCGCCGGGTCGGTGCGCACCAGCAGCGTCATCAGGTCGGAGCGCGCGCCGTGCGTGATCCAGGTCTTGGCGCCGAACACGCGGTAGACGCCGCCGTCGCGCACCGCGCGGGTGCGAAGCGAGCCGAGGTCGGAGCCGGTGTCGGGTTCGGTGAAGACGGCGGTGGGCAGGATTTCGCCGGACGCGATGCGCGGCAGCCAGCGTTCCTTCTGCGCCGGCGTCCCGGCGGAGCGGATCAGCTCGGCCGCGATCTCCGCGCGGGTGCCCAGCGAGCCGACGCCGATGTAGCCCCGGCTCAGCACCTCCGACACCAGACACATGGCGATCTTGCCGAGGCCGAGGCCGCCGTGCTCCTCCGGCACGGTCAGGCCGAAGACGCCCAGTTCGGCCATCTTCGTGATGAGGTCCAGCGGGATCAGTTCGTCGCGCTGGTGGATGCCCTGGGCCAGCGGCGCGACCTCGGCGTCGGCGAAGCGCGTGAACTGGTCGCGCATCATCTCCAGCGTTTCGTTGTCCAGCGCCGCCGCCCCGTGCTGCCCGTCGGCGACGGCGTGGCCCAGCAGGGCGCGTGCCGCGTCCAGCTCCGCCGGCTCGGCGAGGCGGGCGAGGCCGGCGTCGGCGGTGAAGCGCGCCACCGTCCCGGCGTCGATGCCCAGGTCGGCGGGGCGGGCGAACTCGGCCTGGCTCATCGGGATGCCGCCGGCAAGCTGGGCGAGGTATTCGGCGAAGCCCAGGCGCAGGATGGCGCCCTCCACGCCGCCCAGACGGCCGGTGGCGTCCAGCCGCTCGGCCCAGCCCAGCGTCTGGCGCAGCGCCTCCACATAGGTCGCCTGCCACGCGAGGCCGTGCACGGCGTGCTGGTGCGCCTCCAGCAGGGCGGCGTCGGCGCGGCCGCCGGGGGCGACCAGGGCGGACACGCCGGCCCGGCCGGCGGCGGCGAGGGACTCGGCCGCCGACAGGGCGGCGCGTCCGGCGGCGAGGAGGTTCTCCATGCTCAGGCTTCCTTCGGGCCGGCGACGATGCCGGAATCATGCAGGCGGCCGATCTCGGCCGAGGACAGGCCCAGCACGTCGGCCAGCACGGCGTCCGTGTGCTCGCCCAGATTGGGGGCCGGGCGCAACGCGTCGCGCGGAACCGCGCCGAAGGCCAGCGGCGAGCCGGGCATCAGGTGACGGCCGACGCCGGGCTGCTCGACCTCCTGGAACAGCGGGTTGGCGGTGGAGCAGCGCGGGTCCTCGGCCACCAGCTGGCCGAAGTCCTGGTAAGGGCCCCACAGCACGCCGGTGCCGTCGAGCGCCGCGCGCACCTCGTCCAGCGTGCGCGCGGCGAACCACGGGGCGAGCACGGCGGAGATGGCGTCGCGCGCCTGGAACCGGCCGCCCTCGTCGTTCAGGTCCACGTCCATCATGGGCCCGATCATGGCCAGCCTGTCGGCCAGCCCGGTGGATTTGCCCAGGGCCCGCCACTGGCGGTTGGAGATGGCGACGACCATGGCCCGGCGCCCGTCGCGGGTGGGGAAGTCGCGGCCATAGGCGCCGTACAGGTCGTTGCCGATGGGCTGGCGGACGGTGCCGTTGACCTGCACCTCGGCGAGGTAGCCCAGGTTGCCGACCGTCGCCAGCATCACGTCGGCCAGCGACAGCGTGACCTCCTGCCCCCGGCCGGTGCGCAGCCGCTGCCGCTCGGCGGCCAGCAGGCCGGTGGCGAGGTAGAGACCGGCGGCGACGTCCCAGGCCGGCAGCACGTGGTTGACCGGATCGCCGCCGCGCCCGGTGGCGGCGGGAAAGCCGCTGGCGCAGTTGACCGTGTAGTCAACCGCCGACGAACCATCCGGGTTGCCGGTCAGGCGCAGCATGATCAGGTCGTCGCGCCGCGCCGACAGCGCCTCGTAGGCCATCCAGCCGCTGGCCGGCAGGTTGGTCAGCAGGACGCCGCCGCCGGGGCCGGGCGCGGTGATGAGCGCGGCGGCGATCTCCTTGCCCTCCGGCGTGTCGAGCGCCAGCGCCACCGACCGCTTGGCCTTGTTGAGGCCGGTCCAGTACAGGCTGGTGCCGCCGTCGCTGAGCGGCCAGCGGCGGTAGTCGATGTTGCCGCCGATGGGGTCGATGCGGATCACGTCGGCGCCGAGCTGGGCCAGCGTCATGCCGCCCAGCGGTGCGGCGATGAAGGCGGTCACCTCGACCACGCGGAGGTCGCAGAGGAGAGACATGCGGTCCTTCCCAAGAGGTTGGAAGCGTGTGTTGGGTTTTCGCTGCGCTCAACCCAACCTACGGACTGCTTCGGTGGCGGGCTGTGGGGTGGGGGCGTCGTAGCGGATGCTCCAGTGCAGGTCGTCCGCCTGGGCCCGGATGAACGCGAGCACCTCGCGTTCCAGGGCTTCGGTGGCCGGCGTCGGGATGCGGTCCGGCGGGCGGGCCAGCACCAGCGAGCGGCGAATGGTCGGGGTCACGGTGGCGGCGCTGAGCGCGCCCGACCGCACCAGCGCGTGCACGCAGGAGAAGGGCAGCAGCGTGCACCCCTCGCCCATGCGCACCAGCTCGATCAGAGCGGGCAGCGCGTCCACCTCGATGACCGGTTCGCACTGCAGGTCGCGCCCGGCGAAAGCCTGATCGACGAGCAGGCGCAACCGGTGCGGGCGCGCCGGCAGCAGCAGGTCCAGGCCCGCCACCTCGGCCAGATCCAGCCCGGCGCCGTCGGTGAAGCGCCCGGCGGGGCCGACCAGCGTCATCGTTTCCTCCAGCAGCGGCGACAGGGTCAGGCTGCCCATGGTCTTGGTCTCGTACAGCACGGCGAGGTCGAGGCGGCCCGACAGCACCCATTCATGGATGGACGCGCTGAACCCCTCCACCAGATGCAGGCGCACCTTGGGCACCAGCCGCCGGAACCGCGCCGCCAGCCCCGGCAGCAGGACCAGCCCCAGCGAGGTCGGCGTACCGAAGGTGACGCTGCCCGATGGTTCCGACTGGTAGGCCTGCACGGCGTCGCGCGCCGCACCCACTTCCTTCAACACGCGTCGCGCGTGATCCATCATCACCCGGCCGGCGGGAGTCGGCGTGACGCCCCAGCCGTGCCGGTTCAGGAGCTGCACCCCCAGCTCCTCCTCCAGCGCCTTGATCTGCCGCGACAGCGCGGGCTGCGCCACCCGCAGCACCGAGGCGGCGCGCGAAAGGCTTTGCAGCTCCGCCACATGCAGGAAGTTTCCGAGGTGCCGGATGTCCATACCGATCCGTGCCTCTTGCTATAACGAATTACGATAACGGTCATCGTAATTATGTCGTTGACGCATACCATAATCGATCCATACCTTTCTGCAAAGCTGGAAAGACAGGGGAGGGGGCCGTGCCCACCGCCGAGACGTACGACGAGACGTTTCCCGAGATCCGCGAGTCCGTCCGCAAGCTGTGCGCCCGCTTCCCGGGCGAGTACTGGCGCGCGCTGGACGCCGGGCGCGCCTACCCGACCGAGTTCGTGCGGGCGCTGACCGAGGCCGGCTTCCTGTCGGTGCTGATTCCGGAGGAGTACGGCGGCTCCGGCCTTGGGCTGGGGGCGGCGACGGCGATCCTGGAGGAGGTCCACCGGTCGGGATGCAACGGCGGCGCCTGCCACGCGCAGATGTACACGATGGGCACCATCCTGCGGCACGGCAGCGCGGCCCAGAAACAGGCGTACTTGCCCGGCATCGCCGAGGGGACGCTGCGGCTCCAGGCGTTCGGCGTGACGGAACCCACCAGCGGCACCGACACCACGCGCATCCGCACCTTCGCCAAGCGCGAAGGCGACAAGTACATCGTCAACGGGCAGAAGGTGTGGATCAGCCGCGCCGAGCATTCCGACCTGATGGTTCTGCTGGCGCGCACCACGCCGCGCGACGAGGCGGCCAAGCCGACCGAGGGCATGAGCGTGCTGCTGGTCGATCTGCGCACGGCGGTGGGCAACGGCCTGACCATCCGGCCCATCCGCACCATGATCAACCACGCCACCACCGAGTTGTTCTTCGACAACCTGGAGGTCCCCGCCGCGAACCTGATCGGCGAGGAGGGCAAGGGCTTCCGCTACATCCTCGACGGCATGAACGCGGAGCGCGTCCTGATCGCGTCGGAATGCATCGGCGACGCGCGCTTCTTCATCGACCGCGCGTCGGAGTATGCCAAGCAGCGCGAGGTGTTCGGCCGCCCCATCGGCGCCAACCAGGGGATCCAGTTTCCCATCGCGCGCAATTACGTGGAGACGGAGGCGGCGGCGCTGATGGTGCGCAAGGCGGCCACCCTGTTCGATGCCGGCCGCCCCTGCGGCACCGAGGCCAACATGGCGAAGCTGGTGGCGTCTGAAGCATCCTGGCACGCCGCCGACACCTGCCTGCAGACGCACGGTGGCTTCGGCTTCGCCGAGGAGTACGACGTGGAGCGCAAGTTCCGCGAAACGCGCCTCTACCAAGTGGCGCCGATTTCCACCAACCTCATCCTCAGCCACGTCGGCACGCACGTGCTGGGCATGCCGAAGTCGTTTTGAGGTATGTTTTTTGAACGTCATCCCCGCGAAGGCGGGGATCCATGTTTCCTCGACGTGATGTCGGCGCGAACTGCGTGGATCCCCGCCTTCGCGGGGATGACGAGGAACAAAAGGGAATGAAGGTCGTATGAGCACGCTTCCGCTCGACGGAATCCTCGTGGTGGCGGTGGAGCAGGCGGTCGCCGCCCCCTTCTGCACCTCGCGCCTTGCCGACGCGGGGGCCCGAGTCATCAAGGTGGAGCGGCCGGAAGGCGACTTCGCGCGCGCCTACGACCATGTCGCGCACGGCGAAAGCGCGTACTTCGTCTGGCTCAACCGCGGCAAGGAGTCGATCGCGCTCGACCTCAAGAACCCGGACGACGCCGCCGTCTTGCACCGCATGATCGCCAGGGCCGACGTGTTCGTGCAGAACCTCATTCCCGGCGCGGCGGAGCGCGGCGGCTTCGGCACGGCGTCCTTGCGCGAGAAGCACCCGCGCCTGATCACCTGCGACATCAGCGGCTATGGCGAGGAGGGGCCGTACCGCGACATGAAGGCGTACGACCTGCTGATCCAGAGCGAGACGGGGCTGGCCTCCATCACCGGCGCGCCGGAGCGGCCGGGGCGGGTCGGCGTCTCGGTGGTCGACATCTCCTGCGGCATGTACGCCCACGCCGGCGTCTTGCAGGCGCTGTTCGAGCGGGAGCGGACGGGGAAGGGCAAGGGCTTCGCCGTGTCGCTGTTCGACTCGACGGCCGACTGGATGACCGTGCCGCTGCTGCACCAGGATTACGGCGGCGCCGCGCCGCCGCGCGTCGGGCTCAACCACCCGTCCATCGCGCCCTACGGCGTCTACGCCATGGGCGACGGCCGGCAGGTGGTGATCTCCATCCAGAACGAACGCGAGTGGCGGACCTTCTGCGCCGAGGTGTTGGGGCGCCCCGACGTCGTCGATGACCCGCGCTTCGCCACCAACGCCGTGCGCGTCGTCAACCGGCCGGCGCTCGACGCGGCGTTGGACGCGGTGTTCCGCACCCTGACGCGGGAGCAGGTGGTGGAGCGCCTGACGCGCGCCCGCATCGCCTTCGGCGCGCTGAACAGCGTGGCCGACCTGTCGGCCCACCCGCATCTCCGGCGGATGGAGGTGGACACGCCGAGCGGTCCGGTGAAGGGTGTGGCGCCGCCGGTGATCTGGCGCGGCGAGGAGTTTCACGCCCGGCCCGTGCCGGCGCTCGATCAACACGGGGACGCGTTGCGCAGGGAGTTCGCCGCATGAGCTTCGATACCTTGAGGGAATGGACGGGCCGCGAGGAGGAGAGGCTGGACGTCGCCGTGCCCGCCCCGCTCGACGGCCTTGCCGCCACGCTCGACCACACCGATCCGCCCTGGCGGGCGGGCGAACTGCCGCCGCTCGGCCACTGGCTGTACTTCCTGCCCAAGGCGGCGCAGCGCGAGATCGCGCAGGACGGCCACCCGCACCGCGGCGGCTTCCTGCCGCCGGTGCCGCTGCCGCGGCGCATGTGGGCGGGCGGCGATCTGAAGTTCCTGCACCCGGTCCGGCTGGGCGACGCCATGCGCCGCCGCTCCACCATCGCCGGGGTCGAGCACAAGGCGGGGCGCTCGGGCGACATGGTGTTCGTCAAGGTGGTGCACGAGATCATGACCGGCGCCGGCACCGCCGTGCGCGAGGTGCACGACATCGTCTACCGCGAGGCGCCCAGGCCCGGCGAGGCCGCGCCGGCGGCGGCGGGCGAACCGCCGCCCGTCGCCGACTGGCACCGTCCGATGACGCCCGACCCGGTGCTGCTGTTCCGCTTCTCCGCCCTGACCTTCAACGGCCACCGCATCCATTACGACCGCACGTACTGCGAGGCGGTGGAGGGCTATCCGGGGCTGATCGTGCATGGGCCGCTGACGGCGACGCTGCTGGTCGACCTGTTCCTGCGCAACCACCCCGGCGCCCGCGTGACCGGCTTCCGCTTCCGCGCGCGCCGGCCGCTGTTCGACGTGCACCCCTTCACGCTGTGCGGCAAGGCCCGCCTGGGTGGGGCCGAGCTGTGGGCGCTGGACCACACCGGCCAGATCGCCATGTCCGCCGAACTGGAGGCCGTCTGATGCGCCGCATGGGATTGAAGGACGCGCTGGCCGAGGTCGTCGAACCGGAAGGCGCGGTGGTGGTGGACGTCGGCTGCGGCGACGGCAGCCTCGTGCGCCACTTCGCCGGCCAGGGTGCCCGCGCGGTCGGCATCGAGATCAGCGAGGGGCAGTTGACCCGCGCGCTGAACGCGGCGCCGGTCGGCGGCGAGAGCTATAAGGTCGGGCGCGGCGAGGATCTTCCGCTGGAGGATGCGTCGGCGGACGTCGTGCTTTACTCCAACAGCTTCCACCACCTGCCGCTGGACGCCATGGCCCCGGCGCTGGTGGAGGCGGCGCGGGTGCTGAAGCCCGGCGGGCGGCTGGTCGCCGTGGAGCCGATCGCCGAGGGGCCGTACTTCGCCGCCGTCCGCCCGATGGAGGACGAGACGGCGGTCCGCGCGGCCGCCTTCGAGGCGCTGCACCGCCCGCCGCCCGGCCTGGAGCTGGTGGAGGATGCCGTCTACATGACCACCATCCGCCACCCCGACGCCGAGCACTTCCTGGCCCGTATGGTGGCGGTGGACCCGGCGCGGCGCGCCCGCCTGCCGCTGGTGGAGGCGGAGATGCGCCGGCAGTTCGCCACCCTGGGGCGCGAGGTGGACGGGGAGTTCGTCTTCGACCAGCCCATGCGGCGCACGCTGCTGCGGAGGGTGTCATGAGCACGCGCCGGCGAAGCTGGCTGTTCACCCCGGCCACCAGGGCCGACCGCTTCGATCGCGCCGCCGAGGCCGGCGCCGACGTGCTGATCATCGACCTGGAAGACGCCGTAGCCCTGCCCGACAAGGCCGAGGCGCGCCGCGCCGCGCTCGACTGGCTGGCCCAGCCGGCGGACGGGCGCATCGTCCGCGCGCTGCGCCTCAACGCGCCGACCACGGACTTCGGGCTGGAGGACCTGCTGGCCCTGGTCCGGTCGGAGGTGGTGCCGGACGTGGTGGTGATCCCCAAGGTGGACTCGCCCGACATCCTGCGCCTCGTGGACGGGCTGCTGACCGGCGCGGCCAAGCCGACGCGCCTCGTGGCGCTGATCGAGACGGCGCGCGGCGTGGCCTGCGCGGAGGCCATCGCGCAGGCGACCCCCCGGCTGGACGCGCTGTTCTTCGGCGCCGCCGACCTTGCCGCCGACCTGGGCGCCGAGGTGGCGTGGGAACCGCTGCTGGGCGCGCGCGCGCGGGTGGTCAATGCCGCCGCGCTGGCCGGCGTCGCCGTCATCGACTCGCCCTTCTTCGCCATCGCCGACGAGGAGGGGCTGAAGGTGGAGGTGCGCGCCGCCGTGCGCATGGGCTTCACCGCCAAGGCGGCGATCCACCCCCGGCAGGTGGCCGCCATCAACGACGCGCTGACGCCGACGCCCGATCAGGTCGCCGAGGCCCGGCGCATCCTGGTCGAGAACGCCAAGGGCGTGGGCGTCGTCGACGGCCGCATGATCGACGAGGCGGTCGCCCGCAAGGCCCGGCGCGTGCTGGCGGCGGCGGGGGAGGCGGCTTGACCGCCAATAACGGTTGGCGGATCCAACAATATGGTGGGTTGACCATCGCCGCCGGGCGCACCACGCTTCTTCCCGCGAAAGGGCCACCACGAGCCCGGTAGGGAGGGAGCGACCATGACGCTGACCGACGCGCAACGGCGCGAGTTCGATGAACTGGGCTACCTGTTCATGCCCGGCTGCTTCACCGCCGAGGAGGTCGGCATCCTGCGCGAGGACGCCCGCAGGATCTACGCCTCCGACCGTACGGAGGTGTGGCGCGAGACGTCGGGGGCGCCGCGCACCGCCTTCGCCGCGCACACCTACAACGAGGCGTTCCGCATCCTGGGCCGCCACCCGCGCCTGATCCGCCCCGTCGAGCAGATTTTCGGCGAGAAGCTGTACATGCACCAGTTCAAGGTGAACGCCAAGGCGGCCTTCGACGGCGAGGTCTGGCAGTGGCACCAGGACTACGGCACCTGGGCCCGCGACGACGGCATGCCGGAACCGCGCGCCATGAACATCGCCGTCTTCCTGGACGAGGTGATGCCGATCAACGGCCCGCTGATGCTGATCCCCAGGAGCCACCGCCAGGGCGTGCTTCCCGCCGGGCACGACACGCGCACCACCTCCTACCCGCTGTGGACGCTCGACCACGACACGGTGGCGCGTCTGGCGGCGGAGGGCGGCATCGTGGCGCCGACCGGCAAGCCGGGGGGCGTGCTGATGTTCCACGGCAACCTCGTGCACGGCTCGGCCGGGAACATCACGCCGTATGGGCGGACCATCGTGTATCTGACGCTGTGCGCGGTTTCCAACCACATCCGCAAGCCGACCCGGCCGGAGTGGATCGCCCACCGCGACTTCACCCCCATCGAGCCGCTGCCCGACGACGCGCTGGCGCAGTACGCCCGCAAGCGCGAGGAAAGGACCGCGGCATGAACCTCTTCCGCCTGTTGCAGGAGCGCGCCGCGCATGGCCGGCCGGTCCGCGCCGCGCTGATCGGGGCGGGCAAGTTCGGCTCCATGTTCCTGTCCCAGGTGCCGACGACGCCGGGGCTGGAGGTCGCCGCCATCGCCGATCTCGACCCCGAACGGGCGCGGGCGGCCTGCCGCACGGTGGGCTGGGACGCGGCGCGCATCGACCGCACCGCCTTCCTGGACTCCGGCGTGGCGGCCTGCGCCCACCCGGACGTGGAGGTGGTGATCGAGGCGACTGGCAACCCCGCCGCCGGCATCACGCACGCCCGCGCCGCCATCCGGGCCGGCAAGCACATCGTCATGGTCAACGTCGAGGCCGACGTGCTGGCCGGCCCGCTGCTGGCCGAGCAGGCGCGCGAGCGCGGCGTGGTCTATTCCATGGCCTACGGCGACCAGCCGGCGCTGACCTCGGAACTGGTGGACTGGGCGCGCGCCTGCGGGTTCGAGGTGGCGGCGGCGGGGAAGGGCACCAAGTACCTGCCGCTCTACCACACCGTCACCCCCGACGACGTCTGGGGCCACTACGGCCTGACGGCGGCGGAGGCGACGCGCGGCGGCATGAACCCGCAGATGTTCAACTCCTTCCTCGACGGCACCAAATCGGCCATCGAGATGGCGGCCATCGCCAACGCCTGCGACCTCGCCGTGCCGTCCGACGGGCTGCTGTTCCCGCCCTGCGGCGTCGACGACCTGCCGCACCTGCTGCGCGCGCGGGCGGCCGGCGGCGTGCTGGAGCGGGACGGGATGGTGGAGGTCGTTTCCTCGCTGGAGCGCGACGGCCGGCCGGTGTTCCGCGACCTGCGCTGGGGCGTCTACGTCGTGCTGAAGGCGTCCAACGACTACGCTACGGCGTGCTTCAAGCAGTACGGGCTGAAGACGGACGCGAGCGGGCGGTATGCGGCCATGTACAAGCCCTTTCACCTGATCGGGCTGGAGTTGAACATCTCCGTGCTGTCCGCCGCGCTGCGCGGCGAGCCGACGGGGCAGACGCGGGCCTTCCGTGGCGACGTGGCGTCGGTGGCCAAACGCCCCCTGAAGGCCGGCGAGACGCTGGACGGGGAGGGCGGCTACACCGTCTGGGGCAAGGCGGTCCCGGCCGAACGCAGCCTGGCCGAGGGCGCGCTGCCCATCGGCCTGGCGCACGGCGTCCGGCTGCTGCGCGACGTGCCGGCCGGCGCCATCGTGCGCTGGGCCGACGTGGAGGAGCGCGACAGCGACGCCGTGCGCACCCGCCGCGCGATGGAGCGGCGGTTCGCGGGGGAGACGGTCTGACGTTGGGTTTTCGGCTTTGGCCTCAACCCAACCTGCCGGTCCGTCGTAGGTTGGGTTGAGCGCAGCGAAAACCCAACGGCGGCACGTCATACACCCATCGCCGCATCCAGCAGCAGCGCGACCGCATCCTCGTCCACCCCCTCCGCCGGCAGCAGCAGGCGCAGGTTGGCCTCCGCCGCGCCCCGGTCCCCGACGCCGGGGTTCAGGCCCGACAGCGTGCGCAGCGTGACCTGCTGGAGCCGTTCGGATTCCAGCTCGGCCGCCTTGATGCGCAGGCGGAACGGCTCCATGCCCGGCATGCCCTTCAGCGAACGGCGCACGCCGCGCAACGGCGCCACCACGTCGCGGCGCCACGCGGCCACCGCGTCGGCCAGCCGCCGCATCTCTTCCGGTGCGAGCCGCACGCCGCAGCCGGCCCCCGCCCACAGCGCGAACAGCACGAGGTTCACGTCGAGCCCCAGCCGGTCCTGCAGATCGAGGCAGGCCCGGTCGACGCCGGGCCGGGCGTAGGTGGCCAGCGAGAAGCTCCAGAACGGGTCCTCGGGTCGGGTGTTCGGATCGCGCGTCATCGTCTGCCCATGCCTGAAAAATGGACCCTATAGCACACGCGTCCGGTCCCGTGCATGACGCAGGGCCGCGCGCGCCGATGCGCTCATCTTGACCCATCCCTGTCGCGTTTCCATCTTTCCCTCATGGGTGACGGGCGGTTGCGCATCAGCGGGCCGCCACCGGCGCCCCCCGCGCCTCATGGGAGGGCGGGCACCATAGCGGAGTGCCTGATGGACTTCGAAACCTTCACGGAACGCGCCCGGCGCGCGATCCAGGCCGCCCAGATGGCGGCGCTTGCCGGCCGTCACCAGCAGCTTCTCCCCGAACATCTCGTCAAGGCGCTGATGGACGACGCCGATGGGCTGGCCGCGCGCGTGGTGCGCGATGCCGGCGGCGATCCCGACCTGCTGCGCAGCGCCGCCGACGAGGCGCTGGCCCTTCAGCCGCGCGTCAACGGCCAGGGCCCGCACCCCATCTACATGTCCCCGGCGCTGGCCGAGGTGCTGCAAGGCTCGGTCGAGGCGGCGCGGACCGCCGGCGACCGCTTCGTCACCGCCGAACGCCTGCTGGAGAGTCTGGCGGCGCAAAGCGGCCCCATGCACGCCCTGTTCACCCGCGCCGGTGTCGATCCGGCCGGCGTGACCGGCGCCGTCCAGCGCCTGCGCCAGGGCCGCAAGGCCGAGGACGAGACGGCCGAGCAGGGCTGGGACGCGCTGAAGAAGTACGCCCGCGACCTGACCGAGGAGGCCCGGCAGGGCCGGCTCGACCCCGTCATCGGCCGTGACGACGAGATCCGCCGCACCATCCAGGTCCTCGCCCGGCGCACCAAGAACAACCCCGTGCTGATCGGCGAACCCGGCGTCGGCAAGACCGCCGTGGTGGAAGGGCTGGCCCAGCGTCTGGCCGCCGGCGACGTGCCGGGGGGGCTGAAGGACCGGCGCGTGCTGGCGCTCGACCTCACCGCACTGCTGGCCGGCGCCAAGTTCCGCGGTGAGTTCGAGGAGCGGCTGAAGGCCGTGCTGGGCGAGGTGCAGGCGGCGGACGGGCGCATCATCCTGTTCATCGACGAGCTGCACAGCCTGATCGGCGCCGGCCGCGCCGATGGCGCGATGGACGCCGCCAACATGCTGAAGCCCGCGCTGGCGCGCGGCGAGCTGCGCTGCGTCGGCGCCACCACGCCGGACGAGTACCGCCGCTACATCGAGAAGGACGCGGCGCTGGCGCGGCGCTTCCAGCCGGTGAACGTGGACGAGCCCTCGGCCGAGGACGCGGTGTCGATCCTGCGCGGCATCAAGGGCAAGTACGAGGTGCACCACGGCGTGCGCATCGCCGACGCGGCGGTGGTCGCGGCGGTGAGTCTGTCCGCCCGCTACATCGCCGACCGCCGGCTGCCCGACAAGGCCATCGATCTGGTGGACGAGGCCGCCTCGCGCCTGCGCATGGCGATCGACAGCAAGCCGGAGGCGCTGGACGCCGTCGGCCGCCGCGTGGCGCAATTGAAGATCGAGCGCGAGGCGCTGAAGGCCGAACCCGACGTCGCCTCGCGCGAGCGCCTGGAGAAGCTGGAAGGCGAACTGGCCGAGGCCGAGCAGCGCCAGGGCTCCATGGAAGAGGAATGGCGCGCCTCGCAGAGTCGCCGCACCGAGGGCCGGCGCCTGAAGGAAGAACTGGATCAGGCCCGCACCACGCTGGAGCGCGCGCAGCGCGACGGCGACTGGGCGAAGGCCGGCGAGCTGGCCTACGGCGTCATCCCCGACCTGGAAAAGCGTCTGGCCGAGGCCGAATCCCGCGCCAGCACGGAACGCGAGGAGGTGACGTCGAAGGACATCGCCGCCGTCGTCACCCGCTGGACCGGCATTCCCGTGGACCGCATGCTGGAGGGTGAACGCGAGCGCCTGAAGGGCATGGAGGACCGTCTGGCCACCCGCGTGGTGGGGCAGGCGGAGGCCGTGCGCGCGGTGTCGAAGGCGGTGCGGCGCGCCCGCGCCGGGCTGAAGGACCCGAACCGGCCGACCGGCTCGTTCCTGTTCCTCGGCCCCACCGGCGTCGGCAAGACCGAACTGGCGAAGGCGCTGGCGGCGTTCCTGTTCGACGACGAGAACGCGGTCACCCGGCTGGACATGTCCGAGTACATGGAGAAGCACGCGGTCAGCCGCATGATCGGCTCGCCGCCGGGCTACGTCGGCTATGACGACGGCGGCTCGCTGGCCGAGAAGATCCGCCGCCGGCCCTATCAGGTCGTCCTGCTCGACGAGGTCGAGAAGGCGCACCCGGACGTGCTGAACGTGCTGCTCCAGGCGCTGGACGACGGGCGGTTGACGGACGGGCAGGGGCGCACGGCCGACTTCCGCCACGCCATCCTCATCATGACGTCGAACCTGGGTGCCGAGGCGCTGTCGACGCTGGGCGAGGACGACGGGATGGAGGGTGCGCGGGTCGAGGTGATGGACGCCGTGCGCCGGGCCTTCCGGCCGGAGTTCCTGAACCGGCTGGACGACGTGCTGCTGTTCCGCCGCCTGGGGCGCGAGCAGATGGCCCGCATCGTCGATATCCAACTGGCCCGCGTCAACGAGCGGCTGGCCGAGCGCGGCCTGACGCTGGTGGCGGACGAGGCGGCGTGCCGCCGTCTGGCCGAGCTTGGCTGGGACCCGGCGTTCGGCGCGCGTCCGCTGAAGCGGGCGGTGCAGAACCATGTCGAGGACCCCATCGCCGAACGGCTGCTCGACGGCGCGGTGGACGAGCGCACCACGCTGACCCTGTCGGTGGTGGACGGCCGGCTGGCCTTGGACGGCCACGGCGTGGAGGATGGCCCGCACGGCTTCAAGGCGCCCGAACGCCCGCCGCTCGGCTTCGCCATCGGCGGCCGGGGTGCGTCGGTGCATTGAGGCCGGCGCGACGCGGGTCCGCTGTGAACGCGCCGGGACGCCCCCGTCCCGGCGCTTCCGTCCTTGCCTGGGGAGCGCATCGGCGCCCCGGCTGTTTCCAGGGGGACGGCTCAACAAGGGAGGTGCATCATGAAGACGTGCGTCAACGTCTCCATCGAGTTCGATGCGGCCGGCGAGCAGGACGTCGCCCGCCTGGAGGAGAAGGTGAAGGGGTGGCTGCGGCACCAGCCCGGCGTCACCTCGGTGACGGTGCTGCCGCAGGGCGGCGTCAACGCCATTTCCTGGCGGGAGTCGCGCGTCGCCGCCTTCGGCTCGCGCCTGCGCAACCCCTTCGCGCGCACACGCCTCTGATGCCGGGTGCGTGACGTTGGGTTTTCGGCTTTGGCCTCAACCCAACCTACGCGGCACGTTCCCGTAGGTTGGCCCGTAGGTTGGCCCGTAGGTTGGCCCGTAGGTTGGGTTGAGCGCCAGCGAAAACCCAACGGTGCCGGCCTACTTGCCGGCGTCCACCAGTTCGTTGCGGCCGATGCGGCGCAGCGACACTTCCAGGCGCGCGTCGTCGTCGCGGATCTTCTCCAGCGTGCGGTGGGTGAAGACGACGTGCGCCTCGGCGGCGGCGCGCGCGGCGTCGCCGTCGCCCTTGACGACCGCCTCGGCGATGGCGAGGTGCTGTTCCAGCAGCGTCTCGCGCACGCGCGGCTGGGAATAGAGGCGCGCCCGGTTGTAGAAGACGTCGTTGCGCAGCAGATCCGACAGGGCGCGCATGAGGTGCAGCATGACGGTGTTGTGCGTCGCCTCGTAGATCAGGATGTGCAGGTCGGCGTCGGCCGAGGCCTCCTCCGTCGAATCCTCGTTGCCGTGCGCGGCGCGCATGCGCTCGATGCACTCGGATATCGCCTGACGGTCGGCCTCGGTGGCGCGCTCGGCGGCCATCCGCGCCGCCGCCCCCTCGACCACGCCGCGGTATTCCAGATAGTCGAAGGTCGTGCGCGGGTCGGATTGCAGCAGCGCCGCCAGCGGCTGCGACAGCGGCGACAGGAAGTGCGCGACATGGGTTCCGCTGTGCTCGGTCACCAGCAGCCCGAGCTTTTCCAGCTTGGCCAGCGCGTCGCGCAGCGGCGGGCGGGACACCTGCAGCTTCTCCGACAGCTCGCGCTCGGGCAGCAGCTTCTCGCCGGGGCGCAGCGTGCCTTCGAGGATCAGCTTTTGCAGGTGATCGGCGATGGCGTCCGCCAGTTTCGCCGGCTTGATGGCGCCGCCCATGGGTCCGACCTCCGCGTGCTTCGTGTGTGGTAGATAGCGGCGGCCATCGGTGCTGTCCAGGCCGGCCGACAGGTCATCCGATCGTCCGCCGGGCGGCAAGCGGTAAAATCCGCGCGCCAGCGGTGCGCGGCGCATACCAGCAATCCGCCGGACACACCGGGCATCCGCGCCGCAACCATCGTATACAGGCGGCGGACAGCGACGGGTGGCGGGCATGCGGGCGACGGACATTCAACCGGCCTTGGCGGAGCGGCCCGCCTTCTGGATCAGCGGCCTGCTGCTGGCGACGGCGGGCGTGCTGGCCTTTTCCGTGCGGCCGGTGATCATCAAGCTGGCCTACGGCTATGGCGTCGACCCGATCACGCTGCTGATGCTGCGCATGCTGTTCTCGCTGCCGTTCTTCCTGGCGGTGGCGGTGTGGAGCCGGGCGCGGCGCGGCGGCGTGCCGATGACCGGGCGCACGCTGGCGGCCACCCTGGCGCTGGGCATCACCAGCTATTACGTGGCTAGCTTCCTGGATTTCCTGGGCTTGCAGTACGTCTCGGCCGGCATCGGGCGGCTGCTGCTGTTCCTGTATCCGACCATCGTCGTGGTGCTGTCCGCGCTGTTCCTCGCCAAGCCGATCCGGGCGCGCGAGGTGGCGTCGCTGGTCATCTCATACGCCGGGGTGGCGCTCGTGCTGTCCAGCGAGTGGGGGCACGGCGGGGCCGACATCGCGCTAGGCGCGGCGTTGGTGTTCGGCGGGGCCGTCTGCTACGCCGTCTACCTCGTGGCCGGCAGCCAGGTGGTCGAGCGTGTCGGCTCGATGCGCTTCACGGCCTATGGCATGACGGCGGCCAGCGTCTGCTGCATCGCGCAGTTCGTCGTGCTGCGCCCGTTCTCGGCGCTCGACCTGCCGTGGCAGGTCTATGGGTTGTCGGTGCTGATGGCGGTGGCGTGCACGGTGCTGCCCGTATTCATGACGGCGGAGGCGCTGCGGCGGGTGGGCGCCAACACGGTGGCCCTGCTGGGCGCGCTGGGGCCGGTGTCGGCCGCCGCGCTGGGCGCCCTGATCCTGGGCGAGGCGGTGACCGCGGCGCAGGCCGCCGGGGCCGTGCTGGTCATGGCGGGCGTGCTGCTGATCAGCGTGCGGCGACGCGCATGAAGATCGCCATCCTGGACGACCACCAGCGCGTGCGGGTAGTCCGGGCGTTGGGGTAGCGGTCGACGTTGGGCCGCGCTGGCGCTTGGCCCAACCTACAGTGCCTCGTAGGTTGGGCCAACCGAAGGGCGGCCCAACATGCCCGTCACGCCAGCGGAATGCCCTCGCGTTCGATGGCGCGGCGCACGGCCGGGCGGGCGAGCATGCGCTGCTTGTGCGCGGTGTAGTTGGCAAGCTCGGCCACCGGCAGTTCGATGCGCATGCCCCACCAGTAGAAGACCAGCAGGTACGGGTCGCAGACCGTGTAGGAACCCTGCACCCACTCCTTGCCGGCGAGCAGCCCGTCGATCTCCTTCAGGCAGTCGAAAAACACGCGCCGGCCCGTCTCCTTGATCGCCGGGTGGGCCGCCGTGTCGTCGGCGAAGCGCTCGGGGCGGAAGATGTGCGCGAAGGCGGGGTGCACGGTGCTCGACAGGAAGGCCATCAGCGACAGGCAGCGCGCCTCGGCCAGCGGGTCGGCGGGCAGCAGACCCGCCTCGGGGAACCGCCGGGCGAGGTGGGTGAGGATCGCCGGGTTCTCGGTCAGCACCTCGCCGCCGTCGACGCGCAGGGCCGGCACGCGGGCGCGGGGGTTGATCGCCATGTACTCCGGCGTGCGCTGCTCGCCCTTGGCCAGGATCACCGGGCGCGCCTCGAACGGGGCGCCGGTCTCCTCCAGGGCGATGTGCGAGGCCAGGGAACAGGCGCCGGGCGAATAATAGAGCGTCAGCATGCGTTTCCTCATGAATTGATTGTACGCCCTGTTCTTATCCACCCTGGGGCGGCGGGTCCATGTGGGTGCTTGCATACACCCCATGCCATGCCGTGGCCTTGTTCGGAGGGCCGTTCGTGGTCATCTCTTCGCCCGGCACCGCTATCCCGCAGGAGATCCGCATGCCGCAGGCGCCCGTGATCTGGACCATCGGCTACGAACGCGCCTCGCCGGACGCGCTGATAGCGGCGCTGCGCGAAGCCGGCGTCGAGGCGGTGCTGGACGTTCGCGAGCTGCCGCTGTCGCGCCGCGCCGGTTTCTCCAAGGGGCCGTTGCGCGCGGCCTTGCAGGCGGCCGGCATCGACTACGTCCATCTCAAGGCGCTGGGCACCCCGGCCGAAGGGCGGGAAGCCGCGCGCCAGAAGGACCATGAACGCTTCTGGAGCATCGTCGAACAACGGCTCGACACGGCCGAGGCGGACGCCGATCTGCACCGCGCCGCCGAACTGGCCGGCGCTCGCCGGAGCTGCCTGCTGTGCCTGGAAGCCGATCCCGGCGTCTGTCATCGCCGCCGCGTCGCCGAACGGCTGGCCGACCGCTTCGGATTCGCGGTGGAGCACATCCATCCCGTCACCCTCTGAACCCGTGGGAGAAGGCATGAGCCTGTCCGAGGATACGACGGCGGCCGACTGGGCCGCCTGGGAAGACACCGTGCGCAGCAGCGGCGCCAGCCCGGCCGCCAGCGCGGAGGAGGCGATCACCGGCCGCCGGTCGGTGCGCGCCTTCCTGCCGACGCCGGTGCCGCGCTTCGTGCTCGAACACCTGCTGACGGTGGCGAGCCGGGCGCCCAGCGGCTCCAACATCCAGCCGTGGAAGGTCACGGTGGTGACCGGCGCGGCGCTGGACCGGCTGCGCGGGGTCCTGGAGGAGACCTTCCTCAACGGCGGCGACCCGGAATGGCCCTACGACTACTACCCGCGCCGCTTCACCGAACCGTACCTGTCGCGGCGGCGGGCCTGTGGCTGGGGCCTGTACGGCGCGCTGGGCATCGGCAAGGCGGACGTCGGCCGCATGCGCCGGCAGCACGCCCGCAACTTCCGCTTCTTCGACGCGCCGGTGGGGCTGATCGTCACCATCGACCGCGCGCTGGAGATCGGCAGCTGGCTCGACCTCGGCATGTTCGTGCAGTCGGTGATGGTGGCGGCGCGCGGGCTTGGCCTGCACACCTGCCCGCAGGCGGCCTTCGCCCCCTACCATGCGCAGATCCGCGCGCAGCTCGGGATTCCCGAGGATCAGGTGGTGGTGTGCGGCATGGCCATCGGGCTGGAGGACACCGCCGCGCCCGAGAACGGCTTCCGCACCGACCGCGAGCCGTTGTCGGCCTTCGCCCGCTTCATCGGGGAGTGATGGTTCTCACGCCCGCTTGCGGTCGGCGGTCTCGGCCGCCGCCGCCTCCGGCCGGACGGGGCGGCCCTTGCGGGCGGTGAAGAGGCCGCAGGCCGTCACGGCGCCGACGGTGTAGCCCGACGTCTGCGGAAAGCGCTGGACCAGCCGGTCGAGCGCTTCCCGCTGGCTGGCGGCGACGATCAGGTAGGTGCGCGCGCCGCCC
>DASWVP010000301.1:0-2179 GCA_036401175.1 Azospirillum sp. | reverse complement strand
GCTCACGGTCTGGATCGCGCTGGCCGGCATCGCCGCCTTCTTCGTCCTGCCGGTCGCGCCGCTGCCGCAGGTGGACTTTCCCGTCATCAGCGTGCGCGCCAGCCTGCCCGGCGCCAGCCCCGACACCATGGCCAGCAGCGTCGCCACGCCCCTGGAGCGCCGGCTGGGCGTGATCGCCGGCGTCAACGAGATCACCTCCAACAGCAGCAACGGCCAGACCCGCATCACGCTGCAGTTCGATCTCAGCCGCAACATCGACGCCGCCGCCCGCGAGGTGCAGGCCGCCATCAACGCCGCCCGCGCCGACCTGCCGTCCACGCTGCGCAGCAATCCCACCTACCGCAAGGTCAACCCCGCGGCCGCCCCCGTGGTGATCCTGGCGCTGACTTCGCCGACGCGCTCGGCGGGGCAGATCTACGAGGCGGTCTCCAACATCGTGCAGCAGAAGATCGCGCAGGTGCGCGGCGTCGGCGACGTGGAGCTGGGCGGCGGATCGCTGCCGGCGGTGCGCGTCGAGCTGCTGCCGTTCGCGCTCGCCAAGTGGGGCGTGAGCACCGAGGACGTGCGCGCCGCCCTGCAGGCCAGCAACCCGAACCGGCCCAAGGGCAGCATCGAAGGCGCGGGGCGCCAGTTGCAGATCTACACCGGCACCCGCGCCGACGACGGCGGCCGGCCGATGGCCAGCGACTACCGCGACCTGGTGGTGGCGTGGCGCGATGGGGCCGCGATCCGCCTGGCCGACGTGGCGCAGGTGATCGACAGCGTGGAGAACGTCAACACGCTGGGCCTGTTCAACGGCAACCCGGCCGTCATCGTGCTGGTGACGCTGCAGCCGGGCGCCAACGCCATCGAGACGGTGGACGCAGTGCGCGCCTTGCTGCCGGAGCTGCAGGAGCAGTTGCCGTCCGACATCCGGCTGGAGGTGGCGACCGACCGCACCCACTCGATCCGGGCGTCGCTGCACGAAGTGGAGGTGACGCTCGCGATCGCCGTGGTGCTGGTGGTGCTGGTGGTCAGCGCCTTCCTGCGCAGCGCGCGCGCCACGCTGATCCCCGCCGTGGCGACCATCGTGTCGCTGCTTGGCACCTTCGGCGTGATGTATCTGCTGGGCTTCTCCCTCAACAACGTGAGCCTGATGGCGCTCACGGTGGCGACGGGCTTCGTGGTCGACGACGCCATCGTGGTGCTGGAGAACACCGCCCGCCACGTCGAGGCGGGCATGGACCGCTTCCGCGCGGCGCTGCTCGGCGCGCGCGAAGTGGGGTTCACGGTGCTGTCGATCAGCCTGTCCCTGGTGGCCGTCTTCATTCCGCTGCTGTTCATGGGCGGCCAGGTAGGACGCATGTTCCACGAGTTCGCCGTCACGCTGTCGGCGGCGGTGCTGATCTCGCTGGTGATCTCGCTGACCACCACGCCGATGATGTGTGCGTGGCTGTTGCGGCGCGACGCGCACGAGCGGCCCCCGGGGCGGGTGTCTCGCTGGTTCGAGCGCGGCTTCGCCCGCATGCAGCGCGGCTACGAACATTCGCTGGACTGGGCGCTGCACGCGCAGTGGCTGGTGCTGGCGATCTTCCTGGCGGTGGTCGGGCTGAACGTGTACCTGTTCGTCATGGCGCCCAAGGGCTTCTTCCCGCAGCAGGACAGTGGCCAGATCCAGGGCGGCTTGCGCGCCGACCAGAGCATTTCGTTCCAGGCGATGCAGCAAAAACTCCGGCAGCTGCAGGACATCATCCGGGCCGACCCGGCGGTGGAGACGGTGGTGGGCTTCACCGGCGGCGGGCGCGCGGGCGGCGGCTTCATGTTCGTCAACCTCAAGCGCGACCGCGACGAGCGTGCGCAGGCGGTGCTGACGCGATTGCGCCCGCAACTCGAGCAGGTGACGGGCCTCCGGCTGTTCCTCAACCCGGTGCAGGACGTGCGCATGGGAGGGCGGCAGAGCAATTCGACCTACCAGTACACGCTCAAGAGCGACAACACCGCCGACTTGCGGCAGTGGGCGACGCGGCTGGCCGAAGCCATGAAGCGCCAGCCGGCGCTGGTCGACGTGGACACCGACCAGCAGGAGAACGGCGTCGAGGCGTACGTGAAGATCGACAAGGACACGGCGGCGCGCCTGGGCATCACCGCGCGCGAGGTCGACAACGCCCTCTACAACGCGTTCGGCCAGCGCCAGGTGGCC
>DASWVP010000300.1:0-11667 GCA_036401175.1 Azospirillum sp. | reverse complement strand
TTGGTCAGCGCGCGGGGCGCGAGGATCTCGACCACGCTTTCGACCAGCGGCACCAGCTCGAACTCGGTCTCATCCAGCTTCAGCTTGCCGGCGTCGATCTTCGAGAAGTCCAGGATGTCGTTGATGACGACCAGCAGCGATTCCGCCGAGTCGCGGATCGTCGCGGCGTAGGACCGCTGCTCCTCCGCCAGCGGCGTGTCGAGCAGCAGGCCGGCCATGCCGATCACGCCGTTCATCGGCGTGCGGATCTCGTGGCTCATGGTCGCCAGGAATTCCATCTTCAGGCGCTGGCCGGCCTCCGCCCGCTCCTTCGCCTCGCGCAGGTCCTGCTCGGCCCGCTTGCGCTCGGACAGGTCGCGGACGATGGCGGCGTACAGGGTGCCGCCCTCGGCCGGCACGGCCGCCACCGAGACGTCGAGCGGGAAGACCTCGCCGTCCTGGCGCACGGCCGCCACCTCCCGGCCCACGCCGGCCGGCAGCCGCGGCATCGAATCGGCGGCCGCGCGCCCGCCGCGCTCGTCGCCGGGCTGCTGCTCGGGCGGGATCAGCGCGGCGATGTCGCGGCCGGCCAGGTCGCCGGGGGCGTATCCGAAGATGCGGTGGGCGGCCGGGTTGGCGCTTTCGACGATGCCGTCGGCGCGGATGGTCAGGATGCCTTCGACGGCGGTTTCCAGGATGGCTTCCAGGCGGGCGTTGCCCTCGTGCAGGGCCACGGCCTGCCGGCGCACCAGCCCGATGGAGCGGATGAGGGTCACCGCGAACAGCGCGATCACCACGATGAAGCCGCCGGCGATCAGACCGCCGGCCATCAGGTTGCCGCGCCACCCCGCCAGTTCCTCGGCCTCGTCCCGGCTGATGGTGAGGACCAGCGGCCAGACGGGCGTGGCCCGGTAGGCGGTGATGTGCGTGCGCCCGCCAGGGGCCTCGGCATGGAAGACGCCGTGTTCGGCGCGCGCCAGCCGGACCGTGAACAGGTCGCTGTCCGCGTCGGCGCGGCCGATCTGGTCGGTGTCGGGTGGCACGGCGGTCAGCAGCACGCCGTCGTAGCGGTACAGCGCGACGGCGCTGGCACCACCCTCCTGCACGGCGCCGTAGATGCCCTGCAGATATTCGGGATTGACCGAGGCGACGACGACGCCGAGGAAGCCGCCGCCCGCGTCGCGGACCGCCCGGCTCATGGGCAGCAGCCAGCGCCCCGAGTGGTCGTCGGGCAGCGGCGGCAGCACGAGGTTGCGGCCGCGCACCGGCAGGCCGATAAACAGGCCCTTGGCCTTCCCCAGTTCCTGCATGCGGAAGAAGTCGCGGTCGACGAAGGGAACGCCGGCCAGCTGCGCGTCTTCCGTGGTGACCACGGTGCGCCCGCGGGCGTCGAGCAGGGTGAGCGAGCGCAGGTGCGGCGAGCGGCGCAGCCGTTCCCCCAACAGCGCCAGCGCCTCGGTCCGCTCGCCGGCGCGCTCGGGCATGCCGGTGGCGAAGGCGTCGGTGATGGACGCCAGGGTGACGTCCACCGCCTGCACCGTGCGGGTGGTGCTGGCCTCCAGCGCGCTCGCCAGGTTGGTCAGGGCGTGTTCGGCCTTTTGCAGGGACAGCGAACGGCCGACGTGGAACTGGTAGCCGAGGTCGAACAGCAACGCCGCCACGGAAATGAGCGCGAACGCCAGCATGCCGCCCGGATTCAGGAAGACACCGTGCCTTTTCATCGTCGCGCCCACGTCCCCTGCCGTTCGCCGCACGGACCCCCTCCGAAACGGCTATGAAAAAGGGTAGAGTGTCGCTCGCCGTCGCGCAAGCGACGGGGTTGTGACCGGCTGGGAGGTGTGTCGTGGGAATGGTGTCGGGGAAGGGGCGGGGCTGCCGATGGTTGGCGGTCCTGATGATGGGCGCGCTGCTGTCGGTGTCGGCGCCGGCACCCGCGGCGGCCCAGGGGCGCGCGCAGCGGGTGCAGGAGACCGGCACGCTGCGTGTGTGCATGTGGCCGGACTATTACTCCATCTCCTACCGCAACGAGCGCACCGGCGAGCTTCAGGGCATCGACATCGAGCTGGCGCGCGCCTTCGCCGCCGATCTGGGCGTGCGGGTGAGCTTCGTCGAGACCAGCTTCGCCAAGTTCATCGACGACCTGCTGGCCGACCGCTGCGACATCGGCATGTTCGCCATCGGCGCCACGCCGGCGCGCGCCCAGCGGGTGGCGTTCAGCCAGCCCTACCTGCGCAGCGACATCTACGCCGTCACCACGCGGACCAACCCGCACATCAAGGAATGGGCGGACATCGACCGCGACGGCATGGTGGTGGCGGTGCAGACCGGCACGCTGATGGACACCTTCGCGCGTGAACACGTGCGCCGCGCCCGAATCGTCGCCGTCGCCCGCCCGCAGGAGCGCGAGGACGAGGTGCAGTCGGGCCGCGCCGACGCCTTCCTGACCGACTATCCCTATGGCGTGCGCATGCTGGCCTTCGCCCCCTGGGCGCGGCTCATTGTCCCCGATCCGCCGGTGCACGTGACGCCCTACGCCTATGCCGTGGCCCCGGGGGACGCGGCGTGGCTGGCGCGGGTCGACGAATTCGTCGCGGCGATCAAGAAGGACGGCCGGCTGAAGGCGGCGGCGGTGCGCAACAGCCTGGGCCCCATCGTCGCCCGCGATTGAGGACGGGCCGGGCCGCCCTAGATCTCCACCTGCGTGCCCAGCTCGACGACGCGGCCGGGCGGGATGCAGAAGAACTCGGTCGCCGACAGCGCCGTCTTGGACAGCGCGATGAACAGCGGCTCGCGCCACGTCGGCAGGCCGCTGCGGCGGGACGGGATCAGCGTCTCGCGGCCGAGGAAGAACGACGTCTCCATCATGTCGATGTGCAGGCCGTACTTGCGGCAGCGCTCCAGCGCCTGCGGGACGTGCGGCTGTTCCATGTAGCCATAGTGCAGGACGACCCGGAAGAAGCCCTTGCCCAGCTTGTCGACGCTGATCGCCCGCTCCTCGTAGACGCGCGGCACGTCGTCGGTGATCACGGTCATGATGATCACCCGCTCGTGCAGAACCTTGTTGTGCTTGATGTTGTGCAGCAGCACGTGCGGCACGACGTCGGCGTTGCCGGTCATGAACACGGCGGTGCCGGCGACGCGCATCGGCGATTCGGGCTTGATGCGGTCGAGGAACATCTCCAGCGGCAGGGAGTCCTCGTACAGCCGCTGGGACAGGACGACGCGGCCCTTGCGCCACGTCGTCATCAGCAAAAAGACGCCCAGCGCCACCACCAGCGGGAACCAGCCGCCCTGCGGCACCTTGAGGAGCGTGGCGCCGAACAGGGCCATGTCGACGATCAGGAAGGCGGTGAAGGCCAGCGCGACCACGATGGGGCGCCACCGCCACAGGGTCAGCGCCACGACGGCGGCGAGGATGGTGTCGATCACCATGGCGCCCGTCACCGACACGCCGTAGGCGGCGGCGAGGTTGCTGGAGGAACCGAAGCCGACGACCAGCAGCAGGACGCCGACCATCAGCAGCCAGTTGTTGCGCGGGATGTAGACCTGCCCGATCTCGTGCTCGGAGGTGTGGCGGATCTCGCGCCGCGGCAGGTAGCCGAGCTGCACCGCCTGCCGCGTCAGCGAGAAGGCGCCGGAGATGACGGCCTGGCTGGCGATCACCGTCGCCATCGTCGCCAGCACCACCAGCGGGTAGAGGGCCCAGGCGGGCGCCATGTGGTAGAAGGGGTTCTCCAGCGATTCGGCGACGTGCAGCAGCAGCGCGCCCTGCCCGAAATAGTTCAGCAGCAGCGACGGCAACACCAGGAACAGCCATGCCAGACGGATGGGCTGGCGTCCGAAGTGCCCCATGTCGGCGTACAGCGCCTCCGCCCCGGTGACCGACAGCACGACCGCGCCCAGCGCGAAGAAGGCCGTCAGCCGGTGGTCGATGAAGAGCTGGAACGCGTAGGCCGGGTTGAGCGCGCGCAGCACGTCCGGCCAATGCACGATCTGCACGATCCCCATGACCGCCAGCACGGTGAACCACAGGGCCATGATCGGCCCGAACAGCCCGCCGACGCGCCCCGTGCCCTGCGTCTGGACCAGGAACAGGGCGCAGATGACGACCAGCGTGATCGGCACCACGAACGGCTCGAACACGGGGGTGGCGATCTTCAGCCCCTCGACCGCGCTCAGCACCGAAATGGCCGGGGTGATCAGGCTGTCGCCATAGAACAGCGCCATGCCGAGGATGGCGAGGCCGATCAGCGCGCGCTGCCCGCGCGGCCCGGCCACCCCGCGCTGCGCCAGCGAGCCCAGCGCCAGCACGCCGCCCTCGCCCTTGTTGTCGGCGCGCATGACGACGGCGACGTACTTGATGGTGACGACGACGATCAGCGCCCAGAAGACCAGCGACAGGACGCC
This sequence comes from Azospirillum sp., assembly GCA_036401175.1. GTDB lineage: Bacteria > Pseudomonadota > Alphaproteobacteria > Azospirillales > Azospirillaceae > Azospirillum. The sequence goes on along the minus strand of DASWVP010000300.1, from coordinate 7,281 downwards.
GAGCACCGTCGCCTCCTGCACCGGCAGGCCGCCGGTCTCGCCGAACGCCTCGCGCAGGGTGTACAGCGGGCTGGTGCCGATGTCGCCGTAGACCACCCCCAGCGCACCCAGGACCAGGGCCGGCATCCGGTTCGGCGCGGGTGTTTCGGAAGAGGTCTGGTGCGTCGTGTCCATGCGATGGAATTCCCCATTCCCGCACCTGATAACCCGCGTGTGGGGCGGTGGGGTCCGTGCACCGGCGCCATCGCCCGGAATCGCGGCTGCGGCGCCTTCCCGACGACAGGTTTATATCAGTCGGACCCCGGCGCACCAGACGGAACGGACGCACGATCCGCCGCCAAAGGGAACGAAAAGCGAACTTTCCACTTGATGTTCTGCTAACGTTCCCGCATGATTCCTCTCACCACGCGATGAATGGCCAAACGCTGAGAGGCCAAACGAGGAGAGGGAGGTCGCCATGTCGGTCCTGCGGTTCGTGCGCGAGTTCTTCACCCTGGTTACCCTGCTGGGAACGCTTTACGGCTGGACGCTGGTCGGCCACGCGCTCGGCCTGTAAGGCGGCGCTTCCGGCGGGATTCCGGTACCAAGCATGCGGTCGTGCGGGGGCGCGGCCAACGAAAGCAAAGGTGGTACCGTTCTTCTTCCACCCGCCGCCCGGCATCCATGGGGTCCCCCGGCCGGTGTTCCGCATCCGTATAATATCCGAAATCTCAGGCAGTCGGCGGCGCGTCCGTTGATTAAATGCGGAGCGTCACGCCGTCGTCCGGGGTGCGCCGTGGGACTTCCCCGCGCCGCCGGAGCGAGCGGCCATCACGAGCGACCTTCACGAGACTGCCGGGACACGCAAGCAATGCGGAATTTCTTTCGGAAGAGGCGCGCAGCCGCGGCGGACGAGGGCCTGTCGGCGGCCTCGGGCGGGGGCATGAAGCCGGTCGCCCGCCAGTCGGGACCGATGGCCGGGCCGCAGGTCGGACCGCGCCTGCATCCGGCCGTCAACGGGTTGGCAGCGGGTGGGTTGGCGGCGGGTGGGTTGACGGGGACCGGAAGAATGGCCGGCGGCGGCGAGGGAATGCGCGCCGGCCTGGCGCCGGTCCAGCAGGGGCGTCCGGTCCCGGGCGCCGACACCGACCTGCCGCGATTCCAGCTGCCGGTCGGCGGCGGCCTGCGCGGGCCGCGCACCGCCGAGCCGGCCTTGCTCACCGGGTTGACGCCGGAGGTGAACGGCCGGCTGCGCGAGGCCTTCACGCCGACGAGGCCGAAGCAGCAGTTGAACGCGCTGTTCGTCGGCCGCACCGACACGCTGAGGCGCATCATCTCGGCCATCGAGGAGGAGCGGGCGCACGTCATCCTGTTCGGCGACCGCGGGCGCGGCAAGACCTCGCTGGCCAACGCCATCCAGCAGACGGCGGCGCAGGCCGGCTATCTGTCGCTGAAGCAGACCTGCAGTTCGGAGCTGACGTTCGAGGACATCTTCCGCCACTTCCTGAAGAAGATCCCCTCCACCTATTACCGCACCGCCGTCGACAACCCGTTCGCGTCGCGCCGGACCTTCGCCAGCTTCAACGAGCTGCTGCCGGAGGGCACCTTCAGCGTCACCGAACTGAACGAGGTGCTTTCGGGTGTGCACGGCACGCACGCGCTGCTCATCCTCGACGAATACGACCGCATCACCGACGAGGACTTCCGCAACAAGCTGGCCGAACTCTTCAAGAACCTCACCGACAGTTCGATCCCGGTGACGCTGCTGGTGGTCGGCGTGGCGGAGAACCTCGACCAGCTGCTCGGCAAGCATCCGTCGATCCAGCGCTCGCTGGTGCCGGTGCACCTGCCGCTGATGACCGACGCGGAAATCCAGCGCCTGATCGACGCGGGCGGCGAAAACGCCGGCATCGCCTTCGCGCCGGAAACGGTGCGGCGGATCGCCGACTTCGCGCGCGGCCTGCCGTACTACGCCCAGCTCCTCGGCCTGCATTCGGCGCGCAGCGCGGTCAGCCGCAACTCGCCGCAGGTCGATCGCGAAGATCTCTCCTACGCCGTGACCCGCTGCCTGCAGGAGGCCGAGCGCGGCATCGTCGACTCCTACAACCGCGCCCTGGCCGGTGCGCGCCGCGCCGCGCTGGAGGATGCGCTGCACGCCGCCGCCCTGTGCCCGGCCGACGAATTCGGCACCTTCGATCCCGAGGAAATTGCCGATCCCGCCGAACCGGCGCCGGGCGTCGACGAACTGCTGGCCCGGCTGGCCGGTGACGACCACGGCGGCGTGCTGGTGCCGGTGCCGGAGCCGGGGCGGATACGCTACCGCTTCCGCAATCAGATGATGCGGCAGTATGTGCTGATGCGGCTGGCGCACGAGCGCGACGAGGTGTGACCGGCGGGGGGGCACCGGCGGGCCTGCGTGCCCTCGGTCAGCCCCCGTCCAGGGCGGCGGTGACGGCCACCGCCGCCGCGATCGTCGCGGCGAGCGCCGCGACGATCGCGAGGCTGCGCAGGAACTGTCGGAACTCGCCCTGCTTCCAGGCGCTGCGCGCCAGCAGCAGCAGATAGCCGGCCGCCAGCAGGCCGGCGACGTTCCAGACCGTCATGCGCCCTCGCCACGGTCGATGGTCGGGTTCCATCCGGCGACCATGGCCGCCGTCACACGCCTTCGGCGCTTCCGCGTCATACGACCTTCCGAATAAAGCCTTGCCCGTCCGCCGGAATTCGCCGGTCGGCGGGCTTTCGTGTGCTCGCCACGCGGCACGCATGTCCCATAGCGAACCAGGGCCGGAGCTGCAACCCTGGTGCGTTTGGTCATTGCTGAAATCCCCTTCCGGTTCATGAGAATTGCAAATGTGTGGTAGTGAATACCCTAAATATACTTTCGGGAGGCGTGACATAATGTTACAAAGATCCTTTGATTACTCCGAATCAGAAAGTAGCTTTGCGCATATGTCCAATGCGTTCTTCATTTAATACCAGAGAGTGGTACCGTTGTTCACGACACAGGGGTATCGTCACCCAAAATATCGGCGCGAAGGTGCCATCGGAGGGAGCTGTCAGGAGACCGGCGGGTAACACCGATCCACAAGATCGCCTGTCGTGTCTTTGAGCATTTATCCGAATTTCGCGGGAGCTGACAATGGAACCAGTGCGCGCTTTTCTGATCGACTCGAATAAGCTTTTCCGGGAAGGGCTGAAGCGCCTTCTGGACGACTCGCCTTTCCACATCGTTGCCGAAGCCGGCAACCTTCGCGAAGCGGTCGGATCGGTCGAGGGTGGCCTGCGGCCGCAGCTCGTCCTTCTCGACCTCGTCAACGGCGGCGACGAGGAAGCCGAGGGCATGCGCCGTCTGCGCGCGCTGTTGCCGGAAACGCGCATGGTGATCCTCACCAGCGACCTGTGCACGCGGCGCCTGGCCAACGCGCTGGAGGCCGGTGCCGACGGGTACCTGATGAAGGACCTGTCGTCCGACGCGCTGGCGCAGTCGCTCAAGCTCGTCATGATGGGCGAGAAGGTGTTCCCCACGCACCTCGCGGCCCTGCTGATCAGCGGACGCGTCAACGGCAACGGCACCGACATGCCGGTGTCGCGCAAGGGGCTGTCGCAGCGCGAGGTGCAGATCCTGCGCTGCCTGCTGAACGGCGACAGCAACAAGATGATCGCCAACCATCTGAACATCACCGAGGCGACGGTGAAGGTCCACCTGAAGAGCCTGCTGCGCAAGATCAACGCCTCCAACCGCACGCAGGCCGCCATCTGGGCGCTGAACAACGGTATCGGCGGCGAATTCGCCGGCGGCGCGGTGCCCAACGCCTCCGCCGTACACCAGTAAGACGCGCGCCGGATCCCCGCCGGCGCCGCAGGTCCGCCTGCGGCGCCGGCCGGCGGGCCGATCATGATCCAGGATGAGAAAAGGCCGGGCCGCCGGTTTCCATGAGCCTCGCGGGGTCATGGAAACCGGCGGCCCGGCCTGCATTTCAGGGCAGTCCGGGTCGCCGTTTGCCGGGGTCAGGCCCCGGCGCGGTGGGCGTGGTGGTGCGGCGGCGCCAGCGGCGGCACCATCCCGTCCCGTGCCGATTGCAGGGCGCCCTGCTGACGGGCGGCGAAGACGCCCGCTTCCGTACGGTTGCGGAAGTGCAGTTTGGACAGAACGCTGCGCACCATCGACTTGATAACCGCCTCGGACAGTTCGAGCTGGTTGGCGATGGTGCGGTTGTTGAGCCCCTGGCCGAGCAGCCGCAGCGTCTCGAACTCGGGGTCGGACAGGCGGGGCAGCAAGGTCAGCCGGATCTCGTCGACGCCGAGACGCGAAAGGAACTGCTTCGGCATGAGGCAGTGACCTTCCAGGCCCAGGTCGAGCAACTCGTTGATCCGGTCCACATTGATGTCCTCGAACACCCAGGCGTCCGCGAACGCCAGGATGTGCGCGGCGTCCAGCAACTCGCGCGACGACAGGACGACGACGATTCGCGAGCGCCGGGACAGGCGCAGGTAGACCATCGGCTCGTTCTCGCGCAGCGCGGTGAACTGCTGGAGACCGATGAGGATGGCGTCGGGGGTGAGCGTGCTCTGGGTCAGTTCGCTGATGTCGTGGAACACCGTCACGCGATGCCGGCCCACCCGCTCCAACGCCTGGACCACCGTCTCGGTCAGCGCGCTGTTGTCGAGGATCAGGCAGACGTGCATGGGGGTCACCGCGTTCCGGGGTGAATGAGATGCCTTGTCGGACGCGTACTCTTGGGGCGTGTGCATGGGGCAGCTCTGCTTGTGAGGGCTCCAGGGCCGACCTTGTTTGAGCAGTGTCGGTAGCGGTGGTCGCGTAGCATCGGACATGTTGCGTTGGAGGTAGCGAATTCGTCGAACTGTCACTTAAACTTCTGTCGTCTGTGATTAAATTGTGCAAAAAAACTTGACAGTTCACGGTTTATGTTATAAATTTACTGTGCTCCATGTAAATCAAACGATAGCGTATCATTCGAGTTCGTCAAGCGCGCCTGTTCGGCGACAGGTGATCTCAATGTGATAATACGTCAGGGGTGGTTCCCGACGGATCGGGCGCGACAAAGCGCGCGTCGGGTGAAGCATTGCACTGTACGTTCGTGCAGGGGCCGTGTCCACGACAATGCTTTCATTCCAGGAGCACCCGCCTCGATTTGCGATGGGCAAGTACGATATGCCATCTGTACGCGTGAGTAAGGTGAAACGGAGGCGTTTTGGCGATCATGGACGGTGCACCTCGGTCGCGCGAAGTATCGGGCGCAATGGCATGCCCTTGGGCGTGTGGTTATGCCTTTCGTAAGCGCCGTTGGACGCCACCACGATGCTGCTGCGGCGCCGAACGTAAACATGGTGGCGGCAAATGTCCTATGGCGCTTGTCCGTATACAGGCCATCCCCCCTTTGTGGTACCTGTGTCCGGGTTGATCGCGATACTCACGGCGAAAGGGCTCGCCTTTCGGGACCTGGTGGGCGCGGGAAAAGGGATAGGGCCGGCACCTCCGCCGGTTCAACGAGGGGTGGACGGGAACCATGAAAATTCTGATCGGTGACGACCATCTGCTGTTCCGCGAAGGTCTGCGACGCCTGCTTGAGCAGTTGCACGCCGACGCGACGTTCGTCGAGGCGGGGACTTTCGGCGAGGTGGTCGAGCACTGCCGCAGCGGCGAGCACTTCGAGGTGATCCTGCTGGACCTCAACATGCCGAGCTGGCCGGGCTTCGACGGTATCCGCGAGGTGCAGGCGCTGCAATCCGGCACGCCGGTGGTCGTGGTGTCCGCATCGGAGGCGCTGAACGACATCCGCGGCGCCCTCGACCACGGGGCGACCGGGTACATCCCGAAGTCGAGCAGCGTGAAGGTCATGCTGGGCGCGCTCAACCTCGTCTTCTCCGGTGGTATCTACGTGCCGCCGGGCGCGCTGACCTTCGGGGCCGAGGCGAACGGACGCCGCCGCCCGATGGAATCCTCGGCCGAGCGGGCGGGCGGCTACGGCCTGACCCAGCGCCAGCGCGAGGTGCTGGACTGCCTGCGCGCCGGCAAGTCGAACAAACAGATCGCCTACGAACTGGGCCTGTCCGAAGGCACGGTGAAGATCCACGTCACGGCGATCTTCAAGTCGCTGGGCGTGAAGAACCGCACACAGGCCGTCATCGCCGCCGCGCAGATGGCGTCCTGACGCCGGGACCCATCGGCGGCGCCATGCCGCCGACGTCAGGCCCGTCGGCTTTGCCGGCGGGCTTTTTGTTTGCCGGAACTGCGTCCAAAGGCCCCACCCGAACGGGCGTTGGCGGCGCGCCCGGCGCTCCCTATAAAGGGAGATCGCCGGTTAAAAAGAAGGCAAGGGAGGAAACAGCAATGGCCGCGGAAACCCCGCTCTGCACCTTCGGCTGGAAGGCGGTGGACTTCCGCCTGCCGGGCATCGACGGCAGGACATACACGCTGGCCGACGTGCGGGGCGCGCGCGGCACGCTGGTGATGTTCATCTGCAACCACTGCCCCTATGTGCAGGCGGTGATCGACCGCATCGTGCGCGACGTGAACGACCTGCAGGCGCACGGCATCGGCGCCGTTGCCATCATGTCCAACGATACCGCGCAGTACCCCGAGGACGGATTCGACAACATGAAGCGCTTCGCCGAGCGGCATCGCTTCACCTTCCCCTACCTGCTCGACGACACGCAGGACGTGGCGCGCGCCTACGACGCCGTCTGCACCCCCGACTTCTTCGGCTTCAACGCCGACCTGGAGTTGCAGTACCGCGGCCGACTCGACGCCTCGCGCAAGGAAGCGGCCGCCAACGCCCCGCGCGAACTCTACCACGCCATGATCCGGATCGCCGAGACGGGGCAGGGACCGGCCGACCAGATCCCGAGCATGGGCTGTTCCATCAAATGGAAGTACCCGACGTGACCGGCCGGCCAGGACACTGATTCGGCGGGACACGGGGCCCCTCTCCCTGGATGGGCGAAGGGTCGGGGTAGGGGCGGAAGGAGGACTCTTCCGTTCGATGCCGCAGGGTGCGCCGTGTCGAGCGTGGGCGTGTGGGGCGAATCATAAAGCAGCGCTGCGCTTGGCCCCTGCAATTGGTGCGTGCTGCGATTCGGGAATGTTGGCTGGCCCTGCCGACGGGCGCCGAAGCTTGGAATTCCAAGACTTCGGGAAGTGGCGTCCCCAACGAGATTCGAACTCGTGTCGCCGCCGTGAAAGGGCGGTGTCCTAGGCCTCTAGACGACGGGGACTGAAAAGCCTTGCAGGCGCCCGTCATTCCCCGGGCGCGGGCGGAAAATCAACCGCCGCGCGGCGGC
>DASWVP010000299.1:0-2708 GCA_036401175.1 Azospirillum sp. | reverse complement strand
CGGCGCGGCGGGCTTCGAGCGCCAGGGCGCGCCGCCGGCCGGCGGTCAGACCGGCGTGATGGGCGGCGGCATGGGTGCCGGCCTCGGCGGTCTGGCCGGTGGCCTTGGTGGTGGTCTGGGCCGTGGCGCGGCGGCGCCCCGCGCCCGTGGCGAGCGCAGCGACGAGATCGGCATCGGCCCGTCCGACTATCAGGAGTTCGAGGGGCTGCTCGTCGGCGTCCAGGACGCCTATGGGCGCGAGGACGTGGACACGCTGCGCCGCATGACGACGCCGGAGATGGCGACGTACTTCGCCGATGACCTTGCCGACAACGCGCGTCGCGGCGTCGTCAACAAGGTGTCCGGCGCCCAGCTTCTGCAGGGCGACCTTGCCGAGGCGTGGCGCGAGTCCGACGCGGAATACGCCACCGTGGCGATGCGCTTCTCGCTGACCGACGTGACGGTGGAGCGCGCCACCGGCCGCGTGGTGGAGGGCGACGCCAACCGCCCGACCGAGGCGGCCGAGCTGTGGACCTTCCGCCGCACCCCCGGCGGGCGCTGGCAGCTGTCGGCCATCCAGCAGACCGCCTGATCGCGGGCAGGGACCGATACGGAAAGGGGCGCCGCGAGGCGCCCCTTTTTCGTTGCGGACCCTTTGGTGCCGAACCGCTCAGCCGAGGGCCGACACCGCATCGTCGGCGTTGGCGTGGATCTCGAACAGGCTGGTGAAGCCGCTCATGTCGAAGACCTCGCGGATCGCGGGCGACATGGCGGCCAGCACGATGCGGCTGCCGGCCGGGCGGGCGCGCTTGGCGGCGACCAGCAGGGCGCGCAGACCGGCCGAGCTGATGTAGGCGAGCTGCGCCATGTCGACGACCACCGACGCCGCCCCGTTCGACACCGCCTGCACCAGCCGCGCCTCGAAGGCGCCGGCGGTGCCGCTGTCCACGCGGCCGGCGGGCTTGAGGACGAGGATGCCGTTCCGGGTTTCTTCGCTGATGTCCATGAATCCCTCTTCCCTCCTGGGCCAAGGCTGCCGGTTCCATGATTTACCCGGCCGGCCCCACGCTGACGACAGGAATCTTGGCCCCTGCGGGCGTCCTGACGTCCTATCCATAGCGCATCGCGCGCCCGCGCGCATCCCCGCCGGCCGTGACCCGGACGGACGGGCCTGATATACCGTCCACGGATGGTTGTGCCGGGAAGGGGCGGATGGTGCCGGACGAGACTTTCGGCGACTCGACGGGACGTGGCGACGCGGCGTTCGCCGCGCGGCCGTCCGCCCGTCCGCCGTCCACCCGGCCCAAGCCGGTGGCGCCCGCCGTCGGCGATCTGGCGCCGGGGGCGCTGCTGCGCGCCTCGTGGAACCCGCTGCTGGCCGCCGCCGCCCCGCTGCTCGACCTTGCCGGGCGGCTGCGCGATTTGCCGGCGCACGGCGGGCCGGAGGCGCTGCGCGAGCGCGTCGTCGCCGAGGTGCGCCGGTTCGAGAGCAACGCCGCCGGCGCCGGCATCGCGCAGGAGGAGATCCGCGTCGGCCGCTTCGCGCTGTGCGCCACGCTGGACGACGTGGTGCTGGGCACGCCGTGGGGGCCGCGCTCGGCCTGGGGGCGGGAAGGGCTGGTGGCGACGGTGGAGCGCGCCACCGGGGCCGCCGAGCGCTTCTTCGACCTGCTGGAAACCATGCTGTCCAGCCCGCACTTGCACCGGCGCGAGCTGGAGCTGTTCTACGCCTGCCTGTCGCTGGGGTTCGAGGGCAAGTTCCGCGACCGCCCGCGCGGCGGCCACGACCTTGCCCACCTGCGCGACAACCTGTTCCGCCTGCTGCGGCGCGAGCGCGGCGCGTCGGATCGCACGCTGTCGCCGACGTGGCGCGGCGTGGCCGAGCGGTTCCGGCCGCTGGGCGCCGTGGTTCCGCCGTGGGTGGTCGCGGCGGTGTGCGCGGCGGCGCTGTCCGCGCTGTTCCTGGTCCTGGCGCAGTCGCTGAGCGAGCGCGCCGACCCGGTGGCGGCGCGGCTGGCCGCCCTGCTGCCCGAACGGCCCATCGAGATCGCCCGCCTGGCACCCCCGCCGTCGCCCAACGCCGGGCCGGCGCTGGTGGCGCGTCTGCGCCACGCGCTGGAACCGGAACTCGCCACCGGCGACGTCGCCGTGCTGGCGAGCGACGACGGGGCGCTGGTGGTGCGCATGCAGGGCAACCTGTTCCCCACCAACAGCGACTCGCTGCGCGCCCGCTTCCGCGCGGTGAGCGAACGCATCGGCGAGGCGCTGGGGCGCGAGCAGGGCTATGTGCTGGTGGTCGCCCACACCGACGCGGTGGCGGGCCGCAACGTCCGCTTCCCCACCGCGCAGGCGCTGAGCGAGGCGCAGGCCGAGGCGGTGCGCCGCATCCTGGAACGCCACGTCGGCGCCAACCGCCTGTCGGCCGAGGGGCGCGGCGACGCCGAGTTGCCCGCGCCCGCGCCCAAGGCGTCCACCGCCCTTGCCACCGCCCGCGCCGCCGGCCGGCGCGTCGACGTCCTGTTGTACCCGCGTTAGCCCGCCATGAGCCCCGCCCTCCGCGCTGTTCTCAACCTCCTGACCGGCAGCCCGCGCGCCCGCTGGGCGGTCACGCTGACCGGCGCGCTGGCGCTGTGCGCCGTCGCCTGGGTGCTGGCGCCGCTGGTGGTTCTCGCCGGGCACCGGCCGCTGGAGGACGCGGGCGCGCGCGCCGGTCTGGGGGCGCTGATCCT
>DASWVP010000298.1:0-15075 GCA_036401175.1 Azospirillum sp. | reverse complement strand
GGCGTCGTCCCGCTTGCCCGGCGGCACGGCGGCCAGCGCCCCGTCGCCGCCGAACTGGCAGGCGGCCGGCGCCCCGGCCGATCCCAGCACGGTCGACAGCACGGCGACGACCGCCCCGGCGATGAAGTTCACCTCCCGGTGCCGCCCCTCCCCCGCCAGCCGCGTGCTGCCCGCCACATCGGCCACGGCCAGCGCCCACCCCGCCCCCAGCGCCGCATAGCGCCGTGCATCGATCCCCTCGGCGGCAAAGTCGCGGATGGCCGGCAATTGCATGCCGCAATGGTGCCCCCGTCCCCCGACGTGGTCAATGGCGGGAAAGCTTTTGAAACACGGATGCACACGGACGAAAGACACGGATACACACGGACAGATTGAAATATCCGTGTGTATCCGTGTTCCTGATCCGTGTGCATCCGTGTCAAAATCACCAAACAAAAAAGCCCCTCTCCTTGCGGAAAGGGGCCTTTCTTCACAGCACCGGGGTGCCGATTAGTAGCGGTAGTGGTCCGGCTTGTACGGGCCGTTGACGTCGACGCTGATGTAGGCGGCCTGCTTTTCCGAGAGCGTGGTCAGCTTGGCGCCGATCTTTTCGAGGTGCAGGCGGGCGACCTTTTCGTCCAGGTGCTTGGGCAGCACATAGACCTTGTTCTCGTACGCCTTGGCGTTGGTCCACAGCTCGATCTGCGCCAGCACCTGGTTGGTGAAGGACGCGCTCATGACGAAGCTGGGGTGGCCGGTGGCGCAGCCCAGGTTCACCAGACGGCCCTTGGCCAGCACGATCAGGCGCTTGCCGTCCGGGAAGACGACCTCGTCGACCTGCGGCTTCACCTCGTCCCACACCAGATTCTTCAGGCTGTCGATCTGGATTTCGCTGTCGAAGTGGCCGATGTTGCAGACGATGGCGCGGTCCTTCATGGCCCGCATGTGGTCCAGCGTGATGACGTCGACGTTGCCGGTGGCGGTGACGAAGATGTCGCCCAGCGGCGCCGCCTCGTCCATGGTGATGACCTGATAGCCTTCCATGGCGGCCTGGAGCGCGTTGATCGGGTCGATCTCCGTCACCATCACGCGCGCGCCCTGGCTGCGCAGCGAGGCGGCCGAGCCCTTGCCCACGTCGCCATAGCCGGCGACCACGGCGACCTTGCCGGCGACCATCACGTCGGTGGCGCGCTTGATGCCGTCGACCAGCGACTCGCGGCAGCCATAGAGGTTGTCGAACTTCGACTTGGTGACGCTGTCGTTGACGTTGATGGCGGGCACCTTCAGCGTGCCGGCCTTCATCATCTCATACAGGCGGTGCACGCCGGTGGTCGTCTCCTCCGACAGGCCGCGCACGTCGTCCAGCATCTCCGGATACTTGTCGTGCATGATCTGGGTGACGTCGCCGCCGTCGTCCAGGATCATGTTCGGCGTCCAGCCGTCCGGGCCCTTGAGGGTCTGCTCGATGCACCACCAGAACTCCTCCTCCGTCTCGCCCTTCCAGGCGAACACGGGGATGCCGGCGGCGGCGATGGCCGAGGCGGCGTGGTCCTGCGTCGAGAAGATGTTGCACGACGACCAGCGCACGGTGGCGCCCAGCGCCGTCAGCGTCTCGATCAGCACGGCGGTCTGGATGGTCATGTGCAGGCAGCCGACGATGCGCGCGCCCTTCAGCGGCTGGCTGTCGCCGTATTCCTGACGCAGGGCCATCAGGCCCGGCATCTCGGTCTCGGCGATGGTGATCTCCTTGCGGCCCCACTGCGCGAGGCTGATGTCCTTGACCTTGTAGTCGGTGAAGCTGGCGGGCATGGAAGGCTCCTCGCGGGAAGTAGGGTCGGTGCGGGCGCACGGACGGCGCCCCGATGCGGCCGGGTGTACCAGCGGGAGTGCGGCCATGCAAGCATAAAGATATCTTTATGTGTGTGGGGTGTAGTCTCAAAACGCCCTCCCCCGCCTCCGGCGGGGGAGGGAGGGGACCCGCGAAGCGGGGAGGGTGGGGGCAACGGCCTTTCCGGGAGGCTGCGGACGCGCCGCCAACGCCACGGCTGCCGGCCGGCGTGCGGATGAAAAACACGAAGATCAAAAGATCAAAAGATCAGAAGGCGGAACGCAGCGGAAAGGTGCCCGCCTCAAGGGGTGGACTGACGCGAACCTTCCAGCGCGGCGCGGGCGCGGTCTCGGTGTGAAATTGTTTTCTCAACATAATCGGGCAAACCTGTCGCCTCAAAAATCGAGAGAGCCGCATCATAAGCGGCAATAGACTCCAATAATTTTTCATCATTTCCTTGAATCATTCCTAGCAAGCTAAGTGCGCTGCCCAAATTATGCTGCGTCGTAGCCCAGTCAAGAGGTGCATGCTCTTGAGTGTATTCATGAAACACGACATTGAACTCTTCAATAGCCTCTTCAGCGTAATCTGGGCAATTTTCCATCTCTCCGAGCAAAGAAAGTGCGCACCCTAAATTGTTATGCGATACGGCCCAGTCAAATGGGGAGTTTTTGCGGTTTCTCTCAAGTAGGGCAGCGCGAAAGGCTTCGACGGCCTTCATGATGTGCTTGGCATTTTTGGTGAGCTTTCCCAAAGAAATATAGGAAGTACCAATATTGGACATTGCCATAGCCCAATCAGCTGGCGATGACTCTCTAGTATACTCAAGCAGTGCGGCACCGTATGATTTAATAGCTTCTTCAATCTGCGTCAAGTTCCCGCTCAATTCTCCCAGAGCCTTAAGCGAATTGCCTAGATTGTTTTGGATCATGGCCCAATCGCGCGGTGCCTGCTCACGGGTGAATTTGCGTAACGCGGCATGATATGCTGCGACTGCCTTATCCAGATGCGCTCGGTTTCTCTCCCTCTCCCCCAGTATGGCGAGCGCAACACCAAGATTGTTCTGTGTCATAGCCCAATCGAGTGGCGTGCGCTCGTAGCTGAACTCAAGCAAAGCAGCACGGGATGCGTCAATTGACTTTTCCAAATATACCGTGTCGCTCGTGCGCTCACCCAGCACTCTAAGCGCGTTTCCTAAGTTGTTCTGAGCTGTAGCCCAAAGGAGAGGAGCGCTAGCGCGAGTCAATTCCGACAGAATACCTTGGTAAATGCCAATAGCTTCCTTTGTGCACGATGTGCTACTTTCAGCCTCTCCCATTGCCTGGAGTGCGTTGGCGGTGGTGCCAAAAGCGATAATCCGGTCCTGAGGGAACTGCTCACGCGGTAAATACGAGAGTGCATTTCGGGCAGTGTCGATGGCACTACGTAAGGAGGTAATCACGCTTTTTTGCTCGCCATGTTTTCGGAATGCGTTCGACGCATCTATAAACATCCATCCTCGATTTCTGGCATCCCCCTCCGGCAGCAGGGCACTGGCGGCCTGGAAGTGGTCGGCGGCGGCAAGATAGTCGAGACGGAGCAGGCTGAGGCGGCCCCGTTCGGCGCGGGCTTCCGCCTGGGCGCGGCGGTGGGTGTCGGCGGCGGCCTGCGCCTCCTCGGCGAAGCGGGCGGCGCGGACGACCGCATCCGATTCCGCCTGTTCGACCTCCTGGAGCAGGGCTTCGGCGCGGTCATAGTCGGCGCACTCGATGGCCGTCCGCGCGGCATCGATGCGTGCGCGGTTCTCCGGGCTCTCGGTGCGCAGCACGGACAGCCGGTCGCGCAGTTCGACGTGACGGGTGGCGATCTCGGCCAGCTTGGCCGGCAGTTGCTCCTGCGGCACGTCCCCTTCCCGCAGGATGGTGAAGAAGGATTGCAGCGCGGCCTTGGTGAAGCCGGCGTTCTCGGCGGCGGCGATGGTCTGGGCCGGCACGTCGCCTTGCAGACTCCGAACGCCCTGGAAGATTGCGGCGATCACCTCCGGCGTTGCGCCGTTCGACACGTTGGACGTCACGGCGAACTGGCTGCCCGATGCGCCATGCCCCAGGGCGACCGAGCCGTTCGACGCCGTCACGTTGGGGGCAGGCACGGCGGGTGTGGTTGCCTTCGCCTCCGGCTCCGGCTTCTTCGGAGAACGCGCCTTCCAGCCCAAGAAGCCGGCGACGGCAACGGCGCTTCCGCCGATCCAGCCGAGAGTCGCCTGGTTCTCCTTGTCGGAGGCGAACGCGAAGGCCGCTTTCAGGCCGACCACAATGCTGTCCCACATGCCGTGCGTGTCCCGTGCCTGACGACGCGCGCAGAGTCGCATATGCGGCGATGGTCGGACAAGCGACGCGTGTGGGCGACGTGGTCGCACCGGGCCCCCACCCGGCCGCTGCGCGGCCACCCTCCCCCACTGCGCGGGGGAGGGGAGGAGCGCGCGCGTCCTTTCCGTCTTCTGATCTTCTGATCTTCGTGTTTTCGATCGGCACGCCGCCCGCCAGCCGAAGCCCCTCACATGCTCCTTTATGAAAATCCCGCCTAAATATCCCCGAAGTACATCTGAAAACACCCCGTTCTGCGACAATGATGCGCCGCATCACGGGTGTGCCGGCCTGCAAAAAGGTGCTAGAGAATCCCTCCATCAGATGCCGGCCCGCAGAACAGGCGCGGGGGAGCGCGGCGGGCGGCCAGACGATGGGGGACGGTCATGTCGGGAATTACGGCCATCATTCTGCTGAGCACCGTGTTCGTCTCGAATTTTATTCTTTCCGCCGTGTCCGGCATCCAGGCTTCGGCGGCGTTCGAGCCGATGCTGGTGCTCGTGGCGCTGGCCGAGACGGCCGTCGTCGGCGCCCTGGTGGCGCTGGTGGTGCTGCTGATCACCGACGTGGCGCCGCGCGCCTTCAGGCCGACGCGTTGAAATCGTCGAGCAGCGCGGCGATGCGGCCGCTGTCGGACTGGTCCATGATGACGCGCGCCCGGCGGCTGGCTTCCATCAGGTCCAGGCCGCGGATGCGGCGCTTGACCACCGGGATGCTCATCGGCGCCATCGACAGCTCGCGCACGCCCAGCCCCAGCAGCAGCGCGGAATAGCGCGGGTCGCCGGCGATCTCGCCGCACACCGACACCGGAATGCGCGAGCGCAGCGCCGCCTCCACGGTGAACTGGATCAGGCGCAGCACGGCCGGGTGCAGCGGGTCGTACAGGCTGGCGACCTGCTCGTCGCCGCGGTCGATGGCCAGCGTGTACTGAGTCAGGTCGTTGGTGCCGATGGCGAAGAAATCGGCGGCGTAGGCCAGCGCGTCGGCAGCCAGCGCGGCGCCGGGGATCTCCACCATCACCCCCACGGGCGGCAGCGGGTCGGCGATGGCCACGCCGCGCCGGCGCAGGCGGCGGGCCACGGTGCCCACCATCTCGCGCACCTTCTGCACCTCCGTCACCGAGGAGATCATCGGCAGCAGGATGCGCAGCGGCCCGTACGCCCCGGCGCGCAGCATGGCGGCGAGCTGCGTTTCCAGCAGCTTCGGCTCGCGCAGGCCCAGGCGCACGGCGCGCAGGCCCAGCGCCGGGTTGGCCGGCTCGCCATAGCGGCCGGTCATCCAGCCGGCCAGCTTCTCGCCGCCGACGTCCATGGTGCGCGCCGTCACCGTACGCCCGCCCATGCCCTCGACGATGGCGCGCAGCACGGCCGCCTGCTCGTCCTCGTCGGGCAGGTCGTCGCGGTTCATGAACAGGAACTCGGTGCGCAGCAGGCCGATGCCCTGCGCGCCGTTGTCCAGCGCGTTGTCCAGGTCGCGCGGCAACTCCAGGTTGGCGTGCAGCGTCACCGGCGTGCCGTCGCGCGTCACCGCCGGCAGGCGCTTCAGCCCCTTCAACTGCTCGCGCTCGCGCTCGCGCTCGCTGCGCCGCGCCCGATACGCCTCCAGCGTCGCCGCGTCGGGGTCCAAGATGACGCGGCCCTGCACGCCGTCGACGATCACGCAGGTGCCGTTCTTCACCCCCGACAACAGCCCGGCGACGCCCAGCACCGCCGGCAGCCCCAGCGAGCGCGCCATGATCGCCGTGTGCCCCTCCGCCCCGCCCAGGACAGTGGCGAAACCGGCCACCCGGCGCGGGTCCAGCAGCGCGGTGTCGGCCGGCGTCAGCTCCTCGGCCAGGATGACGGTGCCGGCGGGCAGCACGGCGAACGCCTGATAATCGTGCCGCATCAGGTTGCGGATCAGCCGCCGCCCGACCTCGCGCACGTCGGCGACGCGCGCCGCCAGATAGGTGTCGTCCATGGCGGCGAAGGTCTGGGCGATCGTGTTGATCTCCGCCTGCACCGCCGCCTCGGCGTTGATGCGCTCCTCGCGCACCCGGCGCTCCACCCCGCGCGTCAGGCGCGAGTTGGTCAGCATCGCCAGATGCGCGTCCAGCAGGATGCCGATCTCCTCCGACGCCGACTCGGGCAGGACCAGCGCCTTGCCCTTCAGCTTGCGGATCTGCCGGCGCGCCTTGGCGACCGCCTCGGCGAAGCGAGCGGCCTCGGCCTCCACGCCGTCCGGCGCGATGGGGTATTCCGGGACGCGGACGGCGCCGCTCTCGACGATGTGGGCGGGGCCGATGGCGATGCCCGGCGACACGCCCAGACCGCGCAGCGACCGTGCGCCGGCTGCGCCCGTGGCGCCGGCGTCACTCGTCTTCATCGAACTTGCGGTTTATCAGGTCGGCCAGCGCGCCGATGGCGGCTTCGGCCTCGTTCCCGTACCCGCACAGCTCCACGGTGGTGCCGGGGCCGGCGGCCAGCATCATCAGGCCCATGATCGATTCGCCCGACACCACGTTGTCGCCGCGGCGCACCTCGACCTCGCAGTCGAACTTGGCGACCAGCTTGACGAACTTGGCGGCGGCGCGGGCGTGCAGGCCGCGCTGGTTGCAGATGGTGACGGTCTGGCAGACCTCGGGGGCGTTGTCGCTCATGCCCGTCAGCCGTCCGACAGCAGCGAGGAGGCGACGTTGATGTACTTCTGCCCGGCCTCGCGCGCGGCGACCACGGCGTGGCCCAGCGTTTCCTGCCCGCGCACGCTGGCCAGCTTGATCAGCATGGGCAGGTTGACGCCGGCGATCACCTCGACCTTGGCCTTGTCCATGATCGAGATGGCGAGGTTCGACGGCGTGCCGCCGAACATGTCGGTCAGCACCACCACGCCGGCCCCATCGTCCACCTCGGCGACCGAGTTCAGGATGTCCTGCCGGCGCTGCTCCATGTCGTCGTCCGGGCCGATGCACACGGCCCGCACCTGCTGCTGCTCTCCCACGACGTGCTCCAGGGCGGCGATGAACTCCTCCGCCAAGCGCCCGTGGGTCACCAGAACCATACCGATCATCGGACGTCCTTCATGCTGGTCCCCTGCGTCAGCCCGGCCGCGGGCCCTGCCGTTCGAGGTCGCGGTGGTTGAGACCGACCTTGAGCCCCAAGCCCCTCAGCCACTCGGCCAGCCGTTCGGCGACGAACACCGAGCGATGACGCCCGCCGGTGCAGCCGACCGCGATGGTCAGGTAGCTCTTGCCCTCTTGGTTGTAGCGCGGCAGCAGCGGACGCAACAAGTCCGTCAGATGCCGGAAAAATTGTTCATAGTCGGCGTCGCCCGCCACCCGCTCCGCCACCGCCGCGTCCAGCCCGGTCAGCGGGCGCAGCAGCGGGTCCCAGTGCGGGTTGGTCAGGAAGCGCACGTCGAACACCAGATCGGCCTCGCGCGGCACGCCCAGCCGGAACGAGAAGGAGGTGACGAACACCTGCAACGCCGGCTGCGCCTCCAGCGCGAAGTGGCCGGCGGCCAGCCGCCGCAGGTCGTGGATGGACAGTTGCGTGGTGTCGATGGTGACGTCGGCGCGCTCGCGCAAGGGGCCCAGCAGCAGGCGTTCGCGCTGGATGCCGTCCGGCACCGGGCGGTCGGTGGCCAGCGGATGGCGGCGGCGCGTCTCGGTGAAGCGGCGCTGCAGAACCTCGTCGCCGCAGTCCAGGAACAGCAGCCGCACGTCCAGGTCTGGCCGCGCCTTCAGCGCCCGCAGGTGGTCCAGGAACGCCTCGGCGCTGAAGTCGCGGGTGCGGCTGTCGATGACGATGGCCAGCGGCCGGTGCCCTGGCTCGCCCTGCTGGACCAGCGCGTCGACCAGCGACAGGCGCAGGTTGTCCACCGATTCGTAGCCCAGATCCTCCAGCGCCTTCAGCGTGATCGACATGCCGGCGCCGGACAGGCCGGTGACGATCAGGATGCGGCGGCGCTCCCGCACCGTGGCGGGCGCCTGCGGGACGGCGTGCGGGGTGGTGGTCATGGCGCCGTCAGGGCCTCGCCCGTCATGCGGAAGGGGACCGCGCCCAGGGTGCCGGCGCCGGCGGCCGACGCGGCGAGCCGCAGCTTGGCCGGCGTGGACGCGTCGAAGGCGGCCAGCGCCACGCGCGGCACGGCGGTGTCGAGAAGCATGGCGGTGTCCGGTTCGGGCAGGCGCTCCACCCCATCGTGCGGCACCAGATCGACCACCAGCCCGACGGGCGCGTCGGTGGCCGCCGGCACGGGCAGGATGCCCACGCCGCGCACCTCGATAAGGCCGGCGAGCGCCGCCGGAGCGGTCGCCATCAGCCTGCCCTGGTCCATGCGCAGTTCCACCCGGTCGTCGGCCACCAGCAGGGCGCCGCCGTCGATAAGCCGCAGGGCCACGTCCGACTTGCCACCGCCGGACGGTCCGCGCAGCAGGACGCCGATGCCCGCTACCAACACGCAGGTGCCGTGAATCGTCACCATGATGCGCCGAAGGTGAGGCGTGGGAACAGTGATGTCAATGGGAAGGCTGGGCTGCCCTGCCGTAATGGCATGGCGAACGCGGCGGCGTCATCCGTTTGCCTCGTCCTCGAACTTCAGCACCGGGCGGCCGTTGCGGCGGATGTCTTCCAGCTGCTTGGCCAGTTCGTCGCGGCGGCGGATCATCTCGTCCAGGTCGTCCAGCTCGGCCGCCGCCTGACAGGCGTCGCGGAAGTCCTTCTCCTGCTGAAGGCGCCGCAGCAGCACCTTGTAGGAATCGGCGATTCGGGCGAGGTGGCGCTGGGCGCCGTGCAGCGCCTCGGCCAGCTGGGCGCGCTCGGCGGTGGCGGCGCGCATCATGCGGGCCAGCTCGCCCTGCTGGCGGCCGGCGTCCTGGATCAGCCGCGCCAGACGGTAGCGGGTGAAATCGACGACCTTGGCGTTGCCCACGGCGGCTTTGCCCGCTGCGGCGTTGCTGGCGGCGACCATGGCACCTCTCCACTCCTGCATGCCAGGGGGCCGTCGGCACGGGAATGCCGCGCGCCTCGTACCATGGCGTTTTCCGCAACCGGCCGCGACCGGACATTTCGCGGGATAGTCTACATGAAACCCGCGGGACGCAACTGTGATGCAGATCATCCGCCCTGTGGTCAATCAGCGCGGGGCAGCCGCACGGTGAACAATGCGCCGGCCGGCGGGCCATCCGGACTGCCGTCGGAATTGGGGCGGTTGGCGGCGGTGATGGTGCCGCCGTGCGCCTCGACGATCTGCCTGGAAATGCTCAGGCCCAGGCCGGAATGGGTGCCGAACTTCTCGCCCGCCGGCCGCTCGGTGTAGAAGCGGTCGAAGATCGCCTGCTCCTTGCCCTCGGGGATGCCGGGGCCGTCGTCGGCGACCGTCACCACGACGGCGCGGCCGTCGCGCCGGGCCGCCAGCCGCACCGTGCCGCCCGGCGGCGAGAAGGACAGCGCGTTGGCGATCAGGTTCTGGAACACCTGCGTCAGCCGCCCCTCCAGCCCCGGCACGGTCAGGTCCTGGCCGACCGGCAGTTCCACCACCAGACGCGGTGCGTCCTCACCGTCATCCTCGGCCGTGGCGGCGTGGATGTCGGCCAGCATGGCGAGCACGGCGCCGACGTCCACCGGCTCGGGCTCGGCGCGGCTCAGCTCGGCGTCCAGGCGCGAGGCGTTGGAGATGTCGCTGATCAGCCGGTCCAGGCGCTGCACGTCGTCGGCGATGATCGCCATCAGCCGGTCGCGGCGGCCGGGGTCGCTGACGCGGCCCACCGTCTCCACCGCGCTGCGCAGCGAGGTCAGCGGGTTCTTGATCTCGTGCGCCACGTCGGCGGCGAAGCGTTCGATGGCATCCATGCGCGCCCACAGCGCCCCGGTCATGGCGCGCAGCGCGCCGGACAGGTCGCCGATCTCGTCGCCGCGGCCGGTGAAGTCGGGGATCTCCATGTGCCGGCCGTGGCCGGAGCGCACGCGCTCGGCGGCACGGGCCAGCATGCGCACCGGCCGCGCGATGGTGCCGGCCAGATAGAAGGACAGCAGCACCGTCACCGCCAGCGCCAGCGCGAAGATGCGCAGGATGTCGAACCGCACCGAACGGATGGCGGCGTCGATCTCCGCCCCGCTGCGCGACAGCATGACGGCGCCCATCACCTGCTTGTAGCGCTGCACCGGCACCGCCACGGTCAGCACCAGCCCCGGCCGCCCCTCGCCCGTTTCGGCGGTGCGCCAGACGGTGCCCGACCGCTCGCCGGCCAGCGCGCGCTCCACGTCGGGGTAGAGGTCGGCCCGGCCGGGCGGCCGCTCGCGATAGACGGGCAGGTCGTCGCGGCCGGGCAGCGTGTCGGTCAGCCAGTTGTACAGGCGCACGGCGGCGCGCGTCGCCGCGCCGCGCTCGTCGGGGGCCGGCAGCTCGACGATCTGGATGGTGCCGGCCGAACCGGTCAGCACGCGGCTGTCCGACACCGCCGTGCCGTCGGCGGCGTACAGGCGGGTGCGCGTCTCCGTCGCCTCGACCAGCCGGCGCACCATCTGCCGCGCCAGCTCGGCCGACAGCTCGTACGTCTCGCCGCCGTCCTCGGCAGCGGCAGCGGCCTCGGCGGCGGCCTCGGCCCGCTGCACGGCGCCCTCGCCCAGCGCCGAGGCGAAGATGCGCGCCTCGGTCTCCAGCGCCTCCATCTCGGCGAGGATCAAGCGGTCCTGGTAGCGGCCGAGGTACAGCAGCCCGCCCACCAGCAGCGCCAGCGCCAGCACGTTGACCGCCAGGATGCGCAGCGTGAGCGGCGAGACCGGGCGCCGGCGCAACGGCCGATGCCCCACCCGCTCGCCGGCCCCCGGCTTGCCGGTCCCGGACTTGCTGGCCCCGGACTTACTGGTCTTTGTAACGGTAACCGACACCATAGAGCGTTTCGATCTGTGCGAATTCGGGATCGACGGCCTTGAACTTCTTGCGCAGGCGCTTGACGTGGCTGTCGATGGTTCGGTCGTCGACGTAGACGTGCTCGCCATAGGCGGCGTCCATGAGCTGGTCGCGGCTCTTGACGTGGCCGGGCCGCTGCGCCAGCGCCTTGACCAGCAGGAACTCGGTCACCGTCAGGTCGATGGGCTGGCCCTTCCAGGTGCAGGAATGCCGCGCCCCGTCCAGCACCATGTCGCCGCGGGTCAGCACCTGCGCGGGCTCGCCGGCCGTCTTGTCGCGCCCCAGCGACTCGCGGCGCAGCAACGCCCGGATGCGCTCGATCAGCAGGCGCTGGGAGAACGGCTTCTTGATGTAGTCGTCCGCGCCCATGCGCAGGCCCATCAGCTCGTCCACCTCGTCGTCCTTGCTGGTCAGGAAGATGACCGGCATCTGCGTGGTCTGGCGCAGCCGCTGGAGCAGCTCCAGGCCGTCCATGCGCGGCATCTTGATGTCGAGCACGGCCAGATCGACCGGGCGCTGGCCCAGCGCGCGCAACGCCTCCGACCCGTCCGAATAGGTGCGCACCTCGAACCCCTCCGCCTCCAGCGCCATGGAGACCGAGGTCAGGATGTTCCGGTCGTCGTCGACGAGCGCGATGGTGGGAGCCATGTCGGTCGTATTCCTTGCTCGAATGTCCCGAAAGCCACAGCTTCCGGGGGCTGATCTCTACCCCGATGGCGGTGCTGACGCATTGGCCGCCAGTTTTCCCTTTCTTCGCGGCATTCTCCACGCCAATATGTCACCAAAACGGCGACGGGGGAAATCTCCGCCGCATGGGCGGACGCATTCTTAAAACATGAGTTCAAACGCACTCTCCAACGGGCCCGCACCCAGGGCTCCGGCGGATCGTTCTTCCGCCGGGCGACAGGGCCGGGCGGGCGACCGGGCGCCGGACGACTCCGGGCCGGCCGAAACGGGTCCGGGCGACACCGGGCGCCGCATCCTGCGCGCGGCCGACCGGGCGGTCCTGGCGAGTGCGCAGCGCGACGCGGACGGCTGGCCGTACCCCTCGCTGGCGCTCACCGCGGCCGACCTCGACGGCACGCCGATCCTCTTCATCTCCACGCTGGCCGACCACACCCGCAACATCGCGCAAGAGGCGCGCGTCGGGCTGCTGTTCTCCGCGCCCTGCGATCCCGCCAACCCGCTGTCCGGCCCGCGCGTCTCGCTGCTGGGCCGCGCCGTGCGCAGCGCCGAGCCGCGCCACCGCGCCCGCTTCCTGGCCCGCCACCCGGCGTCGGCGGTGTACAAGGATTTCGCCGACTTCGCCGTCTACACCATCGATGTCGAGCGCGCCCACGTGGTGACCGGGCTGGCCACCGGCTTCGCCCGCAGCGTCTGGGTGAGCGCCGCCGAGCTGCTGCCCGCCGGCGTGCCGCCGGCCCTGGCCGAGGGCGAGGCCGAACTGGTCGAAACGCTCAACCGCGAACAGGGCGAGGCGCTTCAGGCGCTCGCCCCCGCCGCCCCCACCGACGGCGGACGCTGGGCGGTCACCGGCGTCGATCCGGAGGGGTGCGACCTTCGGTCCGGCGGGGCGGTCGCCCGTATTGATTTCAATCATCGCGTCGAAGACGTGGAGGGGGTACGGGCTGCGCTGGCACGGCGGCTCGCGCAATCCGGGGCTGCCGCCCCTCCTCCTGAATAGACCGACCACCTCCAGGCAACCAACCGCCGGGCCGGCCAAGGCCCGGTATAATCAAGCGCAACCAGGAGAGCACTGAAGTGGACCACACCGGACCGAAAGTCAGCCGCTACGGCCCCGCGAGCCGTGCACTGGCGCGTCGGAAGGCTGACCCCGCTGGGGCGACCCGGCCGTACGACTCGTACACCTTTCATCACCGCGACGCGGCGGGTGGACCGGTGGTCTGATCTTCGGTTCGCGGGCATCGCGCCCTGGAATCGGATTGTGAATGAGGCGGCATTCCGTCACGCCGCCTGTCTTCGGATGACGAACATGCCGGCGGGCAGAACCATCGGCGGGACGCACGATGGTCGGCCACGCCGCCCCGAGAAACGGGGCGGGAGCCGGAGAAGAGGCTGAAAGGCAATGAATACCCTTACGACGCGCACGCGGAACAAGAAGCTCCTGGATTGGGTCGAGGAGATCGCGCTGAAGTGCAAGCCCGAGCGGGTGCACTGGTGCGACGGCTCGCAGGAGGAGTACGACCGGCTCTGCGACGAGATGGTCGCGTCCGGCACCTTCATCCGGCTGAACGCCGAGAAGCGCGCGAACTCGTTCCTCTGCCGCTCCGATCCGGGCGACGTCGCCCGCGTCGAGGACAGCACCTTCATCTGCTCGAAGACGAAGGAAGAGGCCGGGCCAACCAACAACTGGATGGCCCCGGCCGAGATGAAGGCCAAGCTGGACGCGCTGTTCGACGGCTGCATGCGCGGCCGCACCATGTACGTGGTGCCGTTCAGCATGGGTCCGCTGGGCTCGCCGATCTCCCACATCGGCGTGCAGATCTCCGATAGCCCCTACGTCGCCGTGAACATGCGCATCATGACGCGCATGGGGCAGGCGGTCCTGGACGAGCTGGGCGATTCGAACTTCGTGCCGTGCCTGCACTCCGTCGGTGCGCCGCTGGCCGAGGGGCAGGCCGACGTGCCGTGGCCCTGCAACGCCGACAACAAGTACATCGTCCACTTCCCGGAGGAGCACGCCATCGTCTCCTACGGCTCGGGTTACGGCGGCAACGCGCTCCTGGGCAAGAAGTGCTTCGCGCTGCGCATCGCGTCCTCCATGGGCCGCGAGCAGGGCTGGCTGGCCGAGCACATGCTGATCCTGGGCGTCGAGAGCCCGGAGGGCGAGCGCACCTACGTCGGCGCCGCCTTCCCGTCGGCCTGCGGCAAGACCAATTTCGCCATGCTGGTGCCGCCCAACGGCTTCGACGGCTGGAAAATCCGCACCGTCGGTGACGACATCGCCTGGATCAAGCCGCAGCCGGACGGCACGCTGCGCGCCATCAACCCGGAGGCCGGCTTCTTCGGCGTGGCGCCAGGCACCAGCATCAAGTCGAACCCGAACGCGCTGAAGACGCTGGATCACAACGTCATCTTCACCAACGTGGCGTTGACCGACGACGGCGACGTGTGGTGGGAAGGCCTGACCGACACCCCGCCGGCGCACCTCATCGACTGGCAGGGCAAGGACTGGACGCCGGAATCGGGCCGCCCGGCGGCGCACCCGAACTCGCGCTTCACCGCCCCGGCCAGCCAGTGCCCGTCGATCGATCCGGCGTGGGAAGACCCGGCCGGCGTGCCGATCTCGGCCTTCATCTTCGGCGGCCGCCTGTCGCGGACCTTCCCGCTGGTGTTCGAGGCGAAGAGCTGGAAGCAGGGCGTGTACTGGGCGGCCACCATGGGCTCGGAGGCGACCGCCGCCGCCGTCGGCCAGGCCGCCATCCGCCGCGATCCGTTCGCCATGCTGCCGTTCTGCGGCTACAACATGGGCGACTACTGGAACCACTGGCTGAGCTTCGAGGGCAAGGTGAAGACCCTGCCCAAGATCTACCGCGTGAACTGGTTCCGCAAGGACGAGAACGGCAAGTTCGCGTGGCCGGGCTTCGGCGAGAACATGCGCGTGCTGAAGTGGATCGTCGACCGCGTGCGCAACCGCGCGCCGGCGGCGGCGGAGAGCCCGTTCGGCTTCATGCCGCATTACCAGGACATCAACTGGAACGGCCTGGACTTCCCGCGCGAGAAGTTCCTCAAGATCATGACCATCGATCGCGAGGAGGCCATCGCCGAGGTCCGCGACCAGCAGGAGTTGTTCGACCGCTTCGGCCACCACCTGCCGCAGGACCTGGAGCAGGAGCGCCAGGATCTGGCCCGCGCCCTGGAGTCCGCCCCGGAAGTGTGGGCGGCCGACTGACGCCGGCCTTGCATGAAACGGAAAGGGCCGCCCCATGGGGCGGCCCTTTTTCGTTGGTGAGTCTCGGAGGTTGGCGCCAAGCGCAGCGCGGCCCAACATCCTTCGCCGGGGAAAGGAGTGTTGGG
>DASWVP010000297.1:0-6536 GCA_036401175.1 Azospirillum sp. | reverse complement strand
CGCGTTTCCGCCACGAATGGACGGCAGAAATCAGGGGCCAGATCCAAGGGTATGCCGACCGTGCTCAACCGCCTTTTCGCCGCCGTCGTCATCGGCCTCGCCATCGCCGCCTCGGCCGCGCCGCCGGCCGCCGCCGCGCCGCCGCCTGCCCAGCTCTCGGCCGAGGACCGCGCCGCCGTCGCCCAGGCCGAGCAGGCGCTGAACGCCGTCCACACCATGCAGTCCAAGTTCATCCAGGTGAACCCCGACGGGCGGCAGGCGGCCGGCACCTTCTACCTGTCGCGGCCGGGCCGGATGCGCCTGGAATACGACGCGCCGGTGAAGGACTTCATCGTCGCCGACGGCCTGTTCCTGTTCTATTGGGATTCGGAGATGAAGCAGCAGTCGAGCACGCCGATCGGCTCGACCCTGGCCGACTTCATCCTGCGGCCGGACATCAAGCTGTCGGGCGACGTCACCGTGACCGACGTGTTCCGCGCCCCCGGCGTGCTGGAAGTGACCCTGGTCGAGACCAAGGATCCCCGCAAGGGCTCCCTGACGCTGGTGTTCGAGGATCGGCCGCTGCAGCTGCGCAAGTGGCGCGTGCTCGACGCGCAGGGCCTGACGACGGAGGTGGCGCTGCTCAACCCGCGCGTCGGCGTGCCGCTCCCCACCGACCTGTTCTACTTCAAGGCGCCCGGCGCGCGGCAGGAGCACGGCGGCTGAGCGGCGGCTTCAGCGCTTGGACCGGAACGGCGACGCCAGAAGCCCGGCGAACCCCGGCTCGGCGGCGCCCTCCAGGCCGATGGGCATCATCGGCGTGCGCGGCGTGCGGCTGCGCGAGCCGAACAGCCGGTCCCAGACGCTGAGCACCGTGGCGTAGTTGCTGTCGGTGTCGGCGCGCACCGCGTGGTGGTGCACCCAGTGGATGGACGGCGTCACCACCACCCACGACAGCGCGCGCTCCAGCCCGGCCGGCAGCCGCAGGTTGGAGTGGTGAAACAGCGCCGCCGCCAGCACCAGCGTCTCGAACAGCACGACCGACAGCAGCGGCATGTCGAGCGCCACGATCACCGGCAGGCGAGCCAGCGTCGACAGCAGCACCTCGCCGAAATGGAAACGTACGGCCGAGGTGGTGTCGAGGAACGGGTCGAGGTGGTGCACGGCGTGGAAGCGCCAGAACAGCGGCACCACGTGGTTCGCCCGGTGCCACGCGTAGACCCACAGGTCGAGCACCAGCAGGTCCAGCGCCACGTTCCACCACGCCGGCCGCAGCCCGACGTGCAGGGCGCCGGCCCAAGCCGCCAGCGGCACCACGATCAACGGCGACAGCGCCGTGTTGATGGCCCACAGCGCGGCGTTGCGCGCCACCCGCCGCCAGCCGAACCGCCCTTGACCTGTCGGCCAGGGCGCCGCCGGCCGCATGCGTTCCAGCACGAAGAGCAGGACCAGCCAGCCGCCGACGGCGGCGGCCTTGGCGGCGATCAGGGTGTCCAGCGGAACCGTCATGGCTTTTCGACGCACGCGGAAGGGATCATAGTCCCCAGTATGACACGAACCGGACCAAAGCCGCTCGTCGGCGTGACCGCGTGCGCGCGCGTGCTGGGTGCGCACCCCTTTCATGTGGCGGGCGACAAGTACGTGCGCGCCGTGGCGGAGGGCGCCGGCGCCATGCCGCTGCTGATCCCGGCGCTCGGCGACGCGCTCGACATCCCCGACCTGCTCGGGCGCCTGGACGGGATCCTGGTGACCGGCAGCCCTTCGAACGTCGAGCCGCACCATTACGGCGGCCCGCCCAGCGCCGAAGGCACGCCGCACGATCCGGCGCGCGACTCGACCACGCTGCCGCTGATCCGCGCCGCGCTGGACGCCGGCGTGCCGCTGCTGGGCATCTGCCGCGGCTTGCAGGAGCTGAACGTGGCGGTCGGCGGCACCCTGCACCCGGCGGTGCACGACGTGCCCGGCCTGGACGACCACCGCGAGGACGATTCGGAGCCCGTGGAGGCGCAGTACGGCCCGGCGCACCCCGTGCGGCTGTCGCCCGGCGGCTGGCTGGCGCGGCTGGCCGGGGCGGCGGAGGTGCGCGTCAACTCCCTGCACGGTCAGGGCATCGCGCGGCTGGGGCCGGGGCTGGCCGTCGAGGCGACAGCGCCGGACGGTCTGGTGGAAGCGATCCGCGTGGAATCGGCGCCGGCCTTCGCGCTGGCCGTGCAATGGCACCCGGAATGGCGATTCTGGGAGGACCCGCTGTCGGCCGCGCTGCTGGATGCCTTCGGCCGCGCCGCCGCCGAGCGCGCGGCCCGGCGGCGATCGGCGTGAAAGAGGCGGATCAGCGCGAGCGGGCGACGCGGCGCAGGAAGTCGATGAGCTGAGCCTGCTCGTCCGCCGACAGGTCCTTGACCATCGACTGGTCGTGCTCGCGCACGCGCGGCACCAGCTCATCGAGCAGGCGTTCGCCGTCCGGCGACAGCTTCAGCGCGTAGGAGCGCCGGTCGTTCGGCGACGGGGCTCGGATCACCAGACCGCGCGACTCCAGCCGGTCGATCACCGCCACCATGGTGGACCGGTCGATCCCCACCGCGGCGCCGAGGTCGGACTGGCTGAGCCCCTGGTTCTCCTTGATCATGATCAGCACGCCGAACTGGCCGGGCGTGATGTCATGCGGAGCGACCGCGTTCTGGAAATTCTGGAACACCGCGACCTGCGCCTTGCGCAGGTTGTAGCCGACGAGATCGGGCAGCGGACCGAGGGCCAGCTTGCCGGTCTTGTTCGGACGCGTGCGGGAACGGCGGTCGGACGGTGAGGCGGTGTCGGTCAAGGTCGAAGCCATGATTTTTGGACTAGGCTGTTTGGCTGTCTAAAATGCAGGCGCGAAGCATTGCTGTCAGCAAAAACAACGCACAGGCCACCTATCGCATACCACATATTCGTCCTCTGCATTGGTCCAGGAACCGTGTGCGCCCACCTGTAGACGCACGAAGTGACCGTGCCCGTCCCCCGGACACGGTCGCCCGGGACGCGGTTTCCCCTGCCGCTCCGCGGGCTCCGGCGAGGAGCTTCCGACGCCCGGTCCCCCCCAGACCGGGCGTCTTATTTTCCGGACACCGCCGTTTTTGGCTCCAACGCTTGGCCCCCAACGCTTGGCAAGGCGCGGGTTGCCGGCTACCTGTTGGGGCGGACCCGCCCTCAAGGAGTGCCGCCCATGGCCTACGCCGTTCCCCAGCCGCCGCAGCCCGCCGTCGCCGTCGCCGGCGGCGACCCGTTCCCGGTGCGCCGCATCTACTGCGTCGGGCGCAATTACGCCGCGCACGCCCGCGAGATGGGCGCCGACCCCGACCGCGAGCCGCCGTTCTTCTTCATGAAGCCGGCCGACGCCGTGGTCGCCGACGGCGGCACCGTGCCCTACCCGCCGGCCACGCGGAACCTGCACCACGAGGTCGAACTGGTGGTGGCGATCGGCCGCGGCGGCCGGGACATCCCGGTGGACACGGCGCTGGAGCACGTCTTCGGCTATGCCGTCGGCCTGGACATGACCCGGCGCGACCTGCAGAACGCCGCCAAGAAGGAAGGCAAGCCCTGGGACATGGGCAAGGGATTCGACCATTCGGCGCCGTGCGGCACCATCCGCCGCGCCGCCGACATCGGCCATCCCGGCACCGGCGCCGTGCGCCTGACCGTCAACGGCGAGCCGCGCCAGCACGGCGACCTCGCCGACCTGATTTGGACCGTTTCCGAAACGATTTCGTACCTGTCAGGTCTGGTCACGCTGGAGCCGGGCGATCTGATCTACACCGGCACGCCGGAAGGCGTAGGCCCCGTCAAGCCGGGCGACCGGCTGGAGGGCAGCGTGGAGGGTGTCGGCACCATTGCCGTCACCATCGGGTGAGGCGGCATGCGCATCGCCACCTGGAACATCAACTCCGTCCGCCTGCGCATCGACCTCCTGCGGCGCCTCATCGACGAGGCGAACCCGGACGTCATCTGCCTTCAGGAAACCAAGTGCGTGGACGCCGAATTCCCCCTGAAGGCGTTGGCCGACGAGGGTTTCGTGCACGCCCACGTGCACGGCATGAAGAGCTACAACGGCGTCGCCATCCTCTCGCGCCTGCCGCTGGAGGCGCGAGAGGTGCAGCACTGGTGCGGCAAGCAGGACTGCCGGCACGTGCTGGCCACGCTGCCGGGCGGGATCGAGCTGCACAGCGTCTACATTCCGGCCGGCGGAGACATTCCTGATCCGGAACAAAATGACAAGTTCGCCCACAAACTTCGTTTCGTTGACGAAATGACTGAATGGTTCGCCGCGCGCCGCGGCGGCGACCGGGCCATGGTCCTGGTGGGTGACCTGAACATCGCACCACTCGAACAGGATGTGTGGAATCACAAGGCCTTGCTGGATGTCGTCTCGCACACGCCCATCGAGGTCGAGAAGCTGAAGGGCATGCAGGATTCGGTCGGCTGGGTCGATGCCGTGCGTCATTTCGTTCCCGAAACGGAAAAACTGTACAGCTGGTGGAGCTACCGGGCGCGCGACTGGAACGCCGCCGACCGCGGGCGCCGGCTGGACCACGTCTGGGTCACGCCCGCGTTGAAGAACACCTTGAAAAGCCAGCGAATCCTGCGCGATGCCCGGGGGTGGGAGCCGAAGCCGTCCGACCATGTCCCGGTCATCGTCGAGCTGAACACCGACTGATTTTTCATTCCGATACAGGAATGATATGAGAGACGGAGAAGGGCGCCGCCCGGCGCCCTTCTCCCGCGCTCCCGCCCTCCGCCCGAGTCGGCGGTCGGCGCCGCCCCGGCCGGAGCCGGTGACTGCCAAAGACATAGCTCCATATGCATGCGCCGCGTGCCGGGTGCGCCCACCCGCGAACCGGCGGCGGACTCCCGGCGACGCGCGCCCCGCCTCGGCATCGGCTCGGCTCCTCCCCGGAAAAGCCAAGCGGGACCAAGCATCGGCGCCATCCGATACAGCGTCATGAAGGTCACCGGGACACATCCGTGGTCCGGTTACACGAAAGCGTTCCGGGCCGAAAGGGCAGCGGCAGGCGAATTCCACATTTGTAACAAGCACTATTGGTGCTCGATCCATTCGTCCCGCTGCCGTACCATCGCGGTCCCGACAGCCGATGGACCCGCCATGCTCGATCGCCCGACCGCCCGCCGGGTCCTGATCTACAGCCACGACACCTATGGCCTGGGCCATCTCCGGCGCTGCCGCACCATCGCGCACGCGCTGGTCGAGCGTCGGCGCGACGTCTCGGTGCTGATCCTTTCCGGTTCGCCGGTCATCGGCAGCTTCGACTTCGACGCGCGCGTCGACTTCGTGCGCATCCCCGGCGTGGTCAAGCGGCCCGACGGCGAGTATTCGGCGCTCAACCTGCAGATGGGCGTGGACGAGGTGCTGCGCCTGCGCGCCGCCCTCATCCGCCACACGGCCGAGGCGTTCCGGCCGGACCTGTTCATCGTCGACAAGGAACCGCTGGGCCTGCGCGGCGAGGTCGCCGACACGCTGGACCTGCTCAAGGACCGGGGCGTGCCGCTGGTGCTCGGCCTGCGCGACGTGCTGGACGAGCCGGCCCTGCTGGCGCCCGAGTGGCAGCGCAAGAACGTCCTGCCGGCGCTGACCACGCTGTACGACGAGCTGTGGGTCTACGGCCTGCCGGAGATCTGCGACCCGCTGGAGGGAATCGAGATGCCGCCGTCGGTCCGCGCCAAGATGCGCTACACCGGCTATCTGCGGCGCGCCGCACCGCCGGGCGGCGTGGAGACGCCGGAGTCCCCTTTCCTGCTCGTCACCCCCGGCGGCGGCGGCGACGGCGAGGCGCTGGTCGACTGGGTGCTGCGCGCCTATGAAAGCGACCCCGGCATTCCCTGGCGCGCCCTGGTCGTGCTGGGCCCCTTCATGCATGCCGACCGGCGGGCGGAGTTCCTGGCGCGCGCCGCCGCCCTGCCCCGGGTCGAGGCGACGGTGTTCGAGTCGCGGCTGGAATCGCTGATGCGCGCGTCGGCCGGCGTGGTCGCCATGGGCGGCTACAACACCTTCTGCGAGATCCTGTCGTTCGACCGCCCGGCGCTGATCGTCCCGCGCGAGGTGCCGCGGCGCGAGCAGTTCATCCGCGCCGCCCGCACGTCGGAGCTGGGCCTGGTCTCCATGCTCGTCGACGACGGCGAACGCCGGGCCGCCGACATGGCGGCGGCGCTGCGCCGCCTGCCGCACCAGCCGCCGCCGTCCGCCGTGCCGATGCCCGGCCTGCTGGACGGGCTGGACGCGCTCGACCGGCTGGCCGGACGGCATCTGGCCCGGCACCCGGCACCGGGACGCCGGGCGCACGCGCGGCCGGACCGGGTGGCGCCCGGCGCACTGGCCTATTCCTGAGGGACGCGGGGCATGGGGACCGGGGCGCGGCGCGTGGCCGTGGTCGTCAAGGGCTGGCCGCGCCTGTCGGAGACGTTCATCGCACAGGAGGTGCTGGGGCTGGAGCGACTCGGCCTCGCCCAGCTCATCGTGTCGCTGCGCCGGCCCACCGACCGCGCCGTGCACGAGCTGAACCGCCGCG
>DASWVP010000296.1:0-6700 GCA_036401175.1 Azospirillum sp. | reverse complement strand
TGGCCGCCGGGGCGGGGCTGGCGCTGTCGTCCACGGCGATCGCGCTGCCGCTGCTGGCCGAACGCGACCTGCTGGCCACCCAGGCCGGGCGCGACAGCTTCTCCATCCTTCTGTTCCAGGATCTGGCGATCATCCCGCTGGTGGCGCTGCTGCCGCTGCTGGGCAACGGCGGCGCGCTGCCGGACCAGGGCGACGGCCTGTGGTGGTCGATCGCCCAGGCGGTGGGGGCGGTGCTGCTGGTGCTGGCCGGCGGCCGGCTGCTGGTGCGGCCGGTGTTCCGGCTGGTGGACGCCGCGCGGACGCCGGAAATCTTCACGGCCACCGCCCTCCTGATCGTTCTGGGCACGGCGGCGCTGGTCGAGGCGGCGGGGCTGTCGATGTCGCTGGGCTCCTTCCTGGCCGGCGTCCTGCTTTCCGATTCCGAATACCGGCACGAGGTGAAGGCCGACATCGAGCCGTTCGAGGGCCTGCTGCTGGGCCTGTTCTTCGTCTCGGTCGGGGTGTCGGCCGACGTCGCCGGGTTCCTGGCGAACCCCGGCGGGATGCTGCTGCTGGGGATCGGGCTGGTCGCGGTGAAGGCGGCGGTGCTGCTGGCCCTGGCCCGGCTGGCTGGGCACCGGGCGGGGGGTGCGGTGCGCGTGGCGGCGGCGTTGGCGCAGGGCGGCGAGTTCGGCTTCGTCCTGTTCGGCGTCGCCGTCGCCGACGGTGTCATGACCCAGCCCCAGGCCGGCGCCGCCATGCTGCTGGTGACGCTGTCGATGATCGCCACGCCCTTCCTGTTCGCCGCCGAGGAGCGCTGGCTCGCCCCACGGCTGGCGCGCAGGACGGCGCGGCCGTTCGACACCATCGACGACTCGGCCGACGAGGCGCCGCCGCCGGTGATCATCTGCGGCTTCGGCCGGGTCGGGCAGATCGTCGGCCGCATCCTGCGGCTGCGCCGCATTCCCTTCACCGCGCTGGAGAAGGACGCCGGCCAGGTCGACTTCGTCCGCCGCTTCGGCAACCAGGTGTTCTACGGCGACCCGGCCCGGCCGGAGCTGCTGCGCGCGGCGGGCGCCGACACCGCGCGGCTGCTGGTGGTGGCGCTGGCCGACGTGGAGGAATCGCTGACCGTGGTGGACACGGCGCGCCGCCTGTTCCCTCACCTGCGCATCGCCGCGCGCGCCCGCAACCGGCGGCACGCCCACCTGCTGATGGACCGGGGGGTGGAGGTCATCGTGCGCGAGACGTTCGATTCCAGCCTGCGCCTGACCGAACAGGTGCTCGAATCCTGCGGCCTGCCGCCGGCCGAGGTCCGGAACACCATCGAGACCTTCCGCGCGCACGACGAGCGCACGCTGCTGGCCCAGCACGAGGTCCACCATGACGAGGCCCGCCTGATCCAGAGCGCGCAGGACGCGGCGCGCGAATTGCGCGGGCTGTTCGCCGCCGACCGCCCCGACGGCTGATCGTCGAAAGACCCCCGACAAACCCCGGACCATATGGGGGTAGCTAGAACGCAGGCGCGGCGTTGCCCCGCAAATTATAATATCAATATATGATCAGCGCACCATATCCGGTAAAATTGCACGCGTATGATGAAAAGCAGGACTAATCTTTGGATCGTCGCGGTCGGAACGACGTTTCCCGTCGCCATTCTGGTGACGATCGGCCTGCTGTTGTTTGGCGACCAGCATGTGCGGGCCGTTCATCGGCAACTGGTGCAGGCGGCCTATTCGTCCGTGGGTGCCGTCGAGAACAAGATCTCCAGCGATCTCGACCTGCTGGAGACACTGGCGCTGGACGCCGACCTGCCCGCCGCCACCCTCTACCGCAAGGCGAAGCTGGTGGAGGCCCGGCGGCCGGACTGGCTGGGGGTCGTGCTGACCGACCAGCGCGGCCAGATCCTCAACACCAGCCTGCCCTTCGGGGCGACGCTGCCGCCGCTCATCGATCCGCGCGGCATGGAGGCGGTGCTGCGCACCGGCCGCCCGCACGTCAGCGGTGTCCTGCGCAGCGCCGCCACGCTGAACGAGCCGGTGGTCATCCTGCGGGTGCCGGTCGCCGGCGACGGGGCGATCGGCCACACGCTGGCGGTGCTGGTGCGCGCGTGGTCGCTTGCCGAACTGCTGGACCGGCAGGGTCTGACGGAGGGCAGCATCATGCTGGCCGACCAGGAACGCCGGCTGATCGCCCGCACCGGCGCCGCCGATCCGCAGGAAGGCCCCATCGGTTCGCCGGTGTCGCCGTCGATGATCCAGGGCATCGAGCGGGTGGGCGACGGCCTGTTCTACGCCACCACGATCGACGGCACGCCGATGATGGGCGTCGGCGCCCGCGCGCCGGCGACGGGCTGGACGGTGCTGGCCGGCATCCCCTCGGCGGCGCTGGTGTGGCAAGCACGCTGGTCGCTGCTGCTGGCCGTGCTGGGCGGCGGCGCCGTCCTGGCGATCGCGCTGGCGGTGACGGCGGCCATGCTGCGCGCCCAGCAGCGCCGCGCCGCCGCGGAACGCGAACGCGTGGGACTGAAAGCGGACCGGCAGACGGAACGCCGCCTCGCCGACATCGCCGCCAACTTCCCCGGCATCATCTACCGCCGTGAACTGCGCCCCGACGGCCGCATGGCCTACACCTACCTGAGCCCGAACCCCGCGCTTGCGGACGCCCTCGGGCGCGGCGCCCCGGCGGTCAACGAGTGGCAACCGCTCGACCGCGTCGTCGAGATGCTGCCACGCGAGGCGCGGCTGGAGTGGCTGGCGGCCCTGCGCCGGTCGGCGGAAACCCTGACGCCGTTCGTCTTCGAAAGTTCGCTCGCCGACAGCCAGGGACAGCTGCGTTGGGTGCGCAGCACGGCCGGCGTGCACCGCCGCACCGACGGCACGGTGGTGTGGGACGGCGTGCTGCTGGACGTGACCCAGCTGAAGCGGACGGAAAGCGCGCTGGCCGCCGCCATGCAGGACGTCGAGCGCGCCAACCTGGCCAAATCGCGCCTGCTGGCCGCCGCCAGCCGCGACCTGCGCCCGCCGATCCAGGCGATGAGCCTGTTTTCCAGCCTGCTGCTGCACCATCTGCCTGACGGCGGCCCGCGACGCATGGCCGAGCGCCTGGACGAGGCGGTGCGCACGGCGCTGGAACTGTTGAACGCCCTGCTCGACCTGTCCACCGTCGAGGCCGGCACCGTCACGCCCGTGATTGGCCCGGTCGCGGTGGGCGACCTGCTGGAGCGGATGCGGCGCGAGTTCGAGCCGCTGGCCATCGCCAAGGGCCTGACCCTGCGCGTGGTGCCCAGCCGGGCCGGCGTCCTGGGCGACCGGGCGCTGCTGGAACGCATGCTGCGCAACCTCCTGGTGAACGCGCTGCACTACACCGAGCGCGGGCGCATCCTGGTCGGCTGCCGCCGGCACGGCCAGCAGCTCTCCATCGAGGTGTGGGACACCGGCAAGGGCATCCCGGACGACGAGCGCGACGCCATCTTCGAGGATTTCTACCGCATCGACGACCGCGAGCCGGTGCGCCGCCGCGTGCGCGGCCTGGGCCTGGGGCTTGCCATCGTGCGCCGGCTGGCGCAGGCGATGGGGCACCGGGTCGCCGTGCATTCGCGGCCCGGCCGGGGCTCCGGCTTTCACATCCTGGCGCCGCGGGTCGAGGCGCCCCAGCCAGCCAGCCGCCGTCCGCCGGCCGACGACCGGCCCGGACGGACCCAGCGCGTCCTCGTGATCGAGGACGACGAGGCCCAGCGCACCGGCCTGCGCCTGACCCTGGAGGCCTGGGGCCATGTCGCCTGGGCGGCGGTGGACGCCGAGGGCGCGCTGGCGCTGACGCGCGGCGGCGAACGCCCGACCCTGATCGTCAGCAACCTTCTCCTGCCCGGCGACCGCTCCGGCGTCGACCTCGTAACGCAGATCGGCCGGGAACTGGGCGAGGACATCCCCTGCATCCTGGTGACCGGCGACGAGGATGCGGTGCAGACGACCCCGGCGCGGCAGATGAGATGCCGCCTGCTGCAAAGGCCCTTCCGGCCCGAGGATCTGGCCGACGCCGTGTCGTCGCTGTCCCGCCACGCCCCCTGACTGTTCGCGTCCGGCTTGACCGTGGTCAAGTCATTTGCATTAGGTTACCCTAACATAAAAGACCTGTGTCGGATTTGGGAGGACGACATGCCCGGATTGTTGCCGCGCACCGATGACGAAGGCTATCTGATCGACCCCAGCGACTGGACCAACGACGTCGCCCGCGAGCTGGCCCGTCGCGAGGACATAGAACTAACGGACGAGCACTGGGCCGCCTTGACATTCATGCGGCGTTATCTTGACGATCATCAAGTCGCCCCCGACGCCCGCCACGTCATGAAGCACCTGACCGAAACCCGCGGCGCCGGTCGCAACCGCCTGTTCGAGCTGTTCCCCTACGGCTATGTGCAGCAGGCCTGCAAGATCGCCGGCATGAAGCG
Organism: Azospirillum sp.; assembly: GCA_036401175.1. Taxonomy (GTDB): domain Bacteria; phylum Pseudomonadota; class Alphaproteobacteria; order Azospirillales; family Azospirillaceae; genus Azospirillum. The sequence continues at coordinate 2,271 of DASWVP010000296.1, read as the reverse complement.
CCCACGGGCGTGGAGCACGGGGTGATCACCGCCGGAACCCCAGATCGGCCAGCGCGGCGGCGATCTCCGGCGTGTCGAGGGCGGCCAGGAAACGGCGAACGGGGGCGCGGTCCAGGCGGTCGCGGGGGATCGCGAAGTCGTAATGCTCCTCCTGCAAGGGCAGGAACCCCAGGCCGTACAGGCGCGCCACGCTGTCGATCGCCACGCCCCAGTCGGCGCGCCCCTGGGCCACCGCGGCGGCCACCGCGTTGTGCGACTTCGCCTGCGTCCAGTAGCCGGCGGGCCGTAGACCGCCCAAGGCGCGATCGGTGAGGATGCGCGTACCGCTGCCGGTGTTGCGGTTCATCAGGATGCAGGCGTCGTCCGCCCCGGCGGCGGCGATGGCCTGTTCCGCCGTGCGTCCCTCGAACCGGGCGTCGCCGGGGCGGAACACCACGCCTTGCAGGCGGCGGTAGCCGGGCACCAGCTCCAGCGCGGGCGTCAGGAACGGCCGGTTGTAGTCGCCGGTTGCCGGGTCCATCAGGTGGATGGGAGCGACGTCGCACTCGCCGCGCCGGGCGGCGTTGAGGCCGCCCATGCTGCCGACGTTCAGCGCCTTGACGCTCACGCCCTCGGCCACCAGCCGGCCGACGACGGCGTCCAGCCCCACGCAATGGCTGCCCACGACGATGAGGTCGGCCGGCGCCACCCGGCGGCCGATCAGCTGCACCGACACCGGCGTGCCGGCCTCCACCGCCTCGGCCTGGGCGTCCACGGCGATGAAACCGTCGGCATGGCTGAAGGCGGTGACGGCGCCCGAACCCTTGCCCATCGGGTAGGCGGCCAGCCCGTCCGGCCCGCGCACCAGCGACACCATGACGTATTCGGTCCGCCCGCGTTCGGAAGAGACGCGCAGCGGCAGGGTCGCCGGCACGCTTTCCTTCGCGGCGGGCGGCAGGCCGGCCAGCGCGCGGATCACCGGGGCCAGGAACTCGTGGAAGGTGAACATGGCCGAGGTCGGGAAGCCCGGCAGGATCGCCACCGGCTTGCCAGCGCTGACGGCGAGGCAGAGCGGCTTGCCCGGCTTCAGCGCCACGCCGTGCGCCACGATGCCGGGGTCGGCCAGACGGCTGATGATGCGGTAGGACAGATCCCCCGCCCCCTTCGACGTGCCGCCCGACATCAGCAGCACGTCGTGTTTCAAGCCTTCCTCGACCAGACGGGCCAGCGTCGCCTCGTCGTCCGGGCTGACGCCCAGGCGCACGGGACGGCCGCCCAGTTCCTCCACCGCGGCGGCCAGGATGGCGCCGTTGGAGTCATAGACCGCGCCCGGCCGCATCGGCTCGCCGGGGGCGACGATCTCGTTGCCGGTGGACAGGATGGCGACGGAGGGCTTGACGACCACCGGCACGGCGGCGCGGCCGATGGCGGCCAGCACGCCGATCTCCCGCGCCCCCAGCACCTGCCCCTTGCGCAGGACGGTCTCGCCCCGGCCGATGTCCGAGCCGGTGGCGGCGACGAACTGGCCGGGCACCGCCGCCTTGCGGATCTCGACACGGACGGCGCCGCCGTCCTCGCGCACCTCGGTGTGCTCGACCATGACGACGGCGTCGGCACCGCGCGGCAGCATGCCGCCGGTGGCGATCACCGTGGCGGTGCCGGCGGCGACGGTGCCCCGCGGCACCGCGCCGGCCGCCAACACCTCGTCGTTCAGCGTCAGCAGGACCGGCGAATCCTCGCCCGCGCCGGCCGTGTCGGCGGCGCGCAGGGCGAAGCCGTCGACGCCGGAACGGTCGAAACCGGGCACGTCCACCTCGGCCGCCACGTCGCGCGCCAGCACGCGGCCCAGCGCGTCGGCAAGCTCCACGTCCTCCTCCCCGCGCGGGGTGAGGTCGAGGTGGGCGGTGAAGCGGGCCCACGCTTCGTCCCGGCCGATCACCTCCAGGAACTGTTCCTGCCGTGCCGCCTGGCTGACGAACCGCCGGACTTCCTCGTTGGACACGCTGCCTTACTCCCCGTCTGCGCCGACCGTTATCCGCATTTCAGCATAGCGCATTCCCCGGCGGATCATAGAGCCAGACATTGGTCTCGGTCCCCGGCGCCACCCCCTCGCTTTCCGCCGGGATCAGCACGAAGCCGTCGGCCCGCGCGGCGGCGGCCAGACCGGGCACGGCGGCCGAGGCCAGCGGCTCGACCCGGCCGTCCGGCATGAGGCGCACCCGGTACAGCTCGGCCGTGCCGATCTCCGACACCAGCTTGCGGGCGGCGGTCCGTCGCACCACGGCGTAGGGC
>DASWVP010000295.1:0-3409 GCA_036401175.1 Azospirillum sp. | reverse complement strand
GCCGCCGCGCGTGGCCGCGCTGGACCCGGCCGGCGCTCAAGCTGGGATTCGCCCTGCTGCCGCTGGTCGGGCTGGCCGGCGGCGCGTGGTGGACGTGGAAGCAGGCGAACGTCGGCGGCGCCGTGGCCGGCACCCCGTCGGCGCTGATCCGCGTGGCCGCCGAGATGGGCTTCCAGGTCGGCGACGTCATGGTCGAGGGGCGCACCGCCACCGAGCCGGAAATTCTTCTCCAGGCGCTGGGCGTGCGGCGCGGCGACCCGATCCTCGGCCTGGATCTGGCCGAGGCCAGGGAGCGGCTGGAGCAACTGCCCTGGGTGTCGTCGGCCAGCATCGAGCGGCGCCTGCCCGACACGCTGCACATCCGCCTGACCGAGCGCCAGCCGATGGCGATCTGGCAGCACGACCGCCAGTTCACCGTGATCGACCGCGACGGCCGGCCGCTGGCCGACGCCACGGAACTGGCGCGGCGCGGCAACAGGCACATCGAGACGTTGCCGCAGGTGGTGGGCGTCAACGCGCCGCAGCAGGCGATCGACCTGCTGGCGGCGCTGGAAAAGGTGCCGACCCTGCACAAGCGCGTCGCCGCCGCCACCTGGATCAGCGACCGCCGCTGGGACCTGAAGTTCGACAACGGCGTCGTCGTCAAGCTGCCCGAGGCGCGCATGCTCACGGCGCTGCGCCAGCTCGCCGAGATGCAGGCGACGGGAAAGGTGCTGGAGCGCGACGTGCTGGCCATCGACCTGCGCCAGCCCGACCGCGCCGTGCTGCAGACCGCCACCGCGCTGTTCCCGGACGACGACGGCAAGAAGAAGCGCAAGCCAGGGGACAAGACATGACCGGCACCGGGGCGGAGGGGTGAAGATCATGGGCTTCAACGGCGGCAAGAAGCCGAAACGTCCGACGCGCGGCGGGTTCGTCGCGGCGCTCGACGTCGGCTCGACCAAGGTGTGCTGCCTGATCGCCCGCGTCGAGGACGCCGGCGCCGCCCGCATCATGGGCGTCGGGCACCAGCTCGCGGCCGGCGTGCGCGCCGGCACCATCATCGACATGGAAGCGGCCGAGACCTCGATCGGCGCCGCCGTGCACGCGGCCGAGCAGATGGCCGGCGAGACGATCCGCGACGTTCTGATCAACATCTCCGGCGGCTACCCCACCTCGCACGCCTTCAACGCCGAGGTCTCCGTCCCCGGCCAGGAGGTGACGGACAGCGACGTGCGCCGCGCGCTGGCGCACGCCCGCGCGCTCCAGGTCGGCGCCGACCAGCAGCTGATCCACGCCATCCCCGTGGGCTTTGCCGTGGACGGCAACCGCGGCATCCGCGACCCGCGCGGCATGTACGCCGACCGGCTGGGCGTGCAGGTGCACGTCATCACCGCCTCGGCCGGCGCCATGCGCAACCTGCAGACCTGCGTGGCCCGCTGCCACCTGGATATCGAATCCATGGTGGTCAGCCCCTACGCCTCCGGCCTCGCCTGTCTGGTCGAGGACGAGATGGAACTGGGCGTCGCCTGCATCGACATGGGCGGCGGCACCACCACCATTTCCGTCTTCTTCGAGGGGCAGATGGTGTGGACCGACTGCATCCCGGTGGGCGGCAGCCACGTCACCAACGACATCGCCCGCGGCCTGACCACCGCCGTCGTCCACGCCGAGCGCATGAAGACGCTGTACGGCAGCGCCATGGCGAGCGCCGCCGACGAGCGCGAGATGATCGATGTGCCCCAGGTCGGCGAGGAGGAGCGCGGGCAGACCAACCAGGTGCCCAAGTCGCTTCTGGTGCGCATCATCCAGCCGCGGCTGGAGGAGATCTTCGAGCTGGTGCGCTCGCGCCTCGAACAGTCGGGCTTCGGCAAGCTGGCCGGCCGCCGCGTCGTGCTGACCGGCGGCGCCAGCCAGTTGCCCGGCACGCGCGAGCTGGCGCAGCTCATCCTCGACAAGCAGGTCCGCCTGGGCCGCCCGACGCGCATCGCCGGGCTACCCGAGGCGAACGGCGGCCCCGCCTTCTCGACGGCGGCCGGCCTGCTCATCCATTCCGTGCGTCACCCCACCGAGCTGCCGGTGTCCGGCCATGAGGCCGTTTCCGCCAGCGGGTTGTGGGGCCGCGTCGGGCTCTGGCTCCGGGAGAACCTGTAACCATGGGCGCTCCCGCGATCCTCCGGTCCCCGCACGCCCGGCTCTGCCCGTATGGGAGGAGCCGGCGGGGTCGCTTTCGCAGTTCACGCGGCAAAAGCCGGGAATAACCGGCGTCGAGTGGGCAATCCCTTTCAAGGAAACAAAAGTAGGTTGTGGAGGCCAGCATGATCAACGTCAGCATTCCCCAGATCGAACCCGAGCTGAAGCCGCGCATCACCGTGTTCGGCGTCGGCGGCGCCGGCGGCAACGCCGTCAACAACATGATCAAGTCGAACCTGGAAGGCGTCGACTTCGTCGTCGGCAACACCGACGCGCAGGCGCTCAAGGGCAGCCTGTGCGAGAAGCGCCTCCAGCTCGGCACCGGCACCACGCGCGGCCTGGGCGCGGGCTCCAAGCCCGACGTCGGCCGCGCCTCGGCCGAAGAGCAGGTGGACGACATCGTCGGCTACCTCGAAGGCTCCAACATGGTGTTCATCACCGCCGGCATGGGCGGCGGCACCGGCACCGGCGCGGCGCCGGTGATCGCCCGCGCGGCGCGCGAGCGCGGCATCCTGACCGTCGGCGTGGTGACCAAGCCCTTCCATTTCGAGGGCGCGCACCGCATGCGGCTGGCCGAACAGGGCATCGCCGAGCTGCAGCAGTACGTCGACACGCTGATCATCATCCCGAACCAGAACCTGTTCCGCATCGCCAACGAGAAGACGACGTTCGCCGACGCCTTCAAGATGGCCGACGACGTGCTGCATTCCGGCGTGCGCGGCGTCACCGACCTGATGGTCATGCCCGGCCTCATCAACCTGGACTTCGCCGACATCCGTTCGGTGATGACCGAGATGGGCAAGGCGATGATGGGCACCGGCGAGGCCGGCGGCGAGCGCCGCGCCATCGAGGCGGCCGAGGCGGCGATCTCCAACCCGCTGCTGGACGACGTGTCGATGAAGGGGGCGCGCGGCGTCCTCATCAACATCACCGGCGGCTACGACATGACCCTGTTCGAGGTCGACGAGGCGGCGAACCGCATCCGCGACGAGGTCGATCCGGACGCCAACATCATCTTCGGCTCGACCTTCGACAGCTCGATGGAAGGCACGATGCGCGTGTCGGTCGTCGCCACCGGCATCGACGCCGCGGCGATGGCCAGCCCGCGCCCGATGCACCCGGTCAACCTGTCGGTCGTTTCCGACCGCACCCGCAAGCCGGGCGGACTGCCGGGCCTGTCGGCCGCGGCGCCGGCCCGTCCGGCCGAGGTCGGCGGCATCGGCATGGCGCCGGCCGC
>DASWVP010000294.1:0-26079 GCA_036401175.1 Azospirillum sp. | reverse complement strand
CGGCCCCGGCCGGCGGCGGCATCCCCAAGGACCTGCCGGACTGGACCACCGGCATGGGCCCCGGCGTCACCGACGAGCCGTACGGCGCGCCGTCGAAGTTCGAGTCGCACGTCGTGCGCCGCAATGTGGAATGGCTGACGGCCAGCACCGAATCCTCGATCAACTTCACGCCGCTGCAGGACCTCAACGGCATCCTCACGCCGAACGGGCTGTTCTTCGAGCGCCACCATTCCGGCCGCGCCGACGTCGATCCGGCGCAGCACCGGCTGGTCATCCACGGCATGGTCGACCGGCCGGTCAGCCTGACCATGGAGGACCTCTACCGCCTGCCGGCCGTGGACCGCATCGCCTTCACCGAATGCGCCGCCAACGGCGGCATGGAATGGCGCGGCGCCCAGCTCAACGGCGTGCAGTTCGTGCGCGGCATGCTGGGCTGCGCGCAGTGGACGGGCGTCAGCGTCCGCACGCTGCTGGAGCACGCCGGCGTGCGGCCGGGGGCCGCGTGGGTGCTGGCCGAAGGGGCCGACAACGCCGCGCTCGACCGCTCCATCCCGCTCGACAAGATGCTGGACGACGCCATCGTCGCCTACGCCCAGAACGGCGAGCGGCTGCGGCCCGGCCAGGGCTACCCGATCCGCCTCGTGCTGCCCGGCTATGAAGGCAACATGTGGGTGAAGTGGCTGCGCCGGCTGGAGGTGGGCGACCAGCCCTGGTACACGCGCTGGGAGACGTCCAAGTACACGGACCTGCTGCCGACCGGCAAGGCGATCAAGTTCAGCTTCGTGCAGGAGGCCAACTCGGTCATCACCTCGCCATCGCCGGAAAAACCGCTGAACGGCGCCGGGCAATACGTGATCCGCGGGCTGGCGTGGTCGGGCAACGGGCGCGTCGCGCGCGTCGACGTCTCCACCGACGGCGGAAAGAATTGGGTGCAGGCCCCCTTGCAGGAGCCGGTGCTGCCCAAGGCGCTGACCCGCTTCTACCTGCCGTGGACCTGGGACGGCGGGTCGGCGCTGCTGCAATGCCGGGCCATCGACGAGACCGGCTACGTCCAACCGACCATCGAGGCGCTGCGCAAGGTGCGCGGGCGCAACTCGATCTATCACAACAACTCGATCATCACGTGGCTGATCAACACGTCGGGCGAGGTGGAAAATGTCCAGGTTGCATAACACCCTGCTCGCCGCCTTGATGGTTGCCGGACCGGCCCTGGCCGGGGAGATCGGCACGCCGCTGACGCCCGAGGAGATCGCCCGCTGGGACATCGCCGTGCGCCCCGACGGCAAGGGCCTGCCGCCGGGAAGCGGCACCGCCAAGCAGGGCGACCCGATCTACCAGGAAAAGTGCGCCATCTGCCACGGCGAGTTCGGCGAGGGCGCCGGCCGCTGGCCGCAGCTGGTCGGCGGCCAGGGCACGCTGGCCTCCGACATCCCGTCCAAGACGCCGGGCAGCTACTGGCCCTACGCCACGACGCTGTTCGACTACATCCGCCGGGCCATGCCCTTCGGCGCCGGCCAGTCACTGACCAATGACGAGGTCTACGCGATCACCGCCTACCTGCTGTCGGAGGAGGGCATCATCAAGGCCGACGCCGTGATGGACGCGCGGACGCTGCCCGCCGTCGCCATGCCCAACCGCGACGGCTTCATCGAGGACCCGCGCCCGGACGTGCCGACGGGCAAGGTCGCGGAGCTGTGCATGACCAACTGCGCGGACACGGTCACGGTCACCGGCCACGCCCGCAAGATCGACGTCACCCCCGACAAGCAGGCCGCGACGCGGGCGGACTGACCCCGGTGAAGTCCGGGGCGGCCGGACGGCGATGTCCGGCCGCCTGTGACTTTTGGCCGTTTGACAGGCGTGCGGCCGGGCCGCTACCAAGGACGCCGTTTTTGCCTGGAGGCTGATGATGAGTGGTCCGTTCACGTTTCCCGGTGTCAACGCCGTCGCGCGCGAGGGCCAGGACCGGCTGGTGATCACGGTCGGCTTCGGCCCGGACGACACCGCCGCGCTGATGACGCTGGCCGAGGCCATCGCCCGCGGCGGCCTGCCCGATGGCATCACCGGCGCCACCGTCCGCACCGAGGCGCGCGGCCCCCGCGCGCGGGAGTGGGACGCCATGGCCCTGCTGGCGCGCTTCGCCCTGCACGAAAAGGCGCGCGCCGACGCGCTGCAAACCCGCGTGCGCGAGCTGGAGGGGGAGCTTGAGCGCGAGCAGCTCGCCGCGGAGTAATCCTTGAGCATCGCCGTATCCCCCGCAATGGGTTCGGCTCCCGACTGTTCTCATGCGGTAAGGCGCCCCCAAAGGGGGCTTCACTGCAAAGGGAACGACACCATGCATCGTTGGATGATCGGCGCCGTGTCGGCGCTGGCCCTGATCGCCGGTCCGGCCATGGCGCAGAGCGGCGGCAGCGGTGGTACCGGGGCCTCCGGTGACGCCGGCAAGTCGTCCGCCACCACCGGGCAGAGCGGCAGCTCCGCCGGCGCGGCCGGCAGCACCAGCAACGTCCCGCTCAACTGCGTGGCCAACAGCACCGATCCGCGCTGCGCGGGCACCAGCGGCACCTCCGGAATGTCCGGCACGGGCACCGGCATGTCGGGCGCCACCGGCAACCTCAGCGGTTCCGGCTCGGGCAGCACGTCGGGCACGACCAGCCTGGGCGGCGGGCCGAGCGTCGGCGGGACCGGGGCGGCGGGCACGCCGGGCCACACCGGCGGCACGGCCGGCGGTGTCGGCGGCGGCGGAGCCGGCGGTGGTGCGGGCGGCGGTGGCTCGGGCGGCCAGTAACCGATCAGCCGGTGAGTGGCATCGGCAGAGTCTGGCCGGCGGGCACCCCCCGCCGGCCATCGGTGCCTTCTGGCCGTTCGGGTCCTTCCGGCTACCCCGCGCGGCCGACTTGGGTGTCGGCGGCGACCGGCTGCTGGCGCAGCCAGGCTTCGGCGCGGACCGCGTCCATCGGGCGGGCGATGTGGTAGCCCTGCACCTGATGGCAGCCGCAACGGCGCAGCGCGTCCATCGTCGCCTCGTCCTCCACGCCTTCGGCGACCGCCGACACGCCCAGGCCGCGGGCCAGCGACACCATCGACTTCACCACCACCGCGTCGGGCCGGCTGGACGGCATCTTCACCACGAAGGAGCGGTCGATCTTGATGGCGGTCAGCGGCGGCATGCGGCGCACGAAGGCGAAGGAGGAATAGCCGGTGCCGAAGTCGTCAATCGCCAGCCCCATGCCCAGGTCGGCGATGCGTTCCAGCGTGTGCAGCGCGCGGTCGGGATCGACCATCATCGCCGTCTCGGTGATCTCGAACTCCATCCGGTCGCGCGGCACGCCGTGCCGTTCGACCACGGCGCGCACGAAGTCCGGCAGGCTCTCGTCCACCAGATTGCGGGCCGACAGGTTGACGGCGACCGGCGTGCGGATGCCCACCTTGTCCCAGGCGCAGACCTGTCTGGCGGCGTCGTCGATCACCCATTCCGTCAGCTTGCAGACGAGGTCGCTCATCTCGACCAGCGGCAGGAAGTCGCCGGGCATCAGCAGGCCGCGCTGCGGATGGTTCCAGCGCACCAGCGCCTCCAGCCCGGCCACCGTGCCGTCGGACAGGTACTGCTTGGGCTGGTAATGCAGGACGAGCTGACCCAGGTCGACCGCCTCGTTGAACTCCGGCAGCAGTTCCAGGCGCGTCGGCTTGACCTGCCCGATCTCGGCCGAATAGGCGGAGAACCCGCCCAGCCGGCGCTTGGCGGCGTACATGGCGATGTCCGCGCACACCAGCAGTTCCGACGTGGTGGCGCCGTCCTGCGGGTGCATGGCGATGCCGACGCTGGCGCCGACGCGCACGCGCAGGCCGCCCAGGCTGAACGGCTGGTCGAGCGCCGTCAGCACGCGGCCGGCGTGCACCTCCGCCTCGCGCAGGGCGACGCGGTTCAGCACGATGGCGAACTCGTCGCCGCCCAGCCGCGCCACCAGACCGGCCTCTTCCGGCACGTCGGCGCGCAGGCGCGCGGCGATCTGGATCAGCAGCTCGTCGCCCACCGGGTGGCCGAGGGCGTCGTTGATCTCTTTGAAGCGGTCGAGGTCGAGCAGCAGCAGGGCGAACGGAATGCCCTCGGCAAGGCGCGCGTTGACGGTGGCCAGCAGCTTCTTGCGGTTCGGCAGGTCGGTGAGCGAATCGTGATAGGCCAGATACTCCAGCGCCGCCTCGCGCTCGGCCAGTTCGCGGGTGCGCTCGGCGACCTTGTCCTCGAGGTTGTCGCGGGCGGCGGCCAGCTCGACCTGCACCCGGTGCAGGCGCAGGTGGTTGCGCACGCGCGCCAGCACTTCCGATTCCTGGAACGGCTTCTCGATGTAATCGACGCCGCCGCCCTGGAACGCCTTGAGCTTGTCGTTGATGTCGGACGACGCGCTGAGGAAGATCACCGGCACGTCCTGCAGGCCGGGCAAGCCCTTCAGGCGCCGGCAGGCCTCGAAACCATCCATCTCCGGCATCCGGATGTCGAGCAGCACGAGGTCGGGCGGGGCGATCGCCGCCACCTCCAGCGCTTCATGGCCGCTGGTCACCGCGCGCACGTCGTGCCCTTCACGCCCCAGGATCTCGTTGAGCACCCAGAGGTTGTCGGGAATGTCGTCGACGATAAGGATCCGTTCACTCACTGGCCTGCGCCCCCCTGCTGCGCGGCATCCAAGGCGACGTTGTCGCTCAGGAATACGCCCAGTGTCTTCCAGTCGAAGCGGCTCAGCAAGCCGCGAATGGCGTTGGCCAGCGCCGGTTCGTGCAGCGCCACGCGGTCGGCCAGCTTGCCGGCGCTGGAAACGGCGCGCTGCGTGACGCACTTGCGCAGGTCTTCCACCAGCTCCGGCGGCAGGCGGCGCAGCGCCTCGGCCGACAGCTCGCCCTTCTCGGCCGCCGGGTCGGGCGCCGGTTCGGCGTCGGCGTACCGGAACTTCACGCCCAGGTGGCGCTCCAGCGCCGCGAAGATCTCTTCCTCGCGGTAGGGCTTGCGCACGAAGTCGTCGCAGCCGACGTCACGCAGTTCCTGCGCCTGATCGGTGAAGGCGCTGGCGGTGATGGCGACGATCGCGGTGTCGCGCCCGCCGTCCATCCCGCGAATCGCCCGCGTCGCTTCCAGCCCGTCCATCACCGGCATGCGGCGGTCCATCCAGATGAAGTGCGGCCGCCATTCCGCGAAGACGCGCACGCCCTCCGCGCCATGGGCGGCGTCGCGCACGGTGAAGCCCACGCCTTCCAGCTGGCGGCGCAGCAGCAGACGGTTCTCCGGGTTGTCCTCGACGATGAGGATGCGGAAGTCCGGCTGCCCGGGCGCCAGCCCGACGACGCGGCGCGGCAGCAGGCGCGCGGGGTTGGCGGCGGCCTCGTCCACCGGCTCCAGCGGCAGCTCGAAGCGGAAGACCGAGCCCTTGCCGTGCTCGCTCTGCACGGTGAGATTGCCGCCCATCAGCTCCAGGAATTCCCGCGTGATGGCCAGCCCCAGCCCGGTGCCTTTGTTCTGGTCGAAGGAGGAGACCTGCTCGAACGGCTCGAAGATGCGCTTCAGGTCGTCGGCCGGGATGCCGACGCCGGTATCCTCCACCTCGCCCACCAGATGGACCTTGCCGTCCTGCATGCCGCCGCCCAGCCCGAGGCGCATCGCGATGCCGCCCTCGTCGGTGTACTTGATGGCGTTGCCCAGCAGGTTGATCAGCACCTGACGCAGCTTGCCGGCGTCGCCGCGCACGTGCGCCGGCACCTCCGGCCCCAGTTCGGATATCAGGCGCAGGCCCTTCTCCTCGGCGCGCACGCGCAGCATGTTGGAGACATCCAGCACCATACGCTTCAGGTCGAAGTTCACCGGGTCCGGCTTCATGCGGCCGGCCTCGATCTTCGACATGTCCAGCACGTCGTTGATGAGCTGCAGCAGGTGCTCGCCGCTGCGGCTGATGATCGACAGGTGGTCGCGGTGCTCGGGGCGCAGGTTGGTGTCGTGCATCATCAGCCGCGAGAAGCCCAGCACGGCGTTCAGCGGCGTGCGCAGCTCGTGGCTCATGTTGGCGAGGAAGACGCTCTTGGCGCGGTTGGCGGACTCGGCGCGCTCCTTGGCCTGCTCCAGCTCGTGGGTGCGCTGGGCGACCAGGACGCGCAGTTCCTTCTCGCGCGCGGCGGCCGCTTCGAGCCGCACCTGCACGACCTTGCGCCGCTCCTCGTCCAGCGCGTGGGTGTATTCGGTGAGCGACTTGGCCGCGGCGACGATGGAGGCCACCTCGGCGATCGGGCTGCGCGGCAGGTGCGGGGTCTCGCCGCCCTCGGCGGCGTTCTCCAGGATGCGCGTCGCCGCGGTCAGCGGGCGCAGCACGAAGCGGTGCCCGACCAGCACCAGCCCCGACAGAAGCAGCGCCAGACCGGCCAGACCGCCGATGGCCACCCGGTCGGCCCGGCTGGCCTGCTTCACGATCTCGGTGAAGCGGTTGCCGGTCAGCACCGCGGCGCGCACGGACAGCGCGTCGGTGATCTGCTTCAGGCGCTGCACCGCGCCGTCCCAGGCCAGGGCGTTGGAGCGGTCGATGGCGAACACCTCGCGCTTCAGCTCGACCACGCGCCGCAGCGCGCCGGCCATCGGCTGCGGCTGCGCGGCGGCCAGCGGCAGGAAGCGCTCGGCCAGCGGGCGAAGCGACGGCTCGTCCGGCGCGTGTGTGACTTCCAGCAGCAGGCGGTGCAGGTCGCGTCCGGCCCCGCCGGCACCACCCGTCGCCGTCAGGCCAAGCAGCGCGTCCTCGGCCTCCAGTTGCTGGCGGAGCACCTGGAGCGCCAGCGCGTCGCGCCGGTCGCGCTGTTCGGCCAGGGCCACGATGGTGTGGTAGGTCTCCTTGACGCGCGCCTCCACCTCCGGGTCGAAGCGGAAGCTGGGATCGTAGGCCAGCACCTGGGCCGACAGCCGCCCCTCGCGCCGCTTCACCGTGGCGCGCGCGTTCAGCACCATCTCGCCGAAGAACAGCAGCCGCTCGACGTTCCGCGAGGTGTCGTACTGGGCCAGGATCTGCGGCAGCACGTGGTCGCGGGTGTCGAGCGCCACTTCGGAGATGCGCGACTGCGTCAGGATGATGACGGCGAACACGGCCCCCGACACCGCCGCCAGCACGCCAGCGCCGATCACCAGCAGCCGGCGCAGCGGCAGCCCGGACCGGTGGAGCGGCCCGCCGGCGCGGGGCCCTGGGGTGTCCGCGCCCAAAGGGGCGTCGTCGTGGGAGGCTGCGGTGGCGTCGGTCATCAATACACGCTGATCGGGAAGTACTTGACGTTGATCTGGCTGAAGGTGCCATCGGTGAGGATGGCGGACAACGCGGCGTTGAGACGCTGGAGCAACACGTCGCGGCCCTTGGCCACCGGGATGGCCACGTCGCCGCCCAGCCCCTGGTCGAACAGCGGATCGCCGATGATCTCGAACCACGCGCCTTCGGACGAGTTCAGGAAGACGAAGTTGCCCACCGTCGAACCCAGCACCAGATCGGCCTTGCCGGCCGCCAGCGCGGCGTTGCGGCTGATGATGGACTCGAACGCCTCGACGCGCACCCCGCCCCGCGCCTCCCGCAGCCAGCGTTCCTGCACGCTGCCCTTCTGCACGGCGACCGACTTGCCGGCCAGCGATTCGGGCTTGAGGTCGCGCACCACGCCGGGCCGCCCCATGAAGCTGGAGGAGGAGCGCCAGAGCCGGTTGGTGAAGTCCACCAGCCGCTCGCGCTCGGGCGTGCGCAGCAGGTTGGCGACGGCGAAGTCGACGCGGTGCTCCAGCACGGCGGGCACGAAGTCGGCGAAGCGGGTCGGCACCAGCCGGCATTCCGCCGCCAGCGCGCGGCACAGCGCGCGGGCGACGTCGACGTTGAAGCCCACCAGCTCGCCGCGCCCGTCGATGTGACCGAACGGCGGGTCGCCGTCGTTGACGGCCACGGCGAAGCTGTCTGCCGCGGCGGCGCGCGGTGGCGCAAGCATCGGGGCGACCGCCAGCAGGACGGCCAGGGCGAGCCGCAGGACAGGACGGCGGTGCGTGATGGTGGTCATGCGATCGGCCTCAGCGCACGCGGAAGGGGAAATAGCGCAGCACGACACCGTCGAGGATGCCGTCGCGCTGCATGACGGCGATGGCGGCGTTGATGCGCTGGCGCAGGTCGTCGCGCCCCTTGGCGATCGGGATCGCCACCTCGCCGCCCAGACCGTGGCCGTGGAACGGCTCGCCGATGATCTCGAAGGCGCCGCCCTCGGGGGAGATCAGGAAGTCGAAGCTGGACATGGTCGGCGCCAGCACCAGATCGGCGCTGCCGTCGAGCAGCGCCCCGGTGGCCTCCGCGGTGGAAGGCAGGATGCGGATGACGCTGGCACCGCCATAGGTCGCGCGCAGCCAGTGTTCCTGCACCGAGCCGGCGGTGACGCCGATCACCCGGCCGGCGAGATCGGCGGGCGCGGTGCCGGCGACCATGCCCGGCCGGCCGATGAAGCAGGAGGAGGAGCGGAAGTAGCGGTCGGAGAAATCGACCTGCGTCTCGCGTTCCGGCGTGCGCAGCACGTTGGCGACGGCGAAATCGAACTTGCCGGAGACGACTCCGCCCAGCACCTCCTGAAAGCGCGTCGGCTCCAGCCGGCAGGTCGCCGCCATGACGGTGCACAGGGCGCGGGCGAACTCGACGCTGAAGCCGGTCGGCTCTCCGGTGGGGTCGATGTAGCCGAAGGGCGGATCGTCGCGGTTGACGGCCACCACCAGCGTTTCGCCGGCCGATGCCGGTGCCCCGGCCCCCAGGGCGCCCAGGATCCCGGCTGCCAGCGCGGCGAAGACGCACGCCGCCCGCAGGAGGGGCCGAGCCCTTGCCGCCGTCGTCGCGGCCATCGCGGCCATCGCGGTTGTCGTCGGGATCATCGTAGCGGTCATCGTTTGGGGAAGCACCGTCCGCAGCAAGGCCGCACCGCCAACGCCGATGGGCGTACATCCTAAGCACTGTCCTGTGCGGACGATACGGGTTCGCCGCGCCGATGTTAAGCAATTCCGGCGCGACCGACCATGACAAAGCCTAGCCCATAGAGACGTATGAAGTCTTCGGACGCACGGAATCGGAAGTGGTCGGCGCATTTTCGCGGCGATATATCCCGGCCCCGCCGGCCCTGCCCGGTCGGGCGGGTTGCCCAGGGCGGCAAAAGAGCGCACCTTCATCAGAAATCACTTAAGAAGCCGAAACCGCCAAAGAAACCACTGGGAGGATGTCATGACCAAGCCACTGCGCGCGCTTCTTCTGTCGGGCCTGCTGGTCGCGGGAGGCGCTTCGGCCGCGTCCGCCATGCACGAGCACAAGAGCGCCCACCACCTGGCGATCCAGGTGAACGTCAACGACCCCCAGGCCATGAACCTGGCCCTGAACAACGCCGCCAACGCGTCGAGCTATTACTCCGCCAAGGGCGAGGAGGTGGAGATCGAGATCGTCACCTACGGTCCCGGCCTGCACATGCTGCGTGACGACACCTCGCCGGTGAAGGAGCGCCTGAAGGCGT
This sequence comes from Azospirillum sp., assembly GCA_036401175.1. Classification (GTDB taxonomy): domain Bacteria; phylum Pseudomonadota; class Alphaproteobacteria; order Azospirillales; family Azospirillaceae; genus Azospirillum. The sequence continues at coordinate 16,554 of DASWVP010000294.1, read as the reverse complement.
TCCGGCAGGGCATGCCGAACGTGTCCTTCATCGCCTGCGGCAACACGCGCACCGGCATGCGCAAGGCCGAAGGCAAGGAGATCCCCCTGGTCGCCGAGGCCACGGAGGTCCCGGCCGGCGTCGTCCGCCTGATGGAACTCCAGGAAAAAGGCTGGCCCTACATCCGCCCGTGAGGATCATGACACGGACGGCGCCAAAGCCCCTTTCCCCCTGCGGGAAAGGGGCTTTTTGATTCCGCTGCCCGCGTTCGGTCGCGGCGGCGGCCCGGCCGAAATTTCCGCGCTGCCGATTTTTTCCTTGATCGGCGCCCGACACCATCCATTTACCATCCAGGCAGATGGTGAACGGATGGTGATGAGATGGCGGACGCTTCCCCCGAGAGCAGAACCAAGGTCACGGACAGCGAGAAGATCACGATCAATCTCGGCTACGTCGACCTCGGCCACGTCGATCTGCTGGTGCAGGAAGGGTTCTATTCGAACCGCACCGACTTCATCCGCACGGCCATCCGAAACCAGATCGAACGCCACGGCGACGCCGTGCGGCAGGCCGTGACGCGCAAGAGCGTGGACCTCGGCCTGCGCCACTACGGCCGCGAAGACCTCGAAGCGGCGCGGGATGCCGGACAGATGCTCCACATCCGCGTCCTGGGGCTCGCCACCATCGGCGCGGACGTCACCCCCGAACTCGCCCGCGCCACCATCGCCTCGGTCGCCGTACTGGGGGCGCTGCACGCCAGCGCCGCCGTCAAGGCCGCCCTCGCCGACCGCATGCGGTGACGGCGCCCGGCGCCGCCCGCACCCTTTCATAAGGACACCGACATGACCGACCACTTCCCCGCCGGAATGGCCGAGGCGACGCGCCTCACCAACGCCGGCAAGCTGACCGAGGCGACCGCCCTGATCCAGCGCCTGCTGCGCGGCGACGGGCCGGACACGGCCCCCGGTCCCGCCCGCACCGGTTCCGCCACCGTCATCGACGCGGAGTTCGTCACGGTGGATGCGCCGGACGCCGCCGGCACGGCGCGCGCCGCCCCCCGGCCCCGCACCGCACCGCTGTCCGGGCTGGGCGAGACCCTGCGCGACCTCGCCGCCCGCGTACGGCCGGCCGGCCTCGACCTGGGGGCGGGCGGCGTCGCGCGGCCGGCACCCGATCCGCTGCCGGACGGCGCCTCCTTCGTGACGGCGTCCCACACCGACGCGGCCGGGACGCGGTCCTACAAACTGTACGTCCCCGCCAACCGCGGCGACGGCCGGCCGCTGCCCCTTATCGTCATGCTGCACGGCTGCACCCAGGCGCCCGACGACTTCGCCGCCGGCACCCGCATGAACGCCTTCGCCGAGGAGCACGGCTGCCTCGTCGCCTACCCGGCGCAACCGTCTTCCGCCAACGCCCAGAAGTGCTGGAACTGGTTCAGCCCGGCCGACCAGCGGCGCGACGGCGGCGAGCCCTCGCTGATCGCCGGGATCACCCGGCGGATCATGCGCGACCACCCCGTCGACCCGCGCCGCGTCTACGTCGCGGGGCTGTCCGCCGGCGGGGCGGCGGCGGCCGTCATGGGGGCGGCGTACCCCGACCTGTACGCCGCCGTGGGCGTGCATTCCGGTTTGCCCCACGGGGCGGCCCGCGACCTCCCCTCCGCCCTCGCCGCCATGCGTCAGGGCGGGGCGGCGGCGACCGGCGGGGGCGGCCGCGCCGTCCCGACGATCGTGTTCCACGGCGACCGCGACACCACGGTCAACCCGCGCAACGGCGACGCCGTCGTCGCCCAGTCCACGGCGGGCACGCCGGGGCTGCGGACGGAGGAGGAGAGCGGCCAGGTTCCCGGCGGGCACGGCTACAGCCGCACCCGCCACACCGACGCCACCGGCCGCGTGCTGTGCGAGCAGTGGACGATCCGGGGCGCCGGGCACGCCTGGGCGGGAGGCAGCCCGGCCGGCTCCTACACCGACCCGCGCGGGCCGGACGCCTCGCGGGAGATGCTGCGGTTCTTCCTGGAGAACCCGCACCGCGGCGAGCCGCCCCAGGCGTGACTCGGCATCAGTGGCTCACCGGCGCTGCCGACCCACTGGGCATGAAACCGGCGCAAAGCCCCTCCCCCTCGACGGGGGAGGGGCTAGAGTGGCCCCCCTGCATCGGATTCTTTCTAGTGGCCGGCGTGCCCGACCTCGAAGCGGGCCTGGACCGGCTTCTGGCCCGGCATCGTCAGGGCGGTGACCACCTTGACGCTGTCGTGCGCGCCGCCCAGGTTCGCCTGCCCCTTGAGGGTGTTGCCGCCCGCCGGCGCCAGCGCGACCTTCTGCGTCTGCCGGTTGGCCAGGATGGTCGCCTCGGCCCTGGCGCCGGTGACGTCGACCGGCTTGTCGGCGCCGTCGGTCACGTAGAGCACGACGTCGTTGCCCTTGAGCACGAGTTCGGCGTGGTAGGGACCGATGTCGGCGCGCGGGCCGCCGTTCGGCCCGGTCTTCGGACCGTCCGCCAGGGCGGCGGCCGGGGCGGCGAACAGGGCGGCGAACAGGGCGGCGGCGGGGAGGATGGTCGAGAGCTTCACGGTTGGGTTCTCCTGGTTGATGAAAACGGAAAGGGTCAATACGCCTCGGCCGGACGCGCCGAACCGGCCTGGGCGTCCACCAGACGGTTCAGCGGCGCCGCGCCGAGCTTGAGGAAAAGGACCGGCGTCAGGACCGTGTCGAGCACGGTGGCGCTGATCAGCCCGCCGAAGATGGTGACGGCGACCGGGTGCAGGATCTCCTTGCCCGGCGCGTCGGCGCCGATCAGCAGCGGGACGAGCGCCACCCCCGCCGACAGCGCGGTCATCAGCACCGGCGTCAGCCGCTCCTGGCTGCCGCGCAGGACCATGGCCCGGCCGAAGCTCTCGCCCTCGTGCAGGACCAGGTTGAGGTAGTGGCTGATCTTCAGGATGCCGTTGCGCGTGCTGATGCCGGTCAGCGTGATGAAGCCGATCATCGAGGCGACCGACAGCGGCTGGCCGGAGATCCACAGGGCGGCGACGCTGCCGATCAGCGCCAGCGGCACGTTGCCCATGATGATCAGCGCCAGCCGTGTCGAGCGGTAACGGCTGAACAGCACCAGGAAGATCATCGCCAGCGACACCAGAGACAGCGCGGCGATGGTCTTCGACGCCTCCTCCTGCGCCTGGAAGGTGCCCTCCAGGCTGGTGAAGGTGCCCGGCGGCATGGGCGACCGGGCGACCACGTCGCGGATGCCGGCGACGATGGCCGCCATGTCCGTCTTCCCGTCGGAATTGGCGAGGATGACGATGCGGCGCTTGCCGTTTTCCCGCAGGATCTGGTTCGGCCCGTCCGTCTCCTCGACCGAGGCGAACAGGCTGAGCGGCACGCGGCCGGCCGGCGTTTCGACCAGCAGGTTGGACAGGCCGCTGGTGGTGCGGTCCTCGTCCGACAGGCGCAGCACCACGTCGAAGCGCCGGGTGCCGTCGACGATCTCCGACACCACGCGGCCGTTCGACAGGCTTTCCAGCGCCTCCGTCGCCATGGCCGGGGTGACGCCGTAGAGCGCCGCGCGCTCGTAGTCGATAACCACCTGCACCTGCGGGATGCGCACCTGCTTCTCGATCTGCAGATCGACCAGACCGGGAATGCCGGCCAGCCTTGGCTGGAGCTGCCCGGCGAGGCTGCGCAGCGTGTCCAGGTCCTCGCCATAGATCTTGAGCGCGATCTGGGCGCGCACGCCCGACAGCATGTGGTCGAGCCGGTGCGAGATCGGCTGGCCGATGTTGACCGACACCGGCAGCGCGGCGAGCCGGGCGCGCACGTCGGCCAGGATCGCGGCGCGGCTGCGTTCCGACGGCGTCAGGTCCACGTCGATCTCGCTGGAGTGCACGCCCTCGGCGTGTTCGTCCAGTTCGGCGCGGCCGGTGCGGCGGCCGACCGACTTCACCTCCGGCACCTGCATGATCAGGCGCTCGGCGGCGAGGCCGACGCGGTTGGATTCGGCCAGCGAGATGCCGGGGTTGAGCACCATGGAGATGGTCAGCGTGCCTTCGTTGAAGGGCGGCAGGAAGGCGCGCGGCAGGCTGGGCACCGTCGCCGCCGCGATCGCCACCGCCGCCGCCACGGCAATGAAGAGTGCGCGGGGATGGTCGAAGGCCCAGGCCAGCACGCGCGCGTTGCCGGCCTTCAGCCGCCGCACCAGCCAGCTGTCGTGCTCCTCCAGCCGCTTCAGGCGGGGCAGCAGGTAATAGGACAGCACCGGCGTGACGGTGATGGCGGTGACGAGGCTGGCCAGGATCGAAACGATGTAGGCGACGCCCAGCGGCGCGAACAGCCGCCCCTCGATGCCGGTCAGCGCGAACAGCGGCACGAACACCAGGATGATGATGACCGTGGCGTAGACGATGCCCGAGCGCACCTCCTGCGAGGCCGAGGCGACCACGGCCAGCACCGGGCGCGGGTTGCCCGCCCGGCGGTTCTCGCCCAGGCGGCGGTAGATGTTCTCCACGTCCACCACGGCGTCGTCGACCAGTTCGCCGATGGCGATGGCGAGGCCGCCCAGCGTCATGGTGTTGATCGACATGCCGAACGCCTTGAACACCAGCACGGTGATCAGGATCGAGATCGGGATGGCGGTCAGCGAGATGACCGTCGTCCGCACGTTCAGCAGGAACAGGAAGAGGATGACCGCCACCACGGCGACCGCTTCCAGCAGAACCTTCTCGACGTTGCCGATCGATGCCTGGATGAAGCTGGCCTGCTTGAACAGGATCTCGTCGGCGCGCACCCCCCTGGGCATGACCTTGGCGAGATCCCCCAGCGCCTTTTCCACCTCCGCCGTCAGCGCCGTGGTGTCGGCGCCGGGCTGCTTCTGCACCGACAGGATCACGGCGGGCTTGCCGCCGACGCCCGCGTCGCCGCGCTTCACGCGGGCGGCGAAATCGACCTCGGCGATCTGGTGCAGCAGGATGGGCTGCCCCGCCTTGTAGGCGACCACGAGGCTGCGCAGGTCCTCCAGCCGCGCGGTGCGGCCGATGTTGCGGATCAGGTACTCCTCGGCGTGCTGGTCGATGAAGCCGCCGCCGGTGTTGGCCGAGAACTGCCGCAGCGCCGCCACGAGCTGGTCGGTGGCGATCTCCAGGTCGTGCAGGCGCGCCGGGTTGGGCGTGATGCGGTACTGCCGGATCTCGCCGCCGATGGGGATGACCTGGCTGACGCCGGGGATGGCGAGCAGGCGCGGCCGCACCACCCAGTCGGCGATCTCGCGGACCTCCATGGGACTGGCGCCGCCCCCCGACCCGCCGCCCCCCGACCCGCCATCGCCTGTCATGGCGATCAGCATGATCTCGCCCATGATCGACGAGATGGGGCCCATCTGCGGCCGGACGTTCGGCGGCAACTGGCCCTGGACGATGGACAGGCGTTCGGCCACCTGCTGGCGGTTGCGGTAGATGTCGGTGCCCCAGTCGAACTCGACGAAGACGATCGACAGGCCGACGCCGGAGACCGAGCGCACGCGGGTGATGCCCGGCATGCCGTTCATCGAGGTTTCCAGCGGGAAGGTCACCAGCTGCTCGACCTCCTCCGGCGCCAGCCCCTCTGCCTCGGTCATCAGGGTGACGGTGGGCTTGTTCAGGTCGGGGAAGACATCGATGGGCAGGTCCTTGAGGACGAACGCGCCGTAGACGACCAGCAGCGCGGCGGCAGCCAGGACGAACAGCCGGTTGCGCAGGCTGGCGTTGACGAGAAGGTTGAACATCGCCGCCTCACCGGATCTGGTTGAGAAGGCCGGCGCCGTCGGTGACGATCCGCGCCTCCGGCTCGACGCCGGCCAGGACCAGCACCGTGTCGGCATCCACCGGCTGCGTGCGCACCGGGCGGGCGACGAAGCGCTGGGGGCCGGCGTGCTGCCAGACGATGGGCTGGCCGCCGGCGCTGCGCACCACGCTGCGGCGCGGCAGGACGATCCCCGACACCTCGCCCTGGATCTGCGCGACGATGCGCACCGGCTGGCCGACGCTCAGTCCGTGGGGCGGGGCGAGGATGCGAAACAGCAGCGGGATCGCCTGCTGCCGCAGCGCCAGACTGTGGCCCAGATGTTCGAGCTTCAGCGTCGTGCCGTCGGCGGTGGTCGCGGTGGCGGTCTGCACGGTGTTCGCCACGCGGGGATCGAAGGCGACGGCCTCGACCATCAGCTTCGTCGGGTCGAGGATCTCGAACAGCACCTGATCGCGCCCGTCGACGACCTGACCGGCCTTGACGTTGTTGGCGGTGACGACGCCGGAAATGGGCGCGCGCAGCGCTTCGCGGGTGGTCAGCGTCGGCGACAGGGCGGCGCGGCGCCGGCGCAGGCCGTTCAGCGTGGCCTCCGCCTCCTCCACATCGCGCTGGGGGACGTTGCCCTCCAGCCGCCGCATGCGCTGAAGCCGCGATTCGGCGATGACGAGTTCCTGTTCCACGGTGGCGATCTGCTGCTGGATGCCGCTGCGGTCGACGACGGTCACCGCCGGGTCGATAGTGGCCAGGATCTGCCCGGCCGCGACCGACTGGCCGACGTAGGGCAGGCCCTGGTCGCCCGGCTCGATGCGCCCGCTCTGCGTCGCCTGGACGTGGCCGCCGCCGTTCGGGTCGGCGGCGATCTGGCCGATGAGCTGCACGGTCTGCGCGGCGTTGCGCACCGTGGCGACCGTCGTGCGGACCGACAGCAGGCGCTGGGAGGGTTTGGGCACGTACAGGCTGCCGTCGGGCAGCCGGCGCGGGCTCTCTGGTGCGCCGGTCAGGCCCAGCACGGCGGCCGGAGCGGGAGCGGCGCCCTTGCCCTCGCCGGGCTGGCCGTGGTCCTCGTCGCCGTGCGCGAACGCGGCGCCGCTCGCCAGGAGAAGGCCAAGGCCGATCAGCGCCGCCCCGGCGACCGTGCGCGCCCGGCCCCGCCACATCAGCGCCAGCGTGCTCAGCGCCCCCAGCAGGAAGACCGTCGCGGCCCCGAGCATCAGGGCCGGGTCCCGCCGGACGCGGTCGAGCACGCCGGGGGCGGCGCCGGCCGGCGTGTTGGCCACCGGCGCCGGGATCTCGGCCGGGATCTCGATGGTGCCGATCAGCAGGTCGGCGGAATCGGCCGCCGTCACCGAGAAGGTCAGCTCATGCGGCCCCGGCGTGGACAGCCACGCGGCCGGCAGGTGGTACACCCCTTCCTCGCCGGGGACGGGCGACGCGGTGGCGGCCTCGCCGTCCGCGCTCACCTCGATGGTCGCGCCGTTCACCGGTTCGTTGGTGGCGAAGCGATCGAGGTGGACCAGCAGGGTGCGCCCCCGCGCGACCGCCACGAGTTCGAACTCGGACGAGGAGGTTTCCAGGGTGGGCGACGCAGCGACGACGGCCGGTGCCGGCTCGTCCCCGTGCGTGTGCCCTTCGTGGGCGAGGGCGGGGTGCGCGACCGGCGCGGCAACGCCCGCGGCGACCGTGGCCGCGGCGAGAAGGCGTCGGATGGTCATGGCGGAACTCCAGGGATCTGATTCCATCGGGCGCGGGCGTCCACACGGCGGCGCCGGGAACGCGGAGGCCAAGCGCACGAGGACCGGAACCGACGCCCGCCGCCGAGCCGGGGCTCAGGTCGGGCGTGGACGGACTCGTGGCGTCAGACGGTCAGACAGGGGGGACGGAGCGCGGGGTCGCGGCCCACGCCCTCGGGCGTGGCGAGGGCGGCCGGATGGGCCGTCCGGTCGCGGCGGGGTACGACCGCGGCCGTGGATCCGGCCGGCAGGCCGCCGTGCATGGTGGCGCACTGGCCGACGCTGCAACACATGTCGCCGTCCAGCAGGGCCAGGTCCCCGCACGGCTCCGGCTCGTGCGCATGGTCGACCACCGCCGTGACGGCGTGGTCGTGCGCGTCGGCCAGGGCATGCTGGTGGGCATGCTCCTGGGGCGCCGGAGTGGAGTGATGCGGCATCGGGCCGGCGTGTCCCGGAACGGCGTAGACGAGCAGCGTGGCCAGCATCAGCAGGCTCACCACCACCGTCCTGAACGTCGACCGCGACCCGCGCCGCATGGCGATTGCCTCGTCATCCACATCGGCGGCCGGCATCGCGCGGACGCCGGCCACCCGCGAAACGTAGGGCCATTCCACGGCTCCGGCAAGGGCCTGATCGCCCCCCCGCGCCGCGCCTTCGGCTGGGCCGGCCAGGGCGATCGGGTGAAGGCTTGAATTCTCCTCATACAGGAAGGTCGTCATCCCCGCGAAGGCGGGGATCCATGTTCCCAACAACCGGACGCTACGGAAAACGTGGATCCCCGCCTTCGCGGGGATGACGGAAATTCAAATGATGTGATCAAAGTCCTTCGCCCTGGATTGCCCCGCAGGGCCGGCCGCTTCGATTGACACGGATCAATGTCCGGCCCCATATGGCGGGTACGATGGCAGAGATGAAGCGGTTGGGCCACATCGTCGCCGTTCTGGCGTTCGCCTTCGCGCTGCTGATGGGCGCGGCGGGCGGAGCCGTGGCGCACGCCGGCCCGGCGGATCATCATGGCTCCGGGCACGGTTCCCGGCACGGTTCCCACCACGCGCCGGCGGACCCGGTGCCCGCCCAGGGCGATTCGCACAAGGTTGCCCTCACGGTGGTGGCGCCGTGCTGCCCGGCGGCCGAGGCCCCGGCGCGGCACATCGTCAGCGTGACGGTGACCACCGTCCGGGTTTCCTGGAACCCGCGTCCCGAGCCGGTCCCCGCCGTCCGCGCCATCACCCCGGACACGCCCCCTCCGAAGACCACCCTCTGAGCGGCCGAGCGCGCCGACGCCCGCGACGGGCGCCCGCGCGCGATTCCGTACACGCGATCAGAGGATCTTCGCCATGCCCGAACCGAGGCATTTCACGACCCGTCGCGGCTTCATCGCCGCGCTGGGCTTCGGCGCCGTCTCCCTGTACGGCGCCTGGGCGGCCTATGGCGCCGCCCCGCTGCCCTTCGGCGGCCATACGGACGCCGCCAAGCCGGACTCCGGCGGACACGATGCGCACGGCGCCGCCCCGGAGGCCCCGGCCGAAGGCCACGGCGGCCACGGCGCGTCGGCCGGCATGCCGCCCGAGGAGTTCCGCTTCGAGCACGAATACTTCGTGCAGAAGCACGCGCAGCCGGACGGCAGCGTCGCCCCGGCGGCGGAAGACCACGCCCACACGGGCGACGGCCACGACCACGGCGCGGCGGGCGAGCCGGTCGACGTCTACCTGATGGCGCAGAAGTTCGCCTACAGCCCGGACGTGCTGCGCCTCAAGGCCGGGGTGCCGTACCGGTTCCGCATGATGGCGGACGACATCACGCACGGCGCCTCCATCCACCTGGGCGCCGCCAGCCGCATCATCCGCCTGCGGCCCAACACGGTCACCGAACAGACGATCACCTTCACCCGGCCGGGCGAGTACCTCGTGTACTGCACGGTCTACTGCGGCCAGGCGCACGACGCCATGCAGGGCCGGATCATCGTCGCCTGACGGGATGGAGGACGCCATGAACATGATCTCCAGGACCTCCGCCCCGGCGGACTCCAGACGCCCCCTGGCCGCGCGGATCGCCGGCCTGCCGGCGGCCGACAAGACCCTTTTGAAGCTGCTGTCCGGCGCCGCGCTGCTGGCGCTGGCGCTGGGCCTTGCCGGCGGGTTCGTGACGGCGCTCGCCCGCGCCGGCGCGCTCAGCTTCTTCCCGGACGACGCCTATCGCCTGCTGACGCTGCACGGCGTGTCCGTCTTCTTCTACTGGCTGTACCTGATCCAGGCGGCGCTGCTGCTGGCGCTGGCCGCCGCCGAGAGCGGGCGGGGGCTGGCGTTGCGCCCGGCGGCGTGGCTGGGCGCGGCGCTGATGCTGGCCGGCTTCGCGGTCAGCGAGTGGATCTCCGCCACCGGCACGCCGCTGCTCTACGACGGCAGCCCGGAACTGGCCGCCGACGACCCGCGCTCGGTCGGTTTCTTCGCGCTGGGCTACCTGCTGCTGTCGGCCGGCCTGACGGCCTCGGCGGTCAGCGGCATCGCCACGGTGCTGCAGCCGCGCCTGCGCGGCGAGGCGGAGGCGTTCACCGCCGTTGGGTTCGCGCTGTTCGCCTGGGCGGGCTTCCTGGTGGTCAGCGCCATCGCCGCCACCAACGCCTTCCTGCCGGGGGTGCTGTGGGCGCTGGGCGCCGGCCCGTTCCCGGCCGACCACGGCACGGAATGGCACATCCTGTTCCACAACCTGCACTACCTGCCGCTGATGGCGACGGTGCTGGTGTGGTACGTGCTGACCGAGCATCTGACCGGCGTCACGTCGATCCACGGCGCCCGCCTGTCGAAGATCGTCTTCGCCGCGTATCTGGTCTTCGTGCCGCCGACCTCGCTCTACCACATGTTCCTGGAGCCGAACCTGTCGGAGGGGGTGCGCGTCGTCGGCTCGCTGCTGTCGCTGTTCGTCTCGGTGCCGACGCTGGCGGCCTTCGCCATCATCGTCTCCTCGCTGGAGGCCAGCGCGCGGGCGCGCGGCGCCACCGGCCTGTTCGGCTGGATGCGCGGGCTGCCGTGGGGCAACCCGGCCATGGCCAACATGGGCTGGGCGGCGGCGAACATGATGATCGGCATCATCTTCGCCTTCGTCCTGATCCAGGGCGAGCTGGCGCCGATGCTGTCGGACACGTTCTTCGTGCCCGGCTACTTCCACTTCTTCGCCGTGGGCGTGCTGACCCAGACGTTCCTGGCCGCCATGATGGTGATGCTGCCGGCGCTGGGCGGCGGCGCGCTGTGGCGGCCGGCGGTGCTGCGGCGGATGCCGGCCCTCGTCACCGTCGGGCTGGTGGTGTTCGGGGCGGCGGGCATCGCCGCCGGGGCCATGGGCGTGCCGCGCCGGGTGTTCGACGTGAGCTATGGCGGGCTGGCCCCGGCGGCGTGGCCGGTGCTGATGGCGCTGGTCGGCGTCGGCGCCACCATCTTCGCCGCCGCCATCTCGGTCACCACCTACGGCGTGGTGCGCACGTTGCTGTCGCGGCGGGGTGCCGGGGCGGCGCTGCCGGTGGCGGACCTGCCGGTGGCGGACCTGCACGCCGGGCCGCGCGGCGTCGGCACGGCTCCGGCGTGGACGGGGCCGGTGTCGGTCGCGGCGCTGGTGGCCGGCATGTACGTCTTCACCATCGCCGCCTTCCAGCTGATCCAGTCGCTGCCGATCGCCGTCATCGGCGGCGGCCACGGCCATTGAGCACACGGCCATCGAGCACGAGGGAACCGTCATGAAGAACGACGAGTTGTGGCTGACGCTGTCCATCGCCGCCGTGTGGGCGGTGCTGGCGGCGGTCTACGCGCTGGTGCCCAGCCTGGGCATGCCCGGCTACGTCCGGGTCTGGGGCGGCGGCGCGGTGCTGTTCCTGGCGTTGGCCGGGGTGCTGGTCGCCGTCGGCCGGAAGGCGCGCGGGCGCTGAGCATGCAGGGGGGAGGCGGGCGACCGCCTCCCATCCGGAAACGGGAAGGCGGTGGCGTCAAGGAGATGGTGTCCGCGGCGGGATTCGAACCCACGGCCCCAGGATTCATACCACTTCGGCTTTCGCCGCCGCCTTCCGGCGTTCGTGGTCTGGACTGTCCCTTCACCCTAGGCCAAGGCCCGTACCCGTGGACCGAGACCCTTAGATGCCGCCCATCCAGTCTCTACACCTTCCCCTCGCGGGGCTTGGCTCGGGATTGGCAAGGCGCACGCGCGCCGTAGCGTTCCCCGACTTTGAGCGGATCCGTTGCGCCGTTTCCAAACGCAACGCCCAATTGGCAACCAGGAATCCTGTGCTCTATCCTGCTGAGCTACGCGGACGTAAACCCATCTCGTTATAGACCGGACCCACCGGGGCCGGCAACTCCACACTGCGGGCGACAAGCCCGCAAGGCACCTGTTGTAACGCATCGGCCGGCCCCGGACCAAGCGATTCCAGCGCGATCGCTTCACAGGGGGTAACCCGCCAAAGGACGCCTGCTCCCGCTTCGCGATGGAGCCGGGGCGCGGCGGACGTTGTATTCCAGAACGGTGGACAACGGGACGGAGGCGGTGCGGATGCCGGGAGGCGTGTTGCGGGGCGTGATGCTGCTGGTGCTGCTGGTGACGGCCCCGGCGGAGGCGCGCAGCGCCGATTGCTGGCTGCTCGACGCCGACGCGCTGGCCAGGGCCCGCGCCGAGGGCCAATGCCGGGACGCCTTCGCCGTCAACCCGAAGGGCCCCACTGTCGCCCCGCCTCCGCCGCCGTCGAAGACCGTGGCGCCACCGAAGGCCCCCAGGCGCGCGCCCGCGAGGAAGGCGCCGCACGGCACACGCGTGGCCGACACCGACTTCGCCGCCAGCCTTCGCAGGGACCTGAACGCGGTGGGGCAGCTCGTCACGGGCATCTTCTCCGGAAAGCCGCAGCGGCCGGCCCGGAAGAGCAGCCGGACGAAGGCGGCCGGCCCGCCCCCGCCCGCCCCGCATCACCGCTGACGCCGGTCATTCGGCCCCTCACTCCGCCAGCGTCTTCATCACCGCGAACAGTTCGGACTTGGTCTCGAACCCGATGCCCGGCGCGTCGGGCAGGCCGACGTATCCGTCCTCCACCCTGATGCCGTCGGCGAAGCCGCAGAACGGGCGGAAGACGTCGGGATAGGATTCGTTGCCGCCCAGGTGCAGGCCGGCGGCGATGTTCAGCGACATCTGGTGGCCGCCGTGCGGCACCACGCGGCGGCTGGACCAGCCGTGCGCGTCCAGCATCTCCAGCGTGCGCAGGTATTCGACCAGACCGTAGGACAGCGCGCAGTCGAACTGCAGCCAGTCGCGGTCGGGCCGCATACCGCCATGGCGCACGAGGTTGCGCGCATCCTGGTGCGAGAACAGGTTCTCGCCGGTCGCCATCGGCCGGTCGTAATGGTTCGCCAGCTCCGCCTGCAGCGCGTAGTCGAGCGGGTCGCCGGCCTCCTCGTACCAGAACAGGCCATAGGGCTTCAGCGCCTCGGCGTAGGCGATCGCGGTGTCCAGATCGAAGCGGCCGTTGGCGTCCACGCACAGGTTCCGCCCGTCGCCCACCACCTCCAGCACCGCGTCGATGCGGCGCAAATCCTCGGCCAAGGAGGCGGCGCCGATCTTCATCTTGACGACCGTGTAGCCGCGGTCGCGGTAGCTGCGCATCTCGTCCCGCAAGGCGGTCAGATCCTTGCCGGGGTAGTAGTATCCGCCGGCCGCGTAGACCCACACCTTGTCGTCGGCGACGCCGCCCCGATAGCGGTCGGCCAACACGCGGTAGAGCGGCTTGCCCTCGATCTTCGCCACCGCGTCCCACACCGCCATGTCCACCGTGCCCACGGCGACCGAGCGCTCGCCATGGCCGCCCGGCTTCTCGTTGGACATCATGGCGGCCCAGATCCGGAAGGGATCGAGGTTGTCGCCGGCCTCGGTCAGCAGCGCCGCCGGATCGGCCTCGGCAAGGCGCGGCAGGAAGCGTTCGCGCAGCAGGCCGCCGGCGGCGTAGCGGCCGTTGGAGTTGAAGCCGTAGCCGATCACCGGCTTGCCGTCGCGTACCACGTCGGTGATCACGGCGACGACCGAACAGGTCATCCTGGAGAAGTCGATGTAGGCGTTGGCGATCGGCGAGGCGATGGACGCCGTCTTCTCGCGGATCTCGACGATGCGCATGGGGGCTCTCCGGTTTGGGCGGTTGGCTGGGACAGACATAGCGATGGACAGCCCGGCCGCGCCAATGCCAGTTTCCGATCGTTTCATGCAGGATCGGCATCGGCATCGGCATCGGCGGCGGGGGCCCCCTTGGAACTTTCCTGGCTCGACGACTTCCTGGCGCTGGTGGACTGCGGCAACTTCTCGCGCGCGGCGGAACTGCGCCACCTGACGCAGCCCGCCTTCAGCCGCCGCATCCGCGCGCTGGAGGACTGGGTGGGGGCGCCGCTGTTCGACCGCTCCACCCACCGCGTGGCGCTGACGGAGGCCGGCGAGCGCTTCCGCCCGGCGGCGGAGGAGGTGCTGCGCCGCCTGCTCCAGGGCCGCGAGGATGCGCGGGCGTCCGCCCATGCCGCGGCATCGGCGCTGACCTTCGCGGCCACGCACGCGCTGTCGCTGACCTTCTTCCCCCCGTGGCTGCGCGCCCTGGAGGCGCGGGCCAGCCTGGGCCCCATCCGGCTGGTGTCCGACAGCATGAGCGCCTGCGAGCAGGTCATGCTGCAGGGGCACGCGCAGTTCCTGCTGTGCCACCACCACCCGGCGGCGCCGGGACGGCTGGAACCCGGCGCGTTCCGCTCGCTGCCGGTCGGCGAGGACGTGCTGCTGCCGGTCGGCGCGCCGGACGGCGGCGGACGGCCGCGCTTCGCGCTGGACGGGCCGCATGCGGACGCCCTGCCCCTCCTTGCCTACAGCTCCGAATCCGGCATGGGCCGGATCGTCACGGCGGCGCGGGTGGCTTCCGGACGGGCGGCGCGGCTGGAGCCGGTGTTCACCTCCCACCTCGCCGCCGTGCTGCGCACCATGGCGCGGGACGGGCGCGGCGTGGCGTGGCTGCCACAAAGCCTGATCGCCGACGACCTGGAGGCGGGGCGGCTGGTGCGCGCCGGTGGCGCGGACTGGGACGTCGCCGTGGACATCCGCCTGTTCCGCCCGCGCGCCCGGCTGAGCGCGGCGGCCGAGGCGTTCTGGGCGCTTGTTGATTAGCGTCGTCTTATATATGATCCCACCGGTTCAGAACACGCCATAACACTGGGGAGATGAAACGTGGGATACGCTGACCTCGAGAAGGACGACAACGGCTACCTCGCCAACACCGCCGATTGGAACGAGGACGTCGCCAAGGAAATCGCCGCCGCCGAAAATCTGGGCGAACTGACCCAGAAGCACTGGGACCTGATCAACCACCTGCGCGAAGAGTTCCTGGAGAACAACGGCCACCAGCCCAACGAGCGCGCCATGGTCAAGGCCATGTCCGAGCGCTGGGGCGCCCCGGTCGCCACCAAGGACCTTTACGACCTGTTCCCCATGCAGCCGTCCAAGCAGGCCGCCAAGGTCGCCGGCCTGCCCAACACCAAGCGCAAGGGCGGGTACTGACGCCCGTTCCGTCACGGCGTGGCATGGCCGGGCCCGTCCCGGCCATGCCGACGCGCGGGCCTATGGGACACGCCAAAAAAGAAGCCGCCCCATCCTTGCGGAGGGACGGCCGGAGTGGAGCGAGGCGCAACGGGCGGAAACCCGCATGCGCCAGGAAACCGCGCGGCGGACGCGCGGCTGACGACGGCCGGGGCGCTGACCCGATGCGTCCCGGCCGTGACCCGTTCAGAAGGCCATGATGAGCTTGACCCACAGGTTGTCGCCCTGCGGACGGTTGTGGGTGACGAACTCGTGCTGCCACTTGCCGATCACCGACACGCCCTTGAAGTCGTACTTGACGGCCGGGCCGATGGCGAAGGCGGAGCCGCGGTTTCCGATGTCCACGCCGCGCAGGTCGTCGTCGGTGGTCTGCTGGAACCAGTAGCCGCCCAGGCCGACGGTCCAGGCGTCGTAATGCTGGGCCACCATGTAGTCCATGTGGAACGCCTGACCCGAGCGATAGCTGGTGTCGTTGTTCTTGGTGTTGAACGCGTACATCAGCTTGGCCGACACCTCGAACCCGCCGTCGCTCAGGTAGGTGCCGGCGACCAGCGGCTCGATGCCCCAGTAGTTGGCGCCGATGTTGAGCGGCTTGTTCCGGTCATAGCGCCCGGTCGGCAGGATGATGTCGAGCCCGGTGGCGAGGTGGAAGTTCTTCCAGTGCCAGGACAGGATGAAGGGGTCGATGGTGATGTCGCCCAGGCCGAACTGATGCACCGAGAACGGCCCGACGTCATAGTTCAGGTTGACCAGCGGCACCAGGATGTGCGCGCCCAGATTGCCGCCGAGGATCTGGATGTTGGACACGTAGAGGAGACGGCCGACCTCCGCCGTGGCGTTGAGGCGGAAGTTGACAGGAATCTGCTTGCCGGAATTGTCGTTGAGACGGCCGGCGTTGTAATGCGTCAGGTAGTTGATGAAATAGGTGCCCGGCGGCGGCACCGCGCCGGCCATGAAGCCCTCGGCGCCGTTCGGATACTGCGAGGCGGCCTCGGTCGCCTGCGCCTGAGGCGCGGCGGCGGCCAGACCCACAGCGACCGAAGCCGCCGCAATCAGTGATTTCCAATTCATTCGCACGTTTCCCCCATCAAGGTTGAGTCCCCCCCACTCCGGCCCGCGGGTGCGAACCGGCTTTTTTTGTTTTTCTTGTTTTTATCGTTGATTGTCGGGTTTTCGCCGTGCTCGACCCACCCCGCCGCCCAGCGGCGGGGTGGGTCGAGGCGTCAGCCGAAAACCCGACACCGCCTCATTCCGGGACGAGCGGCTTCTTGGGCACGCCGGCGACGGCGAAGTGTTCGCCGGGGATTTCCTGGATGATGACGCGCACGCTGTCGGGCGGCACCTCGAGCGAGCGCACGGCGGCCTCGGTCACCGCCGTGATGAAGGCCGCCTTCTTTTCCGGCGTGCGGCCGGATATGAGCAGCGCCGTGATGATCGGCATGGCGTTATCTCCCCACCTGGAACGATACCGAGCCGAGGTCCTG
>DASWVP010000293.1:0-12258 GCA_036401175.1 Azospirillum sp. | reverse complement strand
CGCCACCTGTGCCGCCGCCCGTATCGCCGCCGCTGGCGGGCGGGGCGTCGTCGTCGCGGATGGTGGCCTGGGCGCTCGCCACGCCGATGGCGGTGCCCTCGGCGGGATCGCTCAGGGTGACGGTGAAGCCCTCGTCCGGCTCGCGCGCCGTGTCGCCGGACACCATGACGGTGATGGTGGCGGTGGTCTCGCCGGCGGCGAAGCTGACGGTGCCGCCCGGCAGCGTTCCGCCGAAATCGGCGGCGTTCGCCGGGTTGGCGCCGGTGCCGGCCACCGACCACGCGGCCGAGGCGGCGTTGAGCGTCAGCCCGCCGCGCGTCACGGTGAAGGTGTGGGCGGTCGTCCCGCCGTTGCCTTCGGCCGGGGTGGTACCGGCCGCGGCGATGGCGAGCTGGGCCTGCGCGGTGTGCCCCAGGCTGCCGGTCAGGTCGATGTCGGTGCCGTGGACCTGGAACAGCGCCGTGTCGATCCATTCGTTGACGTCGATGACCATGTCGGCGCCGGCCACGTCGTCCAGGCCGATGTACAGGCGCGTGTCCTCGCCGCCGGGCCGGTACTCCGCCTGCACCTCGCCGCGGCCGACGGTGCCGCCGTCGCCCAGCGTCACCGGGCCGTGCAGGTCGGCGCCCTCGATGCGAATGGTATCGACGCCGCGGCGGCCGTAGTTCGCCAGGAAATCCAGGCCCGTTTCAGTGCCGGAATAGAGAAACACGTCGTCGCCCAGATAGCCGACGATGACGTCCGACCCGTCGCCGCCACGGATCGTGTCGTCGCCCTCGCCGGCCTCGATGTACTCGTGGCCGCTGGTGCCGACGATGAAATCGGCGTTCTTGGAACCGACGAGGTGCACCACGTCGACGTACCGCACGGTCAGGCCGCTGAGGTCGACGTTCAACGTGGTGTGTTCATCGAGCGGCTCGATCTCCAGCCGGTCGGTATCGCCCTCCTGCGTGGTGGAGCCGACGAAGTTCAGCGCCAGCGCCTGGTCCAGCGTGATGTGGACGGTCGACGAGCCCTCGAAGGTGCTCTGGATCCCGCCGTAGTCGCTGAGGTCGGTGTCGGTCAGGTCGACGTTCTGGCCGCTGACGGTGTAGCGGTCCTCCGGCCCCAGCAGGTGTGGCCACGTCCCGGCCCCGGAAAGGGCGGTCCCGGAAAAGGCCGGCGGCGTGACGACGGCCGCCGTGGCGGTGTCGAATTCCCAGGTGCCGCCCAGTTCGGCGGCGCCCATGGGTTGGGTCGAGGCCGCCACGCGCGCGCCGGTGGCGGCGGCGAGGCGGTCGAGGAACAGCCGCCCGGCCGCGCCCTCGGCGACGCGGCAGGCGTGGATCAGAATCTCGGTGCCGGGGGCGTCGGGCCACGCGCGGTCCAGCAGGGACGCGGAGTCGAGCGGCCGCGCACCCAGCAGGACCGCGCCCGGCATGCCGTGCGCCAGCAGGTGGACGGCCGCCGGCCGCTGCGCCAGGACATCGGCCAGAACCGCGTGCACGTCGCCGTCGGCGGGAACGGTGACGACGTCGATGCCGGGCCGCCGCCGTTCGAGCAGCGGCGTGAGATCGCGCAGATCGGCGGCGGCGATGAGGACTTCAACCAAAGCAACCCTCCCTCGGGTGTCGGTTGCCACCCCGCGGGGCAAAGCCATTCCGTTCGGCCGGATTCATCCGGACGTTGGCAGTGCGAACAACGCAGAGTGACGAATGCGTGTGGTTGAAGCTCGGCCGCGGGTCCTATGAATTCAATGTCTTTGGTGGAGATAACACCACCGAACAGGCGAGCGGATCACGCCCGCTATCCATCGGTGTTGGTGGTGTTGATTACGGATCGCCCGAGGGTGTGCCGGGTAAGTCGGGCGGTATGCCACGGCTTCGGCAAGGCGATGGGGTGAAGATCATGGGTACCGCTTCCGGCGCCCGGCCCACACGGCGCGGTGCGCGGTATCAGGCGGCCGGCGGGAAGCGCAGCGTCGCGGTGGTGCCCTGGCCGGGGAGGCTGGACAGGGCGATGGTTCCGCCGTGCAGTTCGACCAGCGCCTTGGTGACGGTCAGGCCCAGCCCGGCGCCCTCGTGCCGGCGATCCAGGCCGCCGTCGCCCTGCCGGAAGGGCTCGAACACGGCGCTCAGCGCGTCCGGCGGGATGCCGGCGCCGGTGTCGCTCACCGCGACCACCACCGTGCCGTCGGCCTCGGCGCTGGCGCGGACCCGCGCGCAGCCGCCGGGCGGCGTGAACTTCACGGCGTTCGACAGCAGGTTCAGCAGGATCTTCATGACGGCGCGGCGGTCGGCCCACAGGCCGATGGGCATGATGCCGGTGTCGTCGACCAGCGTCACCTCGGCCTTCACCGCGCGGTCGCGCATCATGGTCAGGCAGGAGCGCACCACCGCGCCCAGGTCGATGGTCTCGCACGACAGGCGGTGCTCGCCGGCCTCGATGCGCGCCATGTCCAGCACATCGTTGATGATGCCCAGCAGGTGGTTGGCGCCCTCGAAGATGTCGCTGGCGAAGTCGCGGTACTTGGCGTCGCCCAGCGGCCCCAGCGCCTCGCCCATGATCAGGTCGGAAAAGCCGATGATGGCGTTGAGCGGCGTGCGCAGCTCGTGGCTCATGGTGGCGAGGAAGGTGGTCTTGGCCTGCGCCGCCGCCTCGGCCCGCGCCTTGGCGTCGATCAGCGCGGCCTCCGCCTCCTTGCGTTCGGTGATGTCGCGCAGGTAGGCGGTGAAGAACAGCTCGTCGTAGACGCGCGTCGGCGTCACCGACAGCTCGGCCGGGAATTCGCTGCCGTCGGCGCGCATGGCCGTCACCTCGACGCGCCGCCCGACCATGCCGCCGCCGGCGCCGGCCAGGTAGCGGGCGAAGCCCCGGCGGTGCGCCTCGCGCCCGGCGGGCGGGATGACCAGATCCTCCATCCGGTGGCCCAGCACGTCGGCCCGGCGGTAGCCCAGCGTGCGCTCGGCGGCCGGGTTGAACTCCACCAGCCGGCCCGCGGCGTCGACGGTGAGGATGCAGTCCAGCGCGCCGTCGACGATCGCCCGCCGCCGCGCCTCGGAGCGGTGCAGTTCGGTGTCGCTCGCGAAGTTCGGCAGCGCAGCGGTCATGGCGTGGGTCCGGTCCTTGGGCAAGGGATCGGCAAGGGGATCGGGCCGGCGAGGGCGCGGCGCCCCCGCCGGCCCGCGTGCGTCAGCCTTCCAGCAGGAAGCGGCGGTTCAGCGGCTGCACCGGCCGGGCGTTCAGCGGGAACAGCTTGGCGAAGCGGGCGATCTGGTCGGCCGACACCGCGATGCTCTCGCGCAGCATGGTCCACACCACGCCTTCCGAACACGGCGGCGTGGTCAGCGAGCCCATGTAGCGGAAATGGCGGCGCCCCTTCGGCAGGAAGGCGTTGGGATCCACCGTGGCGCCGGCGACCTCCGTCTCCGGGCCGGCCTGTTCGGGCATGGCGGCCCAGATCGCCTCGGTCGCGTCGTGCCTGGCCCCCTGGTCCATGAAGACGCCCAGCACGGCCAGCTCGCCGTCGGCCGCCTTGTGCACGAAGTGGACTTCCATCGGAAAGGACTTGCCGTCCAGCGTGTGCTCGCTGGGGCTGTGGAAGTGGAACTGCAGCATGGAATAGGCCTTGCCGCGCAGAGTCATGGTGCCGCCGGCCGGGGCGTTGACCTGGATGGTATGGCCGTTGTTGACGACCTTGAGCGGAACCGCCTTCCAGTCGAGCTGCGGCGCGCCCGCGTCGGCGGCGATGCCCTTGGACAGGTCGATGGGGGACTGGTCGGTGCCGAACGTGCAGGTCTTGAAGTCGGGCGACAGCTCGCCCCACTTGTGGGCGCCGTTGTGCTCGGCGTAGCCCCAGTGCGCGCCCTCGGCCGCGAAGGCCCCGCGCAGCGATGCCGCGCAGACCGGGCAGGCGGCGGCCGCGCCGAGCCCGAGCATGGTGAGAACCTTGCGGCGTCCGATCTCGCTCATGGTGTCTTCCCCCCGTCCACAGCGCCGTGTGATGCACCGGCGTTCCTGTGTACGGTGGCAACGTTGCGAAATCCTTTACCGCCGCGTGCAGGGGAAGGGCGGCCCACCTCCCTGGCGGGGATGGGCCGCCGGATTACACGAGCTGTTCGCGGGTCACCCAGAAGACTTCGCCGAAGCTCTCGGCCGTCTCCAGCCAGAGGAAGTCGATGTCGGGGAACTCGGCTTCCAGCGCGGCGCGGCCGGTGCCGATCTCGCACATCACGCCGCCGGTCGGCGTCAGGTGCTTGGGCGCGTCCTTCAGGATGCGGCGCACGATGTCCAGCCCGTCCTCGCCGGCGGCCAGGGCCATCGCCGGCTCGGCCTGGAACTCCGGCGGCAGGGCGGCCATGGCGTCGGCGTCGACGTACGGCGGGTTGGTCAGGATCACGTCGTACTTCTTGCCCTTCAGGGGCGCGAACAGGTCGCCCTTGTACAGCGTCACGCGGTCCTCGACGCCGTGCTCGGCGACGTTGATGCGGGCCACCTCCAGCGCGTCGGGCGAGAGGTCCACCGCGTCCACCTGCGCCTCGGGGAAGACGTGCGCGGCGAGGATGGCGAGGCAGCCGGAGCCGGTGCACAGGTCGAGCACGCGCTCGACGTCCGTCGGGTCCTCGACCACCGTGAAGTCGTCGCCGCCGATCAGGTCGGAGAACAAAAGCTCGCCGATGTAGGAGCGCGGCACGATCACCCGCTCGTCCACATGGAACGGGAAGCCCTGGATGTACGCCTTGTTGAGCAGGTAGGACGCCGGCTTGCGCGTGGCGACGCGGGCGGCGATCACCTCGGCCAGGGCGCGGCGCTCCGGCGATGCCAGACGCGCGTCGATGTAGGGATCGAGCTGGTCGATCGGCAGGTTCAGCGTCTCCAGCACCATGAACACCGCCTCGTCATGGGCGCTGACGGTGCCGTGCCCGTAGGACAGGCCGGCGCCGGTGAAGCGGCTGACGGCGTGGCGGATGAAGTCGCGGACGGTCCGCAGTTCGTCGGCGGCGGTGGCGGCGTCGACGTCCGGGTGCTCGAAGGGGGGGCGCTGGGGGTCTGTCATGGCGGGCCTGCGCTGTTGGACCCCCGCTGCTTAGCAGGTCCCCCCGACGCCGGGCAACGGCGGAGATGTTGCGGGCGGGGGTAATCGAGTAAAGGACTTTGATCACATCATTTGATATTCCGTCATCTCCGCGCAGGCGGGGATCCACGTCTTCCGTGGCGTCCGGTCGTCGGGAACATGGATCCCCGCCTTCGCGTGGATGACTGCATTCCTATTTGACGGGAATCCAAACCTTCGCCCGATTGCCCTGTGTTTCAGGTGGGGCAGTGCGCAAGCCAAGATGGTATAAATAAGCATGCCTTACCAATCTGTGTTTATCTGTGAAAAAAACCCTCATTTCAGAAGAGGTTGGGCGTGGAGCAGGACTTTTGCCACAGATGAACACAGATGAGAAAGATGGGATCTATTTCTGACGTCTGATACGCGTCCCTGCGTTATGAAACCCGAGACGCCCCCCAGGGAACCAGCGGGTTCGGGCGGTGTTGAAGCGGCGCCATGGACAGCGCCCTGCAGATGCCTCCCCGCCTCACCACGCCCGACGGCGCGCCGCGCCGGGTCGGGGTGGAGCTGGAATTCGCCGACCTCGACGCGCCCAGCGCCGCGCGCCTCGTGCGCGAGCTGTACGGCGGCGAGATCCAGGTGGAGGACCCGCACCGCTGCCGCGTCACCGGCACGCGCCTGGGCGACTTCACGGTCGAGCTGGACATGCGCTCGGCCCACCCGGAGAAGATCGGCGCCGAGACCGAGCCGGGCGCCTTCGACGCCGTCCTGGAAACGCTGCGGCCGTTGTGGGGCCGCATCGGCAGCCTCGTCATGCCCTTCGAGATCGCCGCCCCGCCGGTGCCGATCGAGCGGCTGCCCGAGCTGGAGGCGCTGATCACCGGCCTGCGCGAGCGTGGCGCGGCCGGCACGGGGGCGAGCCCGCTGTTCGCCTTCGGCCTGCACCTCAACCCAGAGGTGGCGGCCACCGACGCCGACTACATCCTCGACCACCTGAAGGCGTTCCTGATCCTGTCGCCCTGGCTGCGCGCCGAGATCCGGGTGGACGCGACGCGCCGGCTGTCCGGCTTCGTCGCCGCCTTCCCCTTGGACTATGCGGTGAAGGTCGTCGATCCCGCCTACCGGCCGGACCGGACGACGCTGATCGCCGACTATCTGGCGGACAACCCCACCCGCAACCGCGAGCTGGACCTGTTCCCGCTGTTCGCCCACCTGGACCCCGACACGCTGTTCGCGGCGGTGAAGGACCCGCACGTCCGGCCGCGGCCGACCTTCCACTACCGGCTGCCCAACGCCCGCGTCGGCGATCCCGGCTGGTCGCTGGCGCAGGACTGGAACCGCTGGGTGACGGTGGAGGAGCTGGCGGCCGACCGCGCCCGGCTCGATTCGCTGGGCGCCGCCTACCGCGACTTCGCGCGGCGCAAGGACCTGGACGGCTGGGCGGCGGAAGCCGGCCAGCGTCTGGCTGGGCGGCGGACGGGGTAAGGGGGAATGGCCGCGCGACCGCTCATCGGCGTCACCGCGTCGCGCCACGGCAGCCGCATCGCCTGGTGGTTCAACCGCATGGCGCTGTGGCGCGCCGGGGCCGGCGCGGTGCGCATCACCGCCGACGATCCCTGTCCCATCGACCGGCTGGACGGGCTGGTGGTGGGCGGCGGCGACGACATCGACTCCACGCTCTACGGCGAGGCGGCGCGCCCGCACATCCGCATCGATCCCGAGCGCGACCAGCTGGAGCTGCGCGCCCTGGACCACGCCGAGGGGCGGCGGATGCCGGTGCTGGGCATCTGCCGCGGCTCGCAGATCATCAACGTGCACCGCGGCGGCTCGCTGCACATGGACATCCACGAGGCGTACGAGCAGGCGCAGCGCATGCGCACCGTGCTGCCGCGCAAGCGCGTGTGGATCGAGCCCGATTCGTGCCTGTACCGCATCCTGTCGATGGGCGAGTGCCGGGTGAACGCGCTGCACCACCAGTCGGTCGACCGGCTGGGCGAGGGGTTGAGCGTGGTGGCGCGCGACCGTGCCGGCATCATCCAGGGCACCGAGGCGGCGGGGCATCCCTTCCTGATCGGCGTGCAGTGGCACCCCGAGTATCTGGTGGCCGACGGCCGCCAGCAGAACCTGTTCCGCACCCTGGCCGAAGCCGCCCGCGGCCGGCCGGTGGACGAACAGATGGCGGCGTGACGGCGGGTTCCGCCGTTCGTTCGCCCCGCCTCCAACTTTTCCCCACCGTTCGTACGCCATTCCATTCCCAAAGCCCGATACTCCGTCTATCCTGTGCCCGGCCGCGGGTTGTGCCCGCGCGCACGGTTTCAACGGGAGGGGGCGGTTGACCGTCAACCTGCGCAGCGACGGCCTTGGCATCGACCGCGCGGCCTCCCCTGCGACCTCGTCGGGGTGGCGGGGTGGCAAGCCGCGCCTGCAGACCCTGGCGGTGCTGGCGGCGTTGGCCATGGCGCTGCTGGTGGTGGGATTGAGCTGGGGTATCGGCGGCGCCTTCAGCCGCATCCTCACGGTCGCCAACGAGGCGCGCACCGCCATCGTGCCGCGCATCGGCAAGCAGCAGGAATACGCCGTCTTCGCCGCCCGCATGGGCCAGTTGGCCGAGGCGGTGCTGAACACCCGCTCCGCCGAGGTGCGCGGCCGCGCGCTGGAGGAGGCGGAGGCGCTGGCCAGCCGATTCGCCACCGACATCGATCCGGGGCTGCTGAGCCGGCTCGACCTCGCCGTGCACGCCGTGCGGCGCACCGCGCACCGCGCCGACGTGATCGACGCGCTGGGCACCAGCGTCAACCGCGTGCGCGAGCAGGGCAACCGGGTGTTCCTGCGCATCCTCGGCTCGGGCACGGCGCTGGCGGCGCAGGAGCCGTTCTTCAACGTGCTGGAGGTGCTGGGCGAAGCCGCCATCGTCACCGACCAGGGCCAACTCGACGATTTGGGGCAGCGCTTCCGCACGCTGGCGGCCACCGTGCGCATCGCGCTCGCCTCCTCGGAAGGGGCGGAGCTGGGCCGCTTCTTCGACGACCTCGACGCACTGGGCGTGCTGTTCGTCGTGCGCCGCGAGATGCTGGGCAACGAGGTCGAGATGGCGCGCGAGACGGAACGCGCGCACGCTGTCCTGAAGGAGATGACGGAAAGCCTGACCGCCGACGCCGTTTCCGGCACCCACCTGCTGGCCGAAACGCTGGTGCGCGACAGCGAGCACGGCATCCTGGTGGTCGTCGTCGGGCTGGGCGCCGCGGCGGCGGTGCAGCTGGCGCTGTTCCTGCTGCTGCGCGGCCATGTGGTGAAGCCGATCCTGCGGGCCAGCGCCGCGCTGTCGCGCGTGCAGCGGGAGCGGCGCGCGGTGCGCCTGCCGCCCACGCTGTTCGCCGAGATGGACGCCATCACCACCTCGGTCGAACGGTTCGGCGAGGCGCTGATCGAAACGCACGAGTACGCCGACGCGCTGAAGGCCAGCGAGGAGCGGCTGCGCTCCATCCTTTCCGCCTCGCCCTTCCCGATCATCATCGCGCGGGTGTCCGACGGCTCGGTGCTGTTCTTCAACCGGCACGCCGAGACGCTGTTCGGCGCCGACGGCGCGCGCCTGACGCTGACCCGCGACGAGCGGTTCTTCGGCGACCCGGCCGACGCCCACCGGCTGATGCTGGCCATGGAGAACGACGGCGCGGTGCGCGAGTTGGAGATGCGGCTGTGCACGGCGCAGGGCCGGGCGTTCTGGGCGCTGCTGTCGGCGGTGGAGATCCGCGACGGCGACGAGCCGGCGATCCTGCTGGCGATCAACGACATCACCCAGCGCAAGCGCCAGGAGCAGGAGACCGAGGCCGCCAAGCAGCGCGCCGAGCAGGCGCTGGCCGACCTGCGCCACGCGCAGGAGACGCTGATCCAGGCGGAAAAGATGGCCTCGCTGGGCCAGCTCGTGGCCGGCGTGGCGCACGAGGTGAACACGCCGGTGGGCGTGGCGCTGACCGGCGTCACCCATCTGGCCGACACCACGCGCCGGCTGCGCCGCCAGTTCGACGACGGCGGGCTGAAGCGCGCGGAGCTGGTGGACTACCTGGGCACGGCCGGCGAGGTGTGCGGCCTGATCGAAACCAACCTGCACCGCGCCGCCGAACTGATCCAGAGCTTCAAGCAGACCGCCGTCGACCAGACCAGCGAGGAGCGCCGCACCTTCGGCCTGCGCGCCTACCTGGAGGACGTGCTGACCAGCCTGCACCCGCGCCTGAAGAAGACGCCGCACACGGTGACCATCGACTGCGCCGACGACATCGTCATCGACGGCTATCCCGGCGCGCTGTTCCAGGTGCTGACCAACCTTGTGATGAACGCGCTGACGCACGCCTTCGCCGAGGGGCAGGCCGGCCATCTGTCGCTGATCGTGACCCGCCCGACGGCGGGAGAGGTGGAACTGCGCTTCGCCGATGACGGCCGCGGCATCCCGGAGAAGGACCGGCCGCGCATCTTCGACCCGTTCTTCACCACCCGGCGCGGCGCCGGCGGCAGCGGCCTGGGCCTGCACATCGTCTACAACATCGTGACCAACCGCCTGGGCGGCGGCATCCGCGTGGAGAGCGAGGTCGGCCGCGGCACCACCTTCGTCCTGCGCTTCCCCACGCAGATGGCGGCGGCGTAGGTTGGCGCCAACTTTCGGGATGGCGGCCCCTCTTCGGGGAATTCGTAGGTTGGGTTGAGCGTCAGCGAAAACCCAACGCCCCCGGCATGGCGAAGGCGTTGGGTTTTCGCTGACGCTCAACCCAACCTACGTGAGACTGCGATGGAATGATGTGCCCCTCCCCCACCACGGGAGAGGGGCCGGGCGGTTACCGCGCCGCCTGGGCGAGCGTGGGGAGGTTGGCGTTGGTGGCGGCGGGTTCGGGGCCGGTCAGGTGCAGGGCCAGCGTCGGCTGCTTCCAGTCGAAGCTGTCGAAGGCGCCGCAGTTGCCGCACAGACCCGCCCACGACGGGCTGACGGCGCCGCAGCTCGTGCAGGTCCAGGCCGGGTCGGCCGGGGCCGAGGCTGCCTGGATGAGCCAGGCGCGCGCCGCCTCCTCGTTGCCGTGCTCGGCGCGCTCCAGGTCGGCCAGCAGCTGGTAGACGCGGCGCGAGGGCTGCAGCTCCATCGCCTTGGTCAGATGGTTGCGCGCCTCGCCCCACAGCTGCGCGTCCAGCGCGGCGCGGGCCAGGGCGACGTGGCTTTCCACGCTGTTCGGCGTTTGGGCGTGCAGCTTCTCGAACAGCTTGACGCGGCTCAGCGGCTCGTAGCTGTCGAGGATCTCGCGGTAGACCTCGGCCAGTTCCGGGTGCGGCTGCAGGCGCCACACCCGCTCGATCACCTTGGACGCCCTCTTGGGATGGCCGCCGCGCAGCTGCAGGCGCGCCACCCGCACGGCCGCCGGCACGTGACCGGGCATTAGCTCGTACGCGGCCTGGGCGTGGTAGAGCGCCGAATCGGCGCGGCCGCGCCGCTCCGCCTCGAAGCTGCGTTCCAGCAGCAGCGTGGCGCGGTGGCGGCGCCCTTCCTCCTGCGGCAGGGCGCCGGCCTGCACGGCCGATTGCAGCGTGCCCTCGGCCGCCGCCCACTCGCCGGCCCGAGCTTCCAGGTCGTAGAGCGTGGCGAGCAGCCACGGCGTGTTGGGCTGGAGCTGCTGGGCGCGCCGCGCCAGCGCCAGCGCCTCGACCCGGTCGCCCTGCTTGAGCGCCTGGGTCAGCAGGCCGCGCAGGCCGAGAAAGGCGGTTTCCGGCCGTTCCAGCATGGCGTGGAAGTAGTGGCGCGCCGCCTTGTCGTCGCCCATCAGCTGGGCGGCCTGGGCCGACAGCAGCATGGTCAGCGGCGGCTCGTTCAGCAGGCCGTCGGCCTTCTGCGCCATCTTCCGCGCCGTCACGGCGTCACCGGCGGCGACCGCCACCATGCCCTGGGTCAGCGCCTTGTAGCCGCGCTCGCGGCGGCGCGAGCGGCGGTAGCGGCGCAGGCCGCCGGGCGCGTTGCGGATGGCGCGCCAGACCTTGTAGAGGACCACCACGACGCCCAGAACCACCAGCAGCGCCAGCACGAACATGGCGACGGAGGTGTCGACGGCGTAGCCCAGCCATTCGAAGCTGACGTTGCCGGGGTTGTCGACGAACCAGAGCGCGATCACAATGACGACCGCGACCTTGGCCATGAACCATAGGGCGCGGGTCATTGGCCGCCCTCCGGCTTGGTGCCGCCGGCGGCGGTGAGCGCCGCGATGGCGCGGCCGGTGAGCTGCTGCGTCGCCTGGTTGGCGGCGAGCCGCGCCCTGGCGTCGGCCAGCCAGCCAGCAGCGGCCTGCGCCGCTGGGCCCTGAAGCTTCGACAGCTCCTCCACCGCGACGGCGAGGTTGCCCTGGTTCATCGCCGCCTCGGCGCGGGCGACGGTGGCGTCGGCGGTGTCGCCGACGATGCCGCCACCCTGGCGGCGCACGGTCACCAGCGTGGACAGCGCGCCCGTCACCTGATCGATCCAGTTCGCCCCCTCGCCCTTCTGCGCCGCCTTGACGATGTCGGTGGCGAGCGGGTCGAAGCGCTCGGCCAACTGCGCCTGGGTGGGAATGCCCTTGGCCGCGAAGGGGGCGACGGAGTCCAGCGCCGCCTTGACCTGCGGGTCGTCGAGGCCCAGCGCGCGCACCGTCTGCAGCTCGGCCTGGAAGGGCTGGCTGCCGGCCAGCGCACCGCGCAGCTGCCCGGCGGCGAGCACCAGTGTTTGGGCGGTGGCGGCGGCGTCGCGCTTGCCCTCCGCCTGCTTGGCGAGGCCGGCGACCTCCTGCTTCAGCGCGCTGACGTCCTGCGCGGCGGCGGCGTTGGCGCCGACCTTCTGTTCCAGC
Organism: Azospirillum sp.; assembly: GCA_036401175.1. GTDB lineage: Bacteria > Pseudomonadota > Alphaproteobacteria > Azospirillales > Azospirillaceae > Azospirillum. The sequence continues at coordinate 375 of DASWVP010000293.1, read as the reverse complement.
CCGGCGATGCGCTGGGCGAGCTGCTGCGCCTGCTGCGCGGCCTGATCGGCGCCGCCGGCCTTCTGCTCCAGCGCGGCAAGGCGGTCGGTCAGGGCCTTCACCGCGTCGGTGTTGTTGGCCGGCGCGGGCGCGCTGGCGACGCGCTGTTCCAGCGCCGTGACCTTGCCGGCCAACGCCTGAACGTCAGCCGACGACGCGCCGTTGGACGCGGCGCCGTTGGCGGCGGGACGCTGCTCCAGCTTGCCGACGCGGTCGGCGATCTGCTGGAGCTGGGCGCGCAACGCGCCGTCGTTGGCGGGGGCGGCGGCGGTCTGCGCCGTCGGGGCGCTCCAGCCGGGCACCATGGGCGCCCACCAGCGCTCGGTCAGCGCGGCG
>DASWVP010000292.1:0-7677 GCA_036401175.1 Azospirillum sp. | reverse complement strand
TCCGCGCCGGCAGCTCCGGCCAGTGGTTCAGCGCCCAGCGCAGACCCGCCACCAGATCGTCCGCGACGATGGCGCTGTCGGCGAAGGGGCGATAGCTGCGCAGCGCGTGGGCCACCGGCATGCGGCCGGCCCACAGCGCCTCCTGCAGGCGGTTCGCCGACTTCACCGCCACGCTCGGCTCGTCGGACGAGGGCAGCAGCACGGCATGGCAGGCCGCCAGCCCGGCCTCCACCGCCTCGGGCGACCAGGGCGTCAACTCGGTGCGCAGCGGCCCGTCCGGCTGCGCCAGCGCGGCCGTCAGCGCCGGCGTGGGGTCGCACACCACTTCCAGGTGGCAGGGCCGTTCGCCCGCGAAGGCGGCCAGGGCCGGCAGCGCGGCGAGCAGCGGCCCGGCGTTGTCGCTGCGCCCGAACCACAGCAGGCGCAGGGTTTCTGGCGGGTCCGCCGGCAACACCGGTTCGCCGCGCGGCAGTTCCACGCAGTCGGGTACGTACGCCGTGGGCACGCCGGCCGTGTCGCGCACCAGTTCGGCCAGCGCCTCCGACGACGCGGTGACGAGGTCGGCGCGCCGCAGCATGGCCGGGTAATGGCCGCTCAACTGGGGCAGGGCGAAGACGTGGTCGCAGACATCGACGACGACGCGCTTGCCCCGCGCGCGCAGGTCGTCGAGGACCGGGCCGAGGTCGAGGAAGGTCTTGTGGACGACGTACAGGTCGGCGTCGAAGAAGGTTCCCCGCCGCACGGCATCGGGAATGTCCTCGATCGGGACGATCTTCACCTTGTGCCCGAGCCGGGCGAGGAAGGGGGCGGGTTCCAGCGCGCGCAGGCGCAGACTCGCCAGCGGAGAGAACAGCTTGCCCCGGTACTTGGCGAACGGCTTGTGCGCGAGGTGGTGGATGATCATGGCGTCGCGCGCCCGTGGTCGCGGAACCCGCGCCAGAAGGCGACCAGTTCCCGCTCCTCGCGTTCGGGCGTGTAGCGGGCGGCGGTCGCGCGGCCGGCGGCGATGCGCGCCCCGGCCGTGCCGTCCCGCACCGCCGTCAGGCAGGCGGCGAGCTGGCGGACGGCGTCGTCCAGGTCCTCCCCATCCGCCCACCAGCCGTTTTCCGCGTTGGCGTACTCGCGCCCGCCGTCGCCGAGGAAGCCGGCGACGGCGCAGCCGCTGGCCATCGCCTCCAGCCCGGTCAGTCCGACCCCCTCCAGCCGCGCCAGCGACAGGAACACGGCCGATTCGCCCAGAACCCGCGCCACCAGCCCCTCGGCGGCGTCCTCCAGCAGGGCCCAGCGGATGTCGGCGTGCTCCGGATATTCGGCGCGCAGCAGGTCGCGGATGTAATGAAGCTCGAAAGGCCGCTTGCGCGGAATCGCGGCGATGCGGAGCTGCTTGGCGCGCGGCCGGTACAGCGCGGGGTCGATGGCGAGGTGCGCGGTGCCGACCGGAAGGTCGGGGAAGCGGCGGCGCAGGAAGGCGGTGATCACGTCGCCGGTGCTCAGCGCCGCCTCGATCCCGAAGGCGGAATAGTCGCGCGCTCCGTGCAGGCCATGGGCGACATAGAAATGGTTCTGGCACAGCAGCACCTTGCGCGCCGGCGTGCCGGCGACCCCGCGCAGGGTAAAGCGGCCGTCCTCGCCGATGACGACCACGTCGCGGGCGGACAGCGACACCTCGTCCACCGGCAGGATCGGCACGTCGGGGGCGGCGAACCAGTCCGGCCGCTCGACCCGCTTGTGCACGATCGCCGCGTCGAAGCCGTTGCGGCGCAGCGTGTCGACGTGGCGGTACGACACCTTGATGCCGCCGGCGATCCGGCCCTGCTCGCAGTAATAGAGAATCCGTCCCATCCGCCGCGCCCCGCCGATCCCCGCCGATCCCCACGCGCGTCAGGAAATAGCATCCGGCGCCCATCCCCGTCACGGCCGAAAGCCGTATCCGCCGGCCCGGACGAAGGCCGGAGTTGACAGGGGTCCGCCGTTCCTGCGACTACCCGCTCCGTGCCGGCGCGGGGTGCGCCGGACGCTAACGCCTTGTTCAGGCAGAGGTTGTCATGACTCAGGTTGCGCAACCGGAAGGTTCGGCCGCCGTCGCCGTGGAAAACCCCGACGCGCTGTTCCAGCAGGCGGTGGCGCTGGCGCGCGCGCAACGCATCGACGAGTCGATCGCCACTTTCGCCCGCGTCGCGGCGCTCAAGCCCACGGACCCGCGGCCGGCCTTCAGCCTGGGCCTGCTGCACCAGGGCCGCGACCCGGCGGTGGCCGAGCGGTGGCTGCGCGAGGCGCTGGCGCGCGACCCGGAGCACGCCACGGCGCGCTTCACGCTGGGCGCGCTGCTCGGCAGCCAGCGCCGCGACCGCGAGGCGGCGGAGTGCTTCCGCGGCGTGCTGAAGCGCGCGCCGCACCACGCCGACAGCCACGCCAACCTCGCCACCCTGCTGTCCCGAATGGGCGACGACGACGACGCGCGCTATCACCTGCACCGCGCCGTGGAGCTGAAGCCGGACGACGCCGACAAGCGCTACGCGCTGGCGGTGGCGCTGCACAAGACGCACCGCCTGGACGAGGCGGCGGAGGAGTTCCAGGCCGTGCTGCGCCTGCGCCCCGACCATCTGGACACGCTGTACAACCTGGGCGTCACGCTGCCGCCGCTGCGCCGCGAGGCGGAGGCGGTGGAGTGCTTCGAGCGCATCCTCGAACTCGACCCGCAGAACGTCGGCGGCACCTACCAGCTTGGCCGGCTGCTGATCACGCGGGGCCGCGCGCGCGAGGCGGTGGCGATCCTCAAGCGCGCGCACGCGCTGGAACCCGACCATGCGGAGGCGCTGCGCTATCTGGCGCGCGCCGGCTCCATGGCCGGTGAGACGGCGTCCGAGGAAAAGCTGCTGCGCCGCATCCTCGCCATCGATCCCGACGACGGCCGGGTGCGCCACCGCCTGGGCCAGATCGTCCGCGACCGCGGGCAGGCGGTGGAGGCGTTCGCCCATTTCGCCGCCGCCGCCGCCGACCGCGCGGTGCGGGAGGAGGCGCTGGCGGCGCTGCGCAAGCTCGCCATCAGCCTCGACCGGCGGGCGGAGTACCTGGAGCTGGTGACGGCGTTCCCCTCCACCTACCAGCTCTGGCTCGACGCGCACCACGAGCTGGACGCGGAGGATCGGCCCGCGATCGCCGCCCGCATCGCCGACATGGCCACGCATCCGCGCTTTTCGGTGGTGCTGCCGGTCTACAATCCGGCACCGGAATACCTGGACGCCGCCATCCGCTCGGTGCGCGACCAGATCTATCCGCACTGGGAGCTGTGCATCGCCGACGACGCCTCGACCGACCCGGCCGTGCGCGCCCTGATCGAGCGGCACGCGGCGGAGGAGCCCCGCATCAAGGCGGTGTTCCGCAGCGAGAACGGGCACATCGCCGCCGCCAGCAACAGCGGCCTGGAGATCGCCACCGGCACCCACGTCGGCTTCCTCGACCACGACGATCTGTTGAGCGAGCACGCGCTGTACGTGATGGCGGAGGCGCTGAACGAACATCCCGACGCCGAGCTGGTGTACAGCGACCACGATCTGGTGGACGAGTTCGGCACCCGCCACAACCCGTACTTCAAGGGTGGCTGGGACCTCGACCTGTTCTATGTGCACAACTACGTCTGCCACCTTGCCGTCTATCGGCTGGACCGGGTGCGCGCCGTCGGCGGCTTCCGCCTGGGCACCCACGGCAGCCAGGACTGGGACCTGACGCTACGCGTGATCGAGGAGATCGACCCGCGGACGATCCACCGCGTGCCGTTCGTGCTGTACCACTGGCGCGCCATCGCCGGCTCCACCGCCGCCGACGCGAACGCCAAGCCCTACAGCACCGTCGCCGCGCTCCGCGCGCTGAAGGACCACTTCGCGCGCATCGGCGTGACGGCCGGCGTGGAGGAGACGACGGCCGGCTACCGGGTGCGCCGCCCGCCGCCCGACCCGGCGCCGCGCGTCAGCGTCATCGTTCCCACCAAGGACCGGCTGGACTTCCTGAAGCCCTGCGTCGAGGGGGTGCTGACCGGCACCGACTATCCCGGCGCGATCGAGTTGCTGATCGTCGACAACGGCAGCAGCGATCCCGAGACGCTGGCCTACATGGCGGAGCTGGAACGCACGGGCCGGGCCCGCGTGCAGCGCGCGCCGGGGCCGTTCAACTACGCCGCGCTCAACAACGACGCGGTGGCGCTGAGCACCGGCGACATCCTGTGCTTTCTCAACAACGACACCGAACCGTTGGAACGCGACTGGCTGATCGAGATGGTGACGCAGGCGGTGCGGCCGGAGGTGGGGGCCGTGGGCGCCAAGCTGTATTACCGCGACGGCACGGTGCAGCACACCGGCGTGGTGACCGGCCTGGGCGGCATCGCCGGGCACCACCACCTGGGCCTGACGCGCGACGACCCCGGCTATTACGCCCGCGCGCGGGCCGTCCACGCGGCCTCGGCGGTGACCGGCGCGTGTCTGGTGATGCGCCGGTCGGTGTTCGACGCGGTCGGCGGCTTCGACGCGGAGAACTTCCACGTCAACTTCAACGACGTCGACCTCTGTTTGAAGGTCAACGCGGCCGGCTACCGCGTGCTGATGGACCCGCACGCCGAACTGCACCATTACGAGTCCGCCTCGCGCGGCATCTATCTGACGCCGCACAAGAAGATGCTGCTGGAGACCGAAGGCGACCGGCTGGAGGCCAAGTGGGGGCGGGTCCTGCTGGAAGATCCGTTCTACAACCCGAACCTGTCGCTCAGCCACCCCTTCCACCTCGCCGAGGAGCCGCGCGTCGTCAAGCCGTGGGCGCCGGAGGAGGGGCGGCGCGTGTGGGCGGACCTCTACGTCGAACTCAAGCGCGCCCGTGGCGGTGAGCTGTCCGATTCGTAAAGCGCGCGGTGCAGGCGCACGGATTCGGCGACGCCGATGGTGGCCGGAACGCGCGCCCGCAGCGCCTCCCACAGCGCCGGCTCGTCCAGCGCGCGGGCCATCGCCGCGGCGAGGGCGGGGGCCGAGCCGGCGGTGAAGTGCAGGCCGTTCACGCCGTCGGTCACCCGCTCCGCCATGCCGCCGATGTCCGAACAGACGACGGGGCGGTTGTGGGCGAACGCCTCCTCGATCACCAGCGGCGCGTTCTCCCACCAGATCGACGGCATGACCACCCAGTCGACCTTGCGGATCAGCGCCGGCACGCCGGCCGCGTCGTACAGCCCGTGCCAACTCACCACGCCGGCCAGACGCTCCAGCTTCGCCTCGAAGCGCTGCTTGAAATCGTCGGTCTGGAACAGCATGCCGCCGTGCAGGTGCACCGCGAAATCGCGACGCCCGGCGCGCACCAGCGCATCCGCCGCGTCGAGCAGGACGTTGGCGCCCTTGTACAGGTTGATGTGGCCGAAGAAGCCGAAGACGTTGCGCCGCCCGCCCTCGGGCAGCGGGCGCGGCGCCGCCGGCACCACCGGCGGGCGGCCGTTCGGCAGCACGGTGATGCGCTCCGCGTCCAGCCCCCATTCCACATAGCGCTGCTTGAGGAAGCGGCTGGGCGCCACGAAGCGGTCGACCAGCGACAGCAGCCCTTTGACGTGCCGCTCGCGCAGCGAGAATTTCCACGGATCGGCCGCCGGGAAGCAGCGGTGACAGGCGTCGTGCGTGGCGCGGTGACACGGCGCGTCGTCCTGCACCTTCAGCATCGTGCCGTCGCGATGGCAGATCGCATAGTAATCGTGGAGCGTGAAGACGATCTTCGCCCGCGGCAGCACCCGGCGCACCAGGAACAGCATCTCCAGGCCGATCATCAGCGCGTGGTGAAAGTGCACGACGTCGGGCTGGAAGCTGGTCAGCAGACCTTCGAGGTCCGGCACCACCCCACCGAGGTCGAGCTGCGACAGGAAGAAGCGGTCGGCGTGCCCGGTCCACAACAGGATCTCGTCGGCCGAGCGGCCGACCGTCTGGAAACGCGTGCCCGGCTTCGGTTCGCGCTGCTGGGCCATGGCGCAGCCGAGGAACATCGCCTCGACGTCGCCTTCGGCCTTCATCGCCTGGAACAGGTCGTGCGCCACGATCTCCGTGCCGCCGGGATGCAGGGCGGGGTGGTTGTGGCAGATGTAGAGGACGCGGAGCTTGGCCATCGTGTCGGTCTATTCGACGGGGAGCGGGGCGAGGTCGGCGAGCGCCGGGTAGCGGCGCGCCATCACCGCCGCCATCAGGTCGCGCCAGCGCTGGTCATGCCGCCACTGGTTGTAGAGGTTGGCGGCCGTCTGCGTGTAGCCGGGGTGCAGCTCGATCGACTGCCGTTCGTAATGGTACAGCACCGATTCCGGCACATAGGCGATCTCGTGCCCGGCCGCCCGCAGCTTGAGGCAGAGGTCTGAATCCTCGAAGTCGCCGACCACGTATTCTTCGTCGAAGCCGCCCAGCCCCTCGAACACCGCGCGCCGCACCAGCATGGTGGCGGCGGTCACCCCCGGCACCAGACGGGCGACGCATGCGGGCGGGTAATCGCGCGGGTAACCCTTGTGGTAGTGGTGGTTGTACCAGCGCCCCTGCGCGTCGCGGTCGAAGTAGAGGCCGGCGTGCTGGAGCGAATCATCGTCGAACAGCAGTTTCGGGCCGGCCATGGCGATCCGCGGGTGCGCCGCCAGCACGGCCTGCAGGGGCGCCATCCAGCCGGACGCCGCCGGCACCACGTCGGAATTGACGAACAGCAGCGCGTCCGCCCGCGCGGCATCCGCCCCGGCGTTGCAGGCCGAGGAGAAGCCGAAGTTGCCGCTCATCACCACCAGCGTGACGGGCAGGCCGTAGAGACGCATGAGCATCCGCAGGATGTGCTCGACCTGGTCGCGCTGTTCGGGCGAATCGAGCACATAGACGATCTCGGCCCCGGCCATGGCCGGATCGAGCGCGAAGGCGGCGAACTGGAAGCGCAGGTAATCGAGGTTGCGGTACAGCGGGATCACCAGCGACACGGCCGGCGCCGGAACGGGCGTGCCGATGGCGATCACCTCGGGCGCACCCTTTTCCGCCAGCACGGCGCGCTGCAGCGCGGCCACCGGGGTGGCGAGCGTTTCCTCCACGATGCGCGGCGTCAGCCGCGACTGAGGCACCGCCGTCAGCACGTCGTCGCGCCCCTGGCGCGGCGTGGCGGCGCGCACGGGCGGCACGACCTCCAGCACCCGGCCGGAGCGCAGGGCCACCTCGAACCGGTACTGGTGAACGGGATAGGCCGGGGCATCGCCCGGCACGAAGGTGGCGAAGCCGATGTCCGCCCCGGCGTGCGGGTGCGGACCGCCGGCGAACGCCTGCTCCACGTCCGGTCGCGCGAATCGCACCATCGGCGCGTCGAGGGCCCGGCGGGCGCCGTCGGGCGCCACCGCCACGACACGCTCGACCGCGCCGTAGGGATCGCGCAGCCAGCCCTTGACGAACAGGCCGCCGGTGCCGTGGCCGAGCGCGAGATCGATGCCGGCGCCCACCGGCTCGGCCGGGTTGCGGATCTCCCGTGGCGGTGCCGACGCGTAGAGTTGCGCGTCGCGCAGCACGGCGGCGGCGACGGGGTTCCGCGCCGCGTCCGCGGCGAGGGTGCGCAGCACGTACCGGCGGGTTTCCTGGGACGGCCCGGCGCGCCCATCGGCGAACCAGTCCGCCAATTGGCGCGGTGTCGCCGGCTGGACGCGCCGGCAGC
>DASWVP010000291.1:0-2253 GCA_036401175.1 Azospirillum sp. | reverse complement strand
GGGCGCCGTGAAGCCGTCCAGCGCGTCGCGCCCGGGACCGGCCTCCAGCGCCGCGCGCAGCGCCGCCGCCTCGAGCCGCGCCGCCATCAGCCGGCGGGTGAGCTGTTCGTGCTCGGCCCCGGCGTCGGTGGGGTCGAGGTCGATCACCGGCTGTCCGGCCGTCACCGTCTGGCCGTTGCGCACGTGGATGGCGCGCACCACGCCGCCCTCGGCCGGCTGCACCAGCTTGACGCGCGACGACGGCACCACCCGCCCCGGCGAGGGGGAGACGATCTCCAGCTCGGCGAACGCCCCCCAGGCGGTGGCCAGCAGCAGCGCCGCCAGCACGATGGAGGGCAGCCACAGCAGCGTGCGCCCCGGCGTGCGCTCGGCCACCTCCACCAGCTCGGGCGCGAAGGCGTCATGGTCCACGGCGAGGACGGCCGCCGGATCGGCGGACGGGATGGCGCCCGCGGATCCGGCGGCCTTCGGCGGCGGGCGGACAAGGTCCGCCACCGGCTCCGACGCCGGGTCCGCCATGGCCGCGTCCTGGCAGCGCCACAGCGCGGCGTAGCGGCCGCCGCGCGCCAGCAACACCGCGGGCGGCCCGTCCTCCACCAGTTCGCCGTCCTCGACCACCAGGATGCGGTCGCAGCCGCGCACCGAGCTCAGCCGGTGGGCGATGACGAACACCGTGCGCCCGGCGGCGATGCGGCGCATGTTGGCGTGGATGACGCGCTCGCTCTCGACGTCCAGTGCGCTCGTCGCCTCGTCGAGGATCAGGATGCGCGGGTCGGTGACCAGCGCGCGGGCCAGCGCGATGCGCTGGCGCTGGCCGCCCGACAGCCGCGCCCCGCGCTCGCCCACCACCGTGTCGTAGCCCCGCGGCAGCGCCAGGATGAACTCGTGCGCGCCGGCCAGTTGCGCGGCCTCGACCACCCGCTCGAACGGCGCCGTCGGGTCGGCCAGCGCGATGTTGTCGCGCACCGGCCGGTCGAACAGGAAATTCTCCTGCATGACGAAGCCGACGCGCCGGCGCAGCCACGCCGGGTCGACCAGCGCCAGGTCGACGCCGTCGACCAGCACCCGGCCGCTCTCCGCCGGGTAGAGCTGCTGGATCAGCTTGGCCAGCGTGCTCTTGCCCGAGCCCGAGGAGCCGACGATGCCCACCACCTCGCCCGGCTGCACGTCGAAGGAGACGCCGCGCAGCACCGCCGGCCCGCCCGGCGCGTAGCGGAAGCCGACGCGCTCGAAGGTGACGCGGCCGCGCAGCTCGCTCAGCGTGGTGGCCGAACGGCGCACCGGCTCGCGCTGCACGTTCATGATGTCGCCCAGGCGGCGCACCGAGACGCGGGCCTGCTGGAACTGCTGCCAGAGCTGGCCCAGGCGCTGCGCCGGCGCCAGCACGCGCCCAGCCATCAGGTTGAAGGCCAGCAGCTGGCCGGCGGTCAGCGTGCCGTCCATCACCGCCAGCGCGCCCAGCCACAGCGTCGCCACCGTCATCAGGCGGTTGAGGAAGAACACCGCCTGCCCCATCCCCTGGCTCAGGCGCTCGGCATCGAAGGCGGCGCGCGTGTGGTGGGCGATGTGCTCCTCCCAGCGGCGCTGGAGGAAGGGCTCGACGGCGAGGCTTTTGACTGTCTCGATGCCGCCGACCGTCTCGATCAGGAAGGACTGGCCGTCGGCCGCCTGCCCCGTGCGGCGGGCCAGCCGCGCCCGGAGGGCCGGGGTCACCACGGCGTAGAGCAGCAGCACGGCGGCCACCACGCCGACGACGATCAGCGTCAGCACCGGCGCGAAGGCGGCCATGATCGCCAGATAGACGCCGGTGAAGGCGAGGTCGATCAGCGTCGTCACCGTGGCGCCGGTGAGGAAGGCGCGGATCGCCTGGACGTCCTGCACGCGCGCCGTGGTGGCGCCGGTCGGGCTGGCGGCGAAGAAGCTGACCGGCAGCGCCGCCAGATGGCGGAACAGGCGGGCCTGCAGCTCGACGTCCAGGCGGTTGGAGACGAAGGCGTGCAGGTGGGCGCGGGCCAGCCCGACCAGCAGCTCGAACAGCCCCGCCGCCAGCAGCCCGACGACGAGCAGGCCCAGGGTGGAGACGCCGTTGGACGTCAGCACCTTGTCCATGACGATCATCAGGAACAGCGGCATGAACAGGCCGAAGACCTGCAAGAGCAGCGACGCCGCGGTGACCTGGGCCAGGGCGGCGCGGTGCTTGGCGAGGATCGGCCCGAACCAGGCGAAGCCGAAGGGCCGCGCCGCCGGGGCGTG
>DASWVP010000290.1:0-1934 GCA_036401175.1 Azospirillum sp. | reverse complement strand
CGGGCACCTGCGCGCCGCGCGCCTGCTGGACGGCCGCGGCTACGCCCGGTCGGTGGAACGGGCCTGCCGCTGGATGTGGCGCCGCTGGTGCGCCGACCGGCGGGCGGGCCGGTAGGCGGGCGCGTCGGTGGGCCGGCGCGTCGGCGAGGACCTCAGCCCAGCCCGTCCATCACCCGGCGGATCGCCATGCGGAAGGCGTCGAGCGAGGCGATGTCGAGCAGGAACAGCGCGTGCCCGCGCGCGTCGCCCGCCGCCAGCGCCATGTCGATGCGCACGAACAGCACCGGGTCGGCCGCCGCGCCGATGAGCTGCCCCGCCGGGCCGGCGCGGTAGTCGGGCACGCCGCCCTCGATCTCGCCTTCGATGAGGTTGGCGAAGCTGGCGAGGCAGCCGTTCAGGATGATGTTGCCGATCTCGGTCAGGGCGTCCTGCTCGTCGGCGCCGGGGGTGTCGCCCTCGCCGGGGATCAGGCGGCGCACCAGCGCCATCCCGCCGCTTTCCGGGAAGATCAGCATGGCCTCCCCGGCGAAGGGGCCGGTGAACGCCTCGCGCACGGCGCAGACGCGCCCGTCCGTCTCCGCCCCGACCTCCCCGGCGATGTGGGCGCGGCTGGACACCGACAGCGCCGGCACCGACAGGTGCACCTCCTCGCCCAGCATGTCGCTCAGCGCGGCGGCCGGCTGGCCCATGCCGATGTTGAACAGCTCGGCGATGGCGTCCGCCTCGGCCTCGTCCAGCGTGAACGCGGGGGCGGCGCTCATGCCCCGGCTCCCGGCAGGCCGGAGTCCGACAAGAAGACGCGGATCTTGTCGGTGGTGATCGGCTTGGCGATGAAGCGGCAGCCCAGCGCCTCGGCCTTCTTGCGCAGCGTCTCCTGCACGTTGGCGGTGAGGATGCCGATGGGCAGGCCGGGGAACCGCTCGGTCAGGCGGGCGGCGAGGGTCAACCCGTCCATGCCCGGCATGTTGTAATCGACGATGGCGGCGGCCGGCGCATCGGCGCCGACCTTCTCCAGCGCCTCTTCGCCACCGGCGGCGACGACGATGGTCCAGTCGGGATGGAGGGAGGCGATGACGTGGCTCACCATGTCGCGCGCGAGCCGGCTGTCGTCGACCACGAGAACGGTTGTCATGCCAGGAGCCACTCCGGAAATGTCCACCCACGGTTTCTAGCGCAACGTGCGACCCGTGCCAAGCAATGGCCGGTCCCCGGGCCGCGACCACGAGAATCCCCTCCCCCGCCCGGCGCGGCGCGTTTAGGGTGGGGCATGTCCATGCCCCCGCTCCGCGTCATCCTCGACACCAACGTCCTGGTCGCCTACGCCCTGCTGCCGGTGGTGGAGCCGCCCCGCCTGCGGCCGTCGCGCGACTGCGTGGAGGCGGTGCGGGCGGGCGGCGTCCTGCTCGCCTCCGAGGCGACGCTGGCCGAGCTGCGCGCCGTGCTGCTGCGCGCCTGCTTCGACGCCTACAAGCCCCGGCCGGAGCGCGAAGCCTTCCTGGCCACGGTCGAGGCCGAGGCCGAGCGCGTCGTCCCCGCCGCCCTGCCCCGCACCTGCAAGGACCCGGAGGACGACATGTTCCTCGCCGTGGCCGTGGCCGGCGCCGCCGACCTGCTGCTGACCGAGGACAAGGCGCTGCTGGCCGTGCGCGCCATCGGCGCCACCCGCATCCTGCGCCCCACCGCGTTCCTGCGGGACCGGGCTCGCGGCGGCGACGCCCCCGCGATGGATGCTCGACACGATTGAGGCTCGACAAACGCGCCGTGGTTTGTAGAATGAACCGTGAACATCAAACGCAGCCCGCGGGTGCAGCGATGACCACGGACGCCATGGCCCCGGAACGTATGCCCCCGGACGATATCAGCAACGAGGCGATGGACGCGGAGGCGGCGCCCGCCGCCCAGCCGCTGCTGTTCGACAGCCTGCCGGAAACGCA
>DASWVP010000289.1:0-3331 GCA_036401175.1 Azospirillum sp. | reverse complement strand
TGGGCGTGGTGGGGGCGGGCGGCTTCGCCATCGCGCGCTCGATCACCGCGCCGACGCGCACGCTGACCGCCGCCATGCGCCGGCTGGCCGACGGCGACCACGACAGCGCGGTCCCCGGCCGGACCCGCCGGGACGAGCTGGGCGACATGGCCCGCACGGTCGAGGTGTTCCGCCAGAACGCCCTGGACAACGCCCGCCTGCGCGCCGACCAGGAACGCCAGCGCGCCGAGGCCGAGGCCGGCAAGCGCCACGCCATGCGCGCCATGGCCGAAACCGTGGAGGTCGAGGCCGGCCGCGCGGTGGAGCAGGTGAGCGGCCGCACCGGCGCCATGGACCAGTCCGCCCAGGCGATGGCGGCGGCGTCCGAACACGTCAGCCACAACGCGCGGACGGTGGCCTCCGCCGCCGCGCTGGCGCTGGGCAACGCGCAGACTCTGGCCTCGGCGGCCGAGCAGCTCAACACCTCCATCGGCGTCATCGCCGGGCGGATCAGCCACACCAGCGGCATCGCCCGGCGCGCCAGCGAGAAGGGCGAACGCACCCGCGCCGCCGTCCGTTCCCTGGCCGATACGGTGGGCCGCATCGGCAGCACCGCCGAGCTGATCCGCGGCATCGCCGCGCAGACCAACCTGCTGGCGCTGAACGCCACCATCGAAGCGGCGCGGGCGGGGGAGGCCGGCAAGGGCTTCGCCGTCGTGGCGGGCGAGGTCAAGAGTCTGGCCGGGCAGACCGCCCGGGCCACCGAGGAGATCACCCACCTGATCGCCGAAATCCAGACGGTGACCCAGGCCACCGGCGACGCCGTGGCCGACATCGCGCAGACCATCGGCGAGATGGACGAGGTCGCCGCCGCCGTCGCCACCGGCATGGAGGAACAGTCGGCCGCGACCCGCGAGATCGCCCGCAACGTCCAGGAAACCGCCAGCGCGGTGGAGGAGGTGGCGTCGCGCATCGCCGAGGTGTCCGCCGAGGCCGCCACCACCGGCGAACACGCCGCCGCCGTGCGCCAGGGTGCGGGCGCCGTGGCGGACAGCGTCGCCGGCCTGCGCGACAGTCTGGTGCAGGTGGTGCGCAGCGCCACGGGGTGACTGTGAGGGTGCGGATATAGCCTTTGGACGCCTCACCGCGCAGGCGAACACGTCTCGTTACCGTCATCCCCGCGCAGGCGGGGATCCATGTCTTCCGTAGCGTCCGCTCCTCGGGAACATGGATCCCCGCCTGCGCGGGGATGACGGAGTAGGTGCGGCGTCACGATAAGATTTTATTCTTGACGACGAGAGAGAGCTATCCTACAACTCTCCTCGTCAACGCCCGACGTGTGACTCCCCTCCACGACGGGTTCTGACGCTTCCACTCCTGCATGCCTAGCCTGGAAAGGGCTGGCCGGACAACCGAAAGGCCCGGCCGGCCCTTTCCTTTTGTGCGCACGCCCGCGGCCGGACGCGCCGGATCCAGCGCGCCCGAGAACCGGATGGCGGATCGCGCTCCCCGACTCCCCCACACTTTGTTTTCAAGGAGCGAAATCCTATGTCCACGACCGTGGCCAACGCCTTCACCAAGCAGTTCGAGCGCGAGGTGCACGAGGCTTTCCAGCGCATGGGCTCGAAGCTGCGCAACACCGTGCGCGCCAAGAACAACGTCCAGGGCGCCTCCACCGTCTTCCAGAAGGTCGGCAAGGGCACCGCCTCCACCAAGGCGCGGCACGGCCAGGTGCCGGTGATGAACGTCGAGCACGAGCCGGTCGAGTGCCTGCTGGCCGACTATTACGCCGGCGACTGGGTCGACAAGCTGGACGAGCTGAAGACCAACATCGACGAGCGTCAGGTCATCGCCAACGCCGGTGCCTACGCGCTGGGCCGCAAGACCGACGAGCTGATCATCCTGGAACTCGACAAGTCCGCCAATTACGCCGGTGGCGCCGCCGACGGCCTGACCAAGGCCAAGGTGCTGGAGGCGTTCGAGACGATGGGCAACGCCGACGTGCCCGACGACGGCCAGCGCTACGCCGTGGTCGGCTGGAAGCAGTGGAGCCAGCTGCTGGGCATCGACGAGTTCGCCAACTCCGACTACGTCGGCGCCGACGAGCTGCCGTGGCGCGGCACGCAGGCCAAGCGCTGGCTGGGCACGCTGTGGGTGCCGCATTCGGGCCTGTCGCTGAAGGACGGCGCGCGGCTGTGCCACTGGTACCACAAGACGGCGGTCGGCCACGCCTCGGGCGCCGACGTGAAGACGGACGTGACGTGGCACGGCGACCGCGCCTCGCACTTCGTGAACAACATGATGAGCCAGGGCGCCTGCCTCATCGACCCCACGGGCGTCGTCACGCTGCGTTGCGCCGAATAGGCGCGTTCCGGCTTCCTTCCCGACCATCAATGGAGTTCCCCATGGCCTTCCTCTCGAAGGACCTGAGCGTGCTGGCCTACGCCAACGGCTTCACGCTCTGGCACTACGTGACCGGCGACGCGCACGGCGACGTCGACACCGCCGGCTATTTCAACGGCGCGGCCGACATGCTGCGTGCCGGCGACATGATCCTCGCCAACACCGGCGGCGGGGTGGGCGGCATCTTCCTGGTGTCCGCCAGCGCCGCCGGCGCCGTCGACGTCGCCAACCTGACGCAGGTCGGGGCGACCGACAGCGATTGATGATCAACTCCCTCCCCCGGCCCCGGCTCTCAGCGGATGCCAAGGGCATCCGCCTGACGCCGTCAGCGCTGGCCCTTGGCCAGCGCGAGAGGCGGGGGAGGGCCGGGGCCCGCGAAGCGGGAAGGGTGGGGGCAGCGGCTTCTCCGAGGATCAGCGATCGTAGGTTGGGTTGAGCGCCAGCGAAAACCCAACGGATCCGGCGACCCGAGGGATGTTGGGTCTCGACCCAACCTACGCTGGGCGGGCGCTGATCCTTGGGCAGGCCGCTGCCCCCACCCTCCCAAGCTTCGCTTGGGCCCCTCCCTCCCCCGCCGGAGGCGGGGGAGGGGTTATAAAAAGGAATCTCCCATGGCACTCACCGCGATCGGGTTGTGCAGCCGGGCGCTGCTGAAGATCGGCGCGGCGCCGATCGCCGCCTTCGACGAGGGCACGGCGGAAGCCGAAGTGGCGGACGCGCTGTACGCCCCCACCCGCGACGCGCTGCTCTCGGCCCGCGCCTGGAGCTTCGCCACCGGGACGGCCGCGCTGCCTCGCATCCTCTCGGCCGATCCGCTGGCCGACTATGTGCACGCCTTCCAACTGCCGGCGGACTTCCTGCGCGCGCTGTCCTGTCGCGGCGGCAGTGTCGCGAAGCTGGACTACCGCATTTCCGGAAGCGAGCTTCGCACGAACTATGGCGGGGCCGT
>DASWVP010000288.1:0-16671 GCA_036401175.1 Azospirillum sp. | reverse complement strand
CGGCGTGTTCGGAGCCTGCGCCCTCACCCTCCCCGGGGTCCGCGGCGGCGCCTTCGCCCGGCGGCAGCGCGGCGGAGGCATCGGCCTTGCGGACGATGTAGGAGATGGCGCTTGGCGTGCACTCGAATTCGCGGGCGATCGCCGAAAGCGTCGCGCCGGCACGATAGCGTTCGAGAATCTGCGGCCACGCCGACTGAGGGATGCGTCCGCGGCGCTTCGGAGACTCCGGTTCGTTCCCGGTTTCTGCGTTCATAATATCGCTCGGCTGCCAAAGAGAACTTTGCGTCATTCGTCGGATGCTCGTACCGGATCGCACGCTTCCGACGCCGCCCTGCGCCAGAGCGGCGTGCATTGTCGGAGTTTGTGTTGCGGCGATGTTTGTCTGTGCGAAACAATATCGGCGACTGTCCTCGAAAATACCAGCTTTACTTCGCGCAGCAAAGCGGATTCGGGGCTATCCGACAGGGCAGGGTGGGCCGATCGGCCAGGCGCGCGTGATGATTGAAGACCACCAAAGCGGTATCACCATGGCGGTGCGCCCGTGCGTGCGCGGCGTTGAACGGGTAGTCGCGCGGATTTTAAAAGTACCGCTGGGGTGGTTCGCCTTTCAAACCGATCGGCTGCTTTGGAATTCAGGAGGGTTTGCGCTGTTTCGAACGTGAGCGGTGCCCTTGCAGCGATGCCGCGCCGCGCCCGATTGCCGGAGACTGTCCATGTTGCTTCCCCGCGATCCGCTTTCCTGTCTGCGGCGGCTGGCGCTGGCGTGCGCGCTGGCGGGTGCCGCTGCGCTGCCGCCGGGGGCGGCCCTCGCCCAGACGGGCGACCAGCCATCCACCCGGACGGGCGACCAGCCGCCCACCGCCATGGCCCCGTTCATTCCGAAGGCGGCGCCGCAGACCTTCGCGCCGCTGGCGCGGACCCAGCTCGACACCGTGGTCAACATCTCGACGACGCAGCCGGCGCCGGGCGGCGGGCCGCGCCTGCAGGACGCGCCGCAATTCCCGCGCGGCTCGCCGTTCGAGGAGTTCTTCCGCGAGTTCCGCGACCGTCAGCGCGACCAGCAGTCCCAGCAGCCGCGACCGCGGCCGACCGCGCTCGGCTCCGGTTTCGTCATCGATTCGTCGGGCTATGTGGTGACCAACAACCACGTGGTGGGCGAGGCGGCGGAGATCCACGTCATCCTGCACGACGGCACGCGCCTGGACGCCAAGCTGGTCGGGTCCGACCCGCTGACCGATCTGGCCCTGCTGAAGGTCGAGCCGAAGCAGCCGCTGGCGGCCACCCGCTGGGGCGACAGCGAGAAGGTGGAGGTCGGCGACTGGGTCGTGGCCATCGGCAACCCCTTCGGGCTCGGCGGGTCGGTGACCGCCGGCATCCTGTCGGCGCGCGCCCGCGACATCCAGCAGGGGCCCTACGACGAGTTCCTGCAGACCGACGCCTCGATCAACCGCGGCAACTCGGGCGGGCCGCTGTACAACATGGACGGCGAGGTGATCGGCATCAACACGGCGATCTACTCGCCGACCGGCGGTTCGGTCGGCATCGGCTTCGCCATCCCGTCGGCGCTGGCGCGTCCGCTCATCGAGCAGCTCAAGGAGCATGGCGAGGTGCGGCGCGGCTGGCTGGGCGTGCAGGTGCAGCGCGTCACCCAGGACATCGCCGACAGCCTGGGCGTGGACGACCCCAAGGGCGCGCTGGTCACCAGCGTGACGCCCGGCGGCCCGGCGGAGAAGGCCGGCATCAAGCAGGGCGACGTCATCCTCCGCTTCGCCGGCAAGGACATCAAGAGCATGCGCGAACTGCCGCGCGTCGTCGCCAACACGCCGATCGGCAAGGAGGCCGACGTCGCCCTGCTGCGCGACCGGCAACCGCAGTCGCTGACGGTCACGGTGGGCGAGCTGCAGCCCGAACAGCACATGGCCGCCGCCGGTACCAGCGGGCCCCGCCCGCCGCCCGCCGTCGGCCGGACGGAAAAGGTGCTGGGCCTCACCCTGGCGCCGCTCACCCCGGCGCTGCGCGAGACCTTCGAGCTGGACGCCGACATCCAGGGCGTGGTGGTCACCGACGTCGCCGAGGGAAGCGTGGCGTCGAACCGCGGCCTCGACCCCGGCGACATCATCGTGGAGGTCGGCCAGGAGCCCGTGGGCAAGCCCGAGGACGTGGTCGCCCACATCCGTCAGGCGCGCGAACAGGGCCGCAAGACCGTGCTGATGCTGATCAGCCACCAGGGCGACCTGCGCTACATCCCGGTGCCGGTGGACCAGGGCTAGAACCAAAATGCCCTCCCTCGCCTCCGGTGGGGGAGGGGTTTGTGTTGCATTGCGGACCCCACTCTTTTCCGCTACCGCTTGCGGGGCGGCGGCGGTATTTTGCCGGCCGTTTCGCGAATGGGACTGTCCGCCGTGACCACATCCATGGATGGACCGGAGCCGGTGCGGCTCTCGGTCGTCATCCCCGTCTTCAACGAGTCCGAGAACGTGCAGCCGCTGCTCGACGAGATCGAGCGGGCGCTGGCCGGCCACGGCCGGTTCGAGGTGATCTTCGTCGACGACGGGTCGAGCGACGACACCGTCGCCAAGCTCGCCACCCGGCGGGGCGGGGACGGGCACGTCCGCGTCATGCGCCATCTGCGGCGCTCGGGCCAGAGCGCCGCCGTGCGCAGCGGCGTGAAGGCGGCGCGCGGCACCTGGATCGCCACGCTGGACGGCGACGGGCAGAACGACCCGGCCGACATCCCGGCGATGCTGGCCGTCGCCGACCGGGCGGACGGCCCGGTGATGGTGGGCGGCCTGCGGCAGAAGCGGCGCGACACGCTGTCGAAGCGCTGGGCGTCCAAGTTCGCCAACGCCGTGCGGCAGTCGATGCTGCGGGACGGCTGCGCCGACTCCGGCTGCGGGCTGAAGCTGTTCCGCCGCGACGCCTTCCTCGACCTGCCGTTCTTCGGCGCCATGCACCGGTTCCTGCCGGCGCTGTTCCGCGCGCACGGGCACCCGGTGGCCTACGTCGCGGTCAACCACCGCCCGCGCGAGCGCGGCGTGTCGAAGTACACCAACTGGCGCCGTGGCCTGATCGGCGTCGTCGACTTGCTCGGCGTCGTCTGGCTGAAGCAACGCACCAAACTTTCCCCCGCGGTCGAGGAGCGCTGAACGCGCCCCTTCCGGCCCTTCCGGACGCCATACCCCCATGCTCGACGCCCTGGTTGCCTGGTTCAATGACCGTTCGACGACCGAAATCGTCTGGATCGGCATCGGCTTCTTCGCTCAGGCGCTCTTCATGATGCGCTTCGTCGTCCAGTGGATCGCCAGCGAGCGCGTGCGCCGCAGCATCGTGCCGGAGACCTTCTGGTACTTCAGCATCGGCGGCGGCATCCTGCTGCTGGCCTATTCGATCTACCGGATGGACCCCGTCTACATGTTCGGGCAGGGGCTGGGCCTGATCATCTATTTCCGCAACCTGTACTTCGTCTGGACGCACAAGCGCGAAGGCACCGAGCCATGAGCGAGGTGGCGATCGGCGCGCCGGCGGCGGCGGGCGGTCTGGTGGCGCGGCTGCGCGGCGTGGCGGTGCACGCGCTGCTGACGCTGCTGTGCCTGGGGCTGTTCGCGCCGGGCTTCCTGGACCTGCCGCCCTTCGACCGCGACGAGGCGCGCTTCGCGCAGGCGTCCTCGCAGATGCTCGAGAGCGGCGACCTCGTCGATATCCGCTTCCAGGACGAGCCGCGCTGGAAGAAGCCGGTCGGCATCTACTGGCTGCAAAGCGCCGCCACGGCGCTGATCGGCCCGGACGCGAAGGTGATCTGGACCTACCGCGTGCCGTCGCTGCTGGGCGCCGTGCTGTCGGTGCTGCTGACGGCGTGGGCCGGGACGCGGCTGTTCGGGCCGGGGGCCGGTGCGCTGGCCGGCGTCATGCTGGCGGGCTGCGTGGTGCTGGGCGTCGAGGCGCGCATGGCGAAGACCGACGCCGTGCTGCTCGCCACGCTGGTGGCCGCGCAGGCGGTCCTCGCCGCCGTGTACCTGGGGCGGGGCGGGCCGCCGCCCGGACGCGCCACCGCCGCCGCCTTCTGGGTGGCGGCGGGGATCAGCGTGCTGATCAAGGGGCCGATCATCGCGCTGGTGTCCGGCACCACGCTGGCCGCGCTGGCGCTGTGGGACCGGCGCATCGCCTGGATGAGGCGGCTGCGGCCGCTGATGGGGCTGGGCATCGTCGCCGCCATCGCCGCGCCCTGGCTGATCGCCATCGCCATCCAGACCAAGGGCGCCTTCTTCGCCGAGTCCGTCGGCCACGACATGCTGGGCAAGGTCGCCGGCGGGCAGGAGGGCAAGGGCCTGCCGCCCGGCTATTACCTGGGCACCTTCTGGATCACCTTCGCGCCGTGGTCGTTCCTGTCGCTGCTGGCCGTGCCCTGGGTGTGGGCGCGGCGGAACGAGGCGGCGGTGCGCTTCTGCGTCGCCTGGATCGTGCCGACCTGGGTGGTGTTCGAGGCGGTGCCGACCAAGCTGCTGCACTACACCTCGACCACGTTTCCGGCCATCGCCATCCTGACCGCCGCGGCGGCGCTCGACGCCTTCGGCCGGACGGCGGAGCGGCCGCGCCGCACACTGTTCCTCGTGGCGGCGGCGCTGGGCGCGCTCATCTACGGCGCGCTGGCGGTGGCGGTGGCGGTCATTCCCTGGCTGGTGGACCAGCGCATCGACTGGGCGGCGGTGGCCATGGTGCCGGCGGTGCTCGGCCTGTTCGCGCTGGCCGTGCGCTTCATGGCGCGGCGGCGGACCGGGCCGGCGGTGGCGGCGGCGCTGGCTTCGGCGGCGGTGCTGTACGGGGTGACCTACCAGCTCGTCCTGCCGCGCATCGACGGGCTGTGGATCAGCCGCGCGGCCGCTGCGGCGGTGGAGGCGGCGCGGCCCTGCCCGAACACGGTGGTGGCGTCGGCCGGCTACACCGAACCCAGCCTCGTCTTCCTGGTCGGCACGCCGACCCGGCTGGGCGGCGGCGCGCTGGCGGCCGAGCACCTGAAGGCCGACCCGGCCTGCGCGCTGGCCCTGGTCGAGGAGCGGCAGGAGGCGGAGTTCCGCAGCTTCCTTGGGGGTACCGAACCCACGGCGCTGGCCCGGGTGAGTGGCTTCAACTACAACAACGGCCGGCGTATCACGCTCACTCTGTACGGCCCCTCGCGCTAGGCGGCGGGCTCCACACGGGACCTCCATGCCGGCACGCAACCCGACGCTGAAGGCGCTTTTGTGGCTGGTGGCGGGGGCGCTGCTGGTCGCGCTGCTGATGCGCTATGTCGACCTGGGAATCGCCGAGGCCGTGCGGGCGTGGCCGAAGACGGTGGTCGCGGTGTTCGGAGTCGTGACGCTGTTCGGCTGGCATTACTGGTACTGGCCGACCGGGGCGGTGGCGGCGGTGGTCTTCGCGGCGCTCAGCCGGCGCGCGGCGGCGCGGGACGCGCGGCTCTACGCCTGGGCGGCCGAGGCGGCGGCGTTCCTGTTCGCGGTGACCGCGTCGTCCAACTTCATCGTCGGCGTGGTCAAGCACGTGGTCGGGCGCGCGCGCCCCTATGTGGCGCTGCCGCCGGACGGGCCGGCCTTCACGCTGTTCGCCTCCACGCCCGACCATTGGTCGTTCCCGTCCGGGCACGCCTGCACCTTCCTGGGGGTGGCGATGGTGGCGGCCTTCCTGTGGCCGCGCCTGCGCTGGCCGATCCTGGCGGTGGGGGTGACGGGGGCGTTCAGCCGCGTCGTGCTGGACGTGCACTACCTCAGCGACATCCTGGCCGGCGGGGCCATCGGCGTGGTCACCGCGCTGGCGATGCGGGCGTGGTTCGCCGACCGTGGCTGGGCGTTCCATCGCCGTCCGGACGGGTCGATCGCCGTCAAGCCGGGCGGACGGTGGGTCAAGCGGCGGCTTCGTCGGTATCTCGGCCGGCGGCCCGGTTGATGAAATGTTCCATGGCGTCCAGCACCACCTCGCGCTGGTCGCGGTGCGGGGTGTGGCCGCAGTTGGGCAGCAGCAGCCCTTCGGACGGGCCGGCGACGCGCGTCACCACCGTGTCGACCTGGAGGGGGGTGCCGTATTCATCGTCTTCGCCCTGAATCGCCAGCACCGGGGCGGTGATGTTGCCGAGCACCGATTCGATGTTCCACGACCGGAAGGCCGGATCCAGCCAGATCTGCGACCACGCGCGGAACAGGCGTTCGGCGTCGTTGTGGTGCCTGGCCATGCGCTGGGGCAGGTCGGTGGTGTTCCAGATGTCCACGGCGGCGCGCACGCCGGCCACCGTCACGTCCTCGACCAGGCTGTGCGGCGCTTCGACGATCACGCCCTTGGTCGGCCGGCCGGAGGCGGCGTAGAGCAGCGCGATCGACGCGCCGTCGCTGTGGCCGATCAGGATCGGCTCCTTGATGCCGAAATTGTCGAGCACGGCCGGCAGCACCTCCACCGCCTCGCGGTGCAGGTAGTCCACGCCGCGCGTCCGGTCGGCGGGGTCGGAACGGCCATGGCCGAGGCGCGAGTACAGCAGCGCCGGACAGCCGGTGATGGCCGTCAGGCGCTCCGGAAAGTCGCGCCAGAGCGAGACGGAGCCCAAGCCCTCGTGCAGGAAGACGAGGGTCGGTGCCGTGGCGTCGCG
This sequence comes from Azospirillum sp., assembly GCA_036401175.1. Lineage (GTDB taxonomy): Bacteria > Pseudomonadota > Alphaproteobacteria > Azospirillales > Azospirillaceae > Azospirillum. The sequence continues at coordinate 10,043 of DASWVP010000288.1, read as the reverse complement.
GCCGAGAAGCCAGCGATGCTCCATGCGGCGGTTGAGAACCTCGAACGTCATGACGACGCTCGTAGCAGCGCACGCGCGGGAGGGCAAGCCGCTCCTTGCGCCGGCGGCCATTTCGCCTGGATGCTGTACCCCTTGGCTACCGCGCACGCGCGCTGGACGGCCGGGCGGATGTGGGGCCGAATCAAGGGGGAGTCCCGCATTTTCGGAGAAGGCGCCCCCATGGTCCGCACTTTGGCTTCCGCCCTCCTGGCCGGCATGATCCTCGCGCCGGGGGCGGCGTCCGCCCAGGATTTCACCCGCGAGTTCCAGGCGATGCCGCACCAGTACCAGTCCCAGCAGCGCCACGGCCGCCAGGACGACTGGCTGTACCAGCAGATGGTGCCGGTGTCGCCCGGCGGCGCGGCGGCGGCCCCCGGCGCCGCGCCGCGCGGCCAATGGAACCGGCTGGGCAACCTCAACACGCCGGCCGGCGACGGGCGGGCGCAGCCGTGGCAGCCGGGGCAGAACCAGTTCCGCGCGTCGAGCCGCACCTACGGCACGGACACGCGCGAGTCCAACCCGCACTACGGCGCCGTGCGGTCGCTCAACCCGCCGCAGGGCAGCGCCAGCGCGACGCAGCGCCGTGCCGGCGGCGGGCAGAACCGCCCCGGATCGGTCCGCGAGGTGGAGATCCCGCGCTAGGCGGCCTCCTCCGCGCGCCACAGCCAGGCCGCCCCGCGCACGCCGCTGGAATCGCCGTGCACGGCGCGGCGGATGGGGGTGTCGATGCGGTCGGAAAAGGCCCAGCGTTCCACAAGTGGCGGCAGCGCCCCGTACAGGGCGTCGACGTTCGAGAGGCCGCCGCCCAGGACGATCACGTCGGGGTCGAGCAGGTTGACCACCACCGCCAGACCGCGCGCCAGACGGTCGGCCAGACGGTCCAGCGACGCCCGCGCCGCGGCGTCTCCGCCGGCCGCGCGGGCGACGATCGCTTCCGCGCTCAACGTCTCGCCGGTCGCCGCGTGGTGGTCGGCGGCGAAGCCGGTGCCGGAGACGAAGGCTTCCAGGCAGCCGTGCTTGCCGCAATAGCAGGCCGGACCCGGCCGTTCGTCGCCGTGCGGCCACGCGCGCGGCCAGGGCAGGGGGTTGTGCCCCCACTCGCCGGCCACGGCGTTGCGGCCGCCGAGCGGGCGGCCGTGGACGACGATGCCGCCGCCGCAGCCGGTGCCGAGAATGGCGGCGAAGACCACGCCGCAGCCGGCCCCGGCGCCGTCCGCCGCCTCCGACACGGCAAGGCAGTTGGCGTCGTTCTCCACCCGCACCGGCCGGCCGAGCGCCGAGGCGAGGTCGCGGTCGAACGGCCGGCCGATCAGCCAGGTGGAGTTGGCGTTCTTCACCAGCCCGGTGGCGGGGGAGACGATGCCGGGAATGCCGACGCCCACCGTTGCCTTGATGCCGGGCGCGGCGCCGCATTCGGCCTCCAGCGCGGCCACGAGTTGCACGATCGTACGCAGCGTGGCGGGGTAGTCGCCGCGAGGCGAGGGAACCCGGCGGCGGGCGATCTGGTTACCGCCGGAATCGAGGGCGATACCCTCCGTCTTGGTGCCGCCGAGGTCGATGCCGATGCGGATCATGGCTCCATCCTGCTGTCGTCCCTGCCGTCGTTCCGGTCAATACTCGGAAAAAACGGATGCGTCCAATCGAAGCAACCGTTGCCCGGAATCTCCAGTCGCTGGGCAAAGCGTACGGGCTGGACGGAATTCGGTTGACCGCTTCTTGGGATATTGTAGAACGTCGAAAAGTGACGGCGCCATTCGAAAGAGTACGCCCGCCGCCCAGCGCCACCGCAGCCGGAGCATGAGATGAATCGCGAGCGCGCCGCCCACGCCTGTTCTTTCCCGCTGTTCCGCCGCTCGGTCGCGGCCGTGGCCGCCATGGCGGTCGTCGCCGGAGTGTCGCTGCCCGCCGCGGCGGCCGGCAAGCCGGCCTGCTACAACCGGGCGGAGCACGCGGCCGAGCAGACGCTGCGCATGCACACGGAACTGATGATCACCGGCCTGACCTGCCAGTCCGTCATGCCGGACAAGGCGCCGTACGCCAAGTACCAGGAATTCACGGTCAAGAACCGCTCGCTGATCTCCAAGGCGGAAGCGGCGATTATCGACCACTACAAGCGCACCGCGGGCGGCAACGCCACGCGCAACTTCGACATGTTCCGCACCGAGCTGGCCAACGAGAGCAGCCGCCGCGCGGCGACCATCGGCACCGGCACGTACTGCGCCACCTTCGTCGAGCGCGCGAAGAACGCCCTGGACCTGACGCCGGACGACATCCGCACCCTGACCACCGACGAGCAGAGCGCCGGCCTGAAGCATCTGGCCAGCAAGCCGCTGTGCGACGTGAAGGTGGTGAGCCTGCCCGACAGCATGACGGTCGCCTCGGTCGAGCCGTCGCGCAGCAAGGCGAAGCCCGGCACGGCGAAGGCCACCACCGCCAAGGCCACCACCGCCAAAGCGACGACCGCCAAGGCGCAGCCGGCCAAGGCCGCTCCGGCGAAGGCGAAGCCCGGCAAGCCGAACGTCGCCGAGCTGAGCAAGCCGAACAAGGGCTGACGCCCGCCTCATCCGCACCGCACCGCGTTCCCGAACCCCTTCCGCCACCCGGCGGGAGGGGTTTTTGATTCGCGGCGATTCGCCGCGCATGGCGACCGTGCGGAGAACGCACGCCCAAGGGCGCCGAACGTTCCGTATACGAAGAGGTGTGGACAGCTTCGGGGAGCGCGGATGACCGCCGAGACCTTGCCGGCGCGCCGCCGTTCGGTGGCCATCGGCGCCATGCGCGAGGCGCTGGGGCTGCCGAGCGCGGTGCTGGTCGCCAGCTACGTCGGCTTCGGATCGCTGGTGCGCGAGAGCGGTCTGAGCCTGGGGGCGGGGCTGGCGTCCACCGCCACCGGCTGGGCGCTGCCGGGACAGATGGCGCTGGTCGAGCTGTACACGGTGGGCTCGACTCTGCTCGCCATCAGCCTCGCGGTGGCGCTGACCAACACCCGCCTGATGCCGATGGTGGTCACCATCATGCCCCTGCTGGGGCGCGGCGGGCCGCCGCGCTGGTGGCATTACGCGCTGGCGCACGTGGTGGCCGTCACCTCCTGGGCCAACGGCATGCGCCGCCTGCCGGAACTGCCGCCGGGCGAGCGGCTGGCGTGGTTCGCCGGCTATGCCACCACCCTGTGGGCGGTGACGCTGGGCGGTACGGCGGCCGGCTTCTTCCTGGCCGGCATGGTGCCGCAGCCGGTCACGCTCGGCCTCGTCTTCCTCAACCCGCTGTACTTCCTGCTGCTGTTCGCGGGCGACCTGCGCGACCGTGCGCGGGTGTGCGCGCTGGTGCTGGGGGCGGTGCTGGGTCCGGCGCTGCACCTCGTGGTGCCGTCCTATGGGCTGCTGATCACCGGCGTTCTGGCCGGCACGCTGGCCTTCGCCGTGGACCGCTGGTGGGCGGGACGGGAGGGGCGCCGTGCCTGATTTCAGCATCTGGGCGGCGCTGGCGGCGGGAGCCGTGGTGACCTATGTGCCGCGGGCGCTGGGCGTGGCATTGTCCGGGCGCATCGACCCGAACGGCGCGGTGTTCCGCTGGGTCGGCTGCGTCGCCTACGCGCTGCTGGCCGGGCTGGTGGCGCGCATGATCCTGCTGCCGGTCGGGCCGCTGCAGGCGACCGGCCTGACCGAACGGTCGCTGGCGGTCGCGGCGGCGCTGGCGACCTTCTATCTGGCGCGCCGCAATCTGGTCGCCGGAGTCACCGTGGGCACCACGGTGCTGGTCCTTCTGTACGGCGGCGGGCGGTTCCTGTAGCACGCCTGCTATGCTCTTCGGCTTGAAAATTGCCCCCGATCAAGGGGTTGCGCATCTTCTTTGCAAATTTGCGGGAACTCCTCGGCAATTCGGACGAGGGGTGGTTTTACCCTCTTGCCCCGGTCAATCAGTGGGGCTAACGTCCTGAATGATAAAGAATGGGCCACCGATCAATCGGATGGACCGAAAGTTCAGGGAACGGGAGTTCACGTGACCGGGGAACGCTGGGTTCATGCCTTGGCGAGCCGTCCACTTGTGTGCCTGACGGCGGGGCCAGGCTGATGGAATACTCATACTTCCTGCAACAGTTGATCAACGGCCTGTCGCTGGGCGCCATCTATGGCCTCATCGCGATCGGATACACGATGGTGTACGGCATCATCGGCATGATCAACTTCGCGCACGGCGAGATCTATATGATCGGCGCCTTCGTGGCGCTGATCACCTTCCTGCTGATCGGCGCGCTGGGCATCACATGGGTGCCGCTGGCGTTGCTGCTGATGCTGGTGTCGGCCATGCTGTTCACCAGCATCTACGGCTGGACGGTGGAGCGCATCGCCTATCGCCCGTTGCGCAGTTCGCCGCGTCTGGCGCCGCTGATCTCGGCGATCGGCGTGTCGATCTTCCTGCAGAACTACGTGCAGATCGTGCAGGGCGCGCGCAACAAGCCGCTGCAGCCGATCGTCACCGGCAACTTCGTGATGCTGGATGGCGAGGTCAGCGTCAGCTACATCCGGCTGGCCACCATCGTGATCACCATCGCGCTGATGTACGGCTTCACGCAGATCATCAACCGCACCGAACTCGGCCGCGCCCAGCGCGCGTGCGAGCAGGACAAGACGATGGCCGGTCTGCTGGGTGTCAACGTCGACCGCATCATCTCGCTGACCTTCGTGATGGGCGCCGCGCTGGCCGCCGTGGCGGGGATGATGGTGCTGCTGACCTATGGCGTCATCGACTTCTACATCGGCTTCCTGGCCGGCGTGAAGGCGTTCACCGCCGCGGTGCTGGGCGGCATCGGCTCGTTGCCGGGCGCCATGCTCGGCGGCTTCATCATCGGCCTGATCGAGTCGTTCTGGTCGGGCTACGTGGGCAGCGAATGGAAGGATGTGGCGACCTTCTCCATCCTCGTCCTGGTGCTGATCTTCCGGCCCACCGGCCTGCTCGGGCGGCCGGAGATCGAGAAGGTGTGAGGCCATGACCGCGATTTCCCTCACCTCGCCGCGCGCCGTCGCGTGGCCCGCCATCCTGCGGGAGGCCGGGATGGCCGCCGCGGTGGCCGTTCTGCTCACGCTGCCGCTGGTCGGCTTCCGCACCGTCGACCAGCCGATGGGCCTCGGCATCGAGACGCGCTTCGACGAGGTCATCGCCGCCGTGGCGCTGGTGTTCTTCGGCCGTCTCGGCCTGTGCCTGATCCGCGAGGGGCAGGCGCTGGCGGTGCTGGTCCTGTCGCTGGCCGCCGCCGCGGCCGGTCTGCTGGTCGACCTGCCGACGCCGATGCTGAACGTGATCCTGGTGGTGGGCGGCGCCATCATCGCCATCCGCGCCGGCATCTCGGTCGGGACGAAACGCTCCAGGCTGAGCCAGGCCGAGCGCGACCGGCGCATGGACCGGGTCGCCGCCAAGGTGCAGGACGCCTCGCGCTTCCTCGGCCCCATCGGCGTCGCGCTGGCGGTGGCGTTCCCGCTGATGCCCATCGCCGACCGGCAGTTCCTGGACATCGGCATCCTGCTGCTGACCTACATCATGCTCGGCTGGGGCCTGAACATCGTCGTCGGTCTGGCCGGTCTGCTCGATCTGGGTTACGTCGCCTTCTACGCCATCGGCGCCTATTCCTACGCGCTGCTGGCGACCTATTTCGGCCTGAGCTTCTGGGCCTGCCTGCCGCTGGCGGGCATTCTCGCGGTGTTCGGCGGCGTGATGCTGGGCTTTCCGGTGCTGCGCCTGCGCGGCGATTATTTCGCCATCGTGACGCTGGGCTTCGGCGAGATCATCCGCATCATCCTGGTCAACTGGTACCAGTTCACCGGCGGCCCCAACGGCATCACCGGCATCCCGCGTCCAAGCTTCTTCGGCATCGCCGACTTCACCCGCACCGGCACGGACACGATGCCGTCGTTCGCCGAGATGTTCGGGCTGGAGTTCTCGACGTCGCACCGCATCGTCTTCCTTTACTACCTCATCCTGGTGCTGGCGCTGGTCGTCAACCTGTTCACGCTGCGCATCCGCAAGCTGCCGCTGGGCCGGGCGTGGGAGGCGCTGCGCGAGGACGACATCGCCTGCACCTCGCTGGGCATCAACCGCACCAACGTCAAGCTGGCGGCCTTCGCCATCGCCGGGATGTTCGGCGGCTTCGCCGGCTCCTTCTTCGCGACGCGCCAGGGCTTCATCAGCCCGGAGAGCTTCACCTTCATCGAGTCCGCGATCATCCTGGCCATCGTCGTGCTGGGCGGCATGGGCAGCCAGATGGGCGTGGTGCTGGCCACCTTCCTGGTCATCGGCCTGCCGGAGATGTTCCGCGAACTGGCCGATTACCGCATGCTGGCCTTCGGCCTGGGCATGGTGGTGATCATGCTCTGGCGTCCGCGCGGCCTGCTGGCGCACCGCGACCCCACCATCCTGCTGCACGGGCGCAAAGGGAAGGGGGGGGGCGGACCGGCCGCGGGCACCGCCGCCGCGGGCGGCGAGGGCATCGCCGGAGGGCCCGGCAAGTGACGAACGGATCCTCCCCCATGGACTCCCAGACGGAAACCCCGCTGCTGACCGTCGAGCACCTGACCATGCGATTCGGCGGTCTGGTGGCGGTCAACGACGTGTCGTTCAAGGCGAAGAACCGGCAGATCACCGCCATCATCGGCCCGAACGGGGCGGGCAAGACCACGCTGTTCAACTGCATCACCGGCTTCTACACGCCCACCGTCGGGCGGCTGACGCTGAAGCACCCGACGGACGGGCGCGAGTTCCTGCTGGAGCGCATGCCCGGCTACGTCATCTCGCAGAAGGCCAGCGTGGCGCGCACCTTCCAGAACATCCGCCTGTTCGGCGGCATGAGCGTGCTGGAGAACCTGATCGTCGCGCAGCACAACAAGCTGATGAAGGCGTCCGGCTTCTCCGTCGCCGGGCTGCTGGGCCTGCCGACCTACCGCCGGGCGGAGGCGGCGTCGATCGACCTCGCCAAGTACTGGCTGGACCGGGTCAAGCTGCTGGACTATGCTGACTGGTCGGCGGCCAACCTGCCCTACGGCGCCCAGCGCCGGCTGGAGATCGCGCGGGCCATGTGCACGGAACCCGTGCTGCTGTGCCTGGACGAACCGGCGGCCGGCCTCAACCCGCGCGAGTCGGCCGAGCTTTCGGACCTGCTGACCTTCATCCGCGACGAGCACCGCATCGGCGTGCTGCTCATCGAGCATGACATGAGCGTCGTCATGACCATCTCCGACCACGTGGTGGTGCTGGACTACGGCAAGAAGATCGCCGATGCCTCGCCCACCGAGGTGAAGAACGACCCCGCCGTCATCCGCGCCTACCTGGGCGAGGACGAGAGCGAGGAGCTGCCGGCCGTCGTCGCGCAGGATCTGCCCGATGCCGCCCGCCGGGCCGGAGAAGGGGCATGAGCGCCATGCTGTCGGTGTCCGGCGTCCACACCTACTACGGCTCGATCGAGGCGCTGAAGGGCGTCGACATCGAGATCCGCGAGGGCGAGATCGTCACGCTGATCGGCGCCAACGGCGCCGGCAAGTCGACGCTGCTGATGACCATCTGCGGCACGCCGCAGGCGCGCCAGGGCCGCGTGCTGTTCCAGGGCGAGGAGATCACCCGCCTGCCGACCTACGAGATCGTGCGGCGCGGCATCGCCCAGTCTCCCGAAGGGCGGCGCATCTTCCCGCGCATGACGGTGATGGAGAACCTGCAGATGGGCTCCATCTCCGCCCGGCCGGGCAGCTTCGACACCGAGCTGGAGCGCGTGTTCCACCTGTTCCCGCGCCTGAAGGAGCGCATCCACCAGCGCGCCGGCACCATGTCGGGCGGCGAGCAGCAGATGCTCGCCATCGGCCGCGCGCTGATGAGCCAGCCCAAGCTGCTGCTGCTGGACGAGCCGTCGCTGGGGCTGGCGCCGCTGGTGGTGAAGCAGATCTTCCAGGTGGTGAAGGACATCAACCGCGAGCAGGGCATGACCGTGTTCATGGTCGAGCAGAACGCCTACCACGCGCTGAAGCTGGCGCACCGGGCGTACGTCATGGTGACCGGCAGGGTGACCATGTCCGGCACCGGTGCGGAACTGCTGGCGAACGAGGAGGTGCGCGCCGCCTACCTGGAAGGAGGCCACTGATGGAAACGATCCTCGGGTCCACGCTGGGGGGATTCATCGGGCTGACGGTCATCATCTTCGGCTTCGGCGCCTTCATGACCGGACAGGTGCTGGCGGAGGGATGGAAGCCGCCGTCGGCGGTGATCGGCTACACGCTGCTGCTGGGCGTGGGCGACCGTTTCCTGACCTTCGCGCTGTTCGGCGGGCCGCTGCTGTCGATCAGCGGGTTCATCGTGCACACGGCGGCGATCGGCGTGATCGCTTTCAGCGCCTACCAGATGGCCAGGGCGCGGCGCATGGTCACGCAGTATCCGTGGCTGTACGAGCGGTCCGGCCCGTTCACGTGGCGCCAGCGTCCGGGCGCCCATATGTCGCTGGAGTAGGGGGCGGAATAGGCGCTATCGGCGGTGTCGCGCCGCCGCGGCGCGGTCTATGATGCGCGCATATCCGCCGGTCGGTCTGGGAGGCCGCCGGCAGAGGAAGGCCCCGAGGGGTCATCTGCAACAGGGAGCACAACCAAGATGAAGTTCAAGTATTCCCTTCTCGCCGCGGTCGCGGCGACGGCGCTGGGCACCTCGGTGGCCAAGGCGGACATCGGCGTCGCCACCGCCGGCCCGATCACCGGCCAGTACGCCACCTTCGGCGAGCAGATGAAGAAGGGCACCGAAATGGCGGTGGCCGACATCAACGCCGCCGGCGGCGTGCTCGGCCAGAAGCTGAAGCTGGAAGTGGGCGACGACGCCTGCGACCCGAAGCAGGCGGTGGCCGTCGCCAACCAGCTGGCGAAGTCGGGCGTGAAGGCGGTGATCGGCCACTTCTGCTCCAGCTCGTCGATCCCGGCCAGCCAGGTCTACAACGAGGAAGGTCTGCTGCAGATCTCCCCGGCCTCGACCAACCCGAAGTTCACCGAGCAGGGCTTCAAGAACGTCTTCCGCGTCTGCGGCCGTGACGACCAGCAGGGCATCGTCGCCGGCAAGTACCTGTCGGAGAAGTACAAGGGCAAGAACGTCGCGATCCTTCACGACAAGACCGCCTACGGCAAGGGTCTGGCCGACGAGACGCAGAAGGCGATGAACGCCGCCGGCGTCAAGGAGAAGATCTACGAGGCGTACACGCCGGGCGAAAAGGACTACTCGGCGCTGGTGTCCAAGCTGAAGCAGGCCAACATCGACGCCGTCTACGTCGGCGGCTACCACACCGAGGCCGGCCTGATCGCCCGCCAGATGAAGGATCAGGGCATGAACGCCCCGATCGTGTCGGGCGACGCGCTGGTCACCAACGAGTACTGGTCGATCACCGGCCCGGCCGGCCAGGACACGATGATGACCTTCGGTCCGGATCCGCGCGAGATGCCGGAAGCCAAGGCGGTCGTCGAGAAGTTCCGCAAGGCCGGCTACGAGCCGGAGGGCTACACCCTGTACAGCTACGCCGCCACGCAGATCTACGCCGACGCCGTGAAGAAGGCCGGCTCGACCGACCTCGCGAAGGTGACCGACGTGCTGCGCAAGACGCAGTTCGACACCGTCATCGGCAAGATCGGCTTCGACGCCAAGGGCGACGTGACCACCCCGGCGTACGTCTGGTACCGCTGGGACAACGGCAAGTACGCCCAGGTCAAGTAACAGGTCAAGTAACAGGTCAAGTAACGACCGGGACGCACCTGTTCGGGAAGGCTCGGCGCTTCGGCGCCGGGCCTTTTCCGTGTGCGCCCAGCATGGGCTTGATGCTGGTGGCTTTGGGTGCGGCCGGCTTTTTGGTGGCGCGTCGCAGCCCGGAGCGCGGCCGGGCGGGTTCCTCGGCCTTGCGGACGAGATTGATGGCGAAATGGCGGACGACCGCCATGTTGTGGGCGCCGTGTCCTTTGCGCAGGCGGGACTGGTCGTCGTTGAAGACGACGTCGAGAACC
>DASWVP010000287.1:0-4805 GCA_036401175.1 Azospirillum sp. | reverse complement strand
GTGCTGGGCCGGGGCACGGTGGACCGGGGCGGACTGGCTGCGGCTGAGCTGGAAGAAGCCGATGAGCCCCTTGAGGTCGGCGGCCTGCCCGGCCATCGCCTGGGCGGCGGCCGTCGTCTCCTCGACCAGGGCGGCGTTCTTCTGCGTCATCTCGTCCATCTGCGCCACGGTGGCGTTGATCTCGTCCAGCGCCGACGCCTGCTCGCCCGACGCCGCCGCCATCTCGGCGATCAGGCCGGCCACGTCGCGCACCCCCGACACGATGCCCTCCAGCGCCGCGCCGGCCTTGCCCACCAGCTCCACGCCGTCGCGCACCTGACCGTCGCTGTCCATGATCAGCGACTTGATCTCCTTGGACGCCTGGGCCGAGCGCTGGGCCAGTTGCCGCACTTCCTGCGCCACCACGGCGAAGCCGCGCCCGGCGTCGCCGGCCCGCGCCGCCTCCACCGCCGCGTTCAGCGCCAGCAGGTTGGTCTGGAAGGCGATCTCGTCGATCACGCCGATGATGTCGGTGATCTTGCGGCTGGCCTCCTCGATGCGCTTCATCGCCTCGATGGCCGAGCCGGCCACCCCGCCGCCCTGCTCGGCCGCGCGCCGCGCCTCTTCGGCCATGCGGTTGGCGCGCTGCGCGCTGTCGGCGTTGGAGCGCACGGTGGCGCCCAGCTCCTCCATGCTCGCCGCCGTCTCCTCCAGGCTGCTGGCCTGCTGCTCGGTGCGGTCGGCCAGATCGGAAGAGCCGGTGGAGACCTCTCCGGCGGCGGACGCGATGGTGTCGGCCGCCTCGGCGATCTGCCCGACGATCTCGGCGAGCTTGGCGGAGGTGGCGTTGACGTCGCTCTTCAGGCGTTCGAAGGCGCCCTGGTAGTCCTTGTCGATGCGCGTGTTGAGGTCGCCCTTGGCAAGGGCGCCCAGCACGCCGGCCAGATCGGCGATGACGCCGGCCACGGTGTCGGTCAGGCGGTTGATGCCTTCCGACATGGTCTTGTAGAAGCCGTCCTTGCCGGCAAGGTCGATGCGCCGGCTGAGGTCGCCGCGCGAGACGCCGTCGATCAGCAGGGCGATCTCCTGGCCGATGGCGGCCTCGCGGGCGCGCCGGACCTCGTCCTCGCGCCGCTCGGCCTCCAGGCGCTCGCGCTCGGCCTCGTCCATGCGCTGCTTGGCGATGGCGTTGTCCTTGAAGACCTGCACGGCCTTGGCCATGGCGCCGATCTCGTCCTGGTTGGACAGCGCCGGGATGTCGACGCCCAGCTCGCCGGCCGCCAGCCGCGTCATGGTGCTGGTCATCTCGTTGACCGGGCGGGTGATGCTGCGCGCCACGATCCACGCCAGCAGCAGGCCGACCAGGACCGCGGCGACGCCGACGACGATGTTGGTGGTGGCCGTCTGGCGCAGGGAGCCGTCGATCTCCTCCATCGACTTATCCAGCGAGGCGAGCGCGGATTTCTTGGTCGCCTCGGCAAGCTGCGCGAACTCGGCGGCGTCCTGGCCCATGGTGCTGACGAGCCTAGCGGTGTCGACGATCGCGGTGGCGGTGTCGTCAAAGGCCGGCAGGTACTTGCGCACCGCCTCCAGCGCGCTTTCGGCGGCACGTCTGGTCGCGGCGTCGGGCATCTGCGCCTGCAGCGTCTGGACGGCGGCGACCAGCTGCTGCGCGCGCTCACGGAACAGGTCGGCGTACTTCGGGTCGGAGTCGATCAGGAAGCGCGCGGAGAACAGGCGCGCCGTCAGCACGCCCTCCACGGCCTGGGTGGCGAGCAGGGCGTTGCGGTCGTCGCCGCGCTCCTTGAGCGCCTGGACGAGGTCGGACAGCTCCTTGCGCGCCGTCTCGCCCTGCGGCGTCAGCACGTCGGCCATCATGCGGTCGCGCGTGTCGCGCGCCTTCACCAGCTTCTCGAAGCCGCGGGCGTAGCCGTCGAGGAAGCCGCTCATGCGCTCCAGGTTGGCGCGCCGCGCCGGATCGGCGGTGTCCTGCGCCGCCGCCTTGAGCGCCGGGCCGAGCGTCGCCTGCAGCTCCAGCACCCGCTTCTGCGCCGCGTCGTCGCCGGAATTGGAGAAGACGATCACGTTGCGCCGCATCTCGGCGACGGTGCCGGCGATGTCGGACACCCTCAGCGCGTTGTGGCCGACGGCGGCGTAATCGTCGAGCCCGCGTTCGGCCGAGTCCATGGCGCGCACGCCCAGGACGGCGAGCGCGACGAGGAGCAGGAGCACCGAAAGGAACCCGGCCGAGATGCGCGTCGCCACCTTGAAGCGTCCGGCGAAGCTGGCGGTCTGCATGGTCTTTGATCCCAACAGAGTGAGGCGGCGGACCGTCGTGAACGGCGACTCCGCGGTCATTGCGGGCGAAACGCTATAGATAAAATGTTGCCCAACCCTTTACGTCGGGCAGCAACCGGCAACTAGTTCGTTATAAAGGCTGAATATCTTTGAGCACGAACATCATTGCTTCATCAGCGACGGCTTATCAACGGATGGGCGCGGTGACCACGTCGGCGGCGGTGCTGGCGGCCTTGGCGGTGACGCTGACGGCGGTGCCGGCAACGCTCGCCGCGCCGCTGACGACGCCGCAACCGGACAGCGCGAGGGCGAAGAGGACAAGCGGCAGGAAACGGCGCATCTCTGGCTCCGAAGCAATACAGGGGTGTGGCATGGCAGCCTGCGCCCTTCCGCCTCACCGTTTCGTTAACCGAACGACCTTTCCGAAGCGGCCCGCACCGCCTAGGTTAGGCGAACGCCCCTTCTCCGCAGCGAAACGCCCGACCGCCCCATGCGCTCCCTTGGTTTCCCCGCCGCCGACACGCCCGATTCCGGCAAGCCCAGGCCCTCCGCGGCGGGCACGCTGCGCATGCTGGTTCCCTACCTGTGGCCGCGCGGCGCGACGGAGATGCGCGTGCGCGTCGTCATCGCCATGCTGCTGCTGGTCGGCGCCAAGGCCGCCAACGTCTACGTGCCCCTGTTCTACAAGGAGGCGGTGGACGCGCTGACGGTGCCGGCCGGCGCCACCTCGGCCGCCCTGAGCATCCCGCTCGGCCTGATCCTGGCGTACGGCATGGCGCGCGTTCTGTCGCTGACCTTCGCCGAGGCGCGCGACGCCGTGTTCGCCAAGGTGGCGCAGCGCGCCATCCGCTCGGTCGCGCTCAACATCTTCCGGCACCTGCACGCGCTGTCCCTGCGCTTCCACCTCGAACGGCAGACCGGCGGCCTGACCCGGTCGCTGGAGCGCGGCACGCGCGCCATCGACACGCTGCTGCGCTTCGCGCTGTTCAGCATCGCGCCGACGCTGGTGGAGATCGCGCTGGTCGTCATCATCCTGTGGAGCATGTTCGACGGCTGGTTCGCGCTGGCGACCTTCGTCACGGTGGTGGGCTACATCGCCTACACCTTCATCGTGTCGGAGTGGCGCACCAAGTACCGCCGCCAGATGAACGAGGAGGACAGCCGCGCCAACACCAAGGCCATCGACAGCCTGCTGAACTACGAGACCGTCAAGTACTTCGGCAACGAGGAGCACGAATCGCGCCGCTACGATCAGGCGCTGCAGTCCTACGAAAGCGCGGCGGTGAAGAGCCAGCAAAGCCTGTCGCTGCTCAACGTCGGCCAGTCGGCGATCATCTCGGTCGGGCTGGCGGTGGTGATGGCGATGGCGGCGCGCGGCATCGTCAACGGCACGATGACCATCGGCGACTTCGTGCTGGTCAACACCTACCTGCTCCAGCTCTACCAGCCGCTGAACTTCTTCGGCTTCGTCTACCGCGAGATGAAGCAGGCGATCATCGACATGGAAAAGATGTTCGACCTGCTGGGCGTCGACCGCGAGATCGCCGATTCGCCCGGCTCCGGGCCGCTGGCCGTGTCCGGCGCGTCGGTGGCGTTCGAGGACGTGTCCTTCGGCTACGACGCGCGCCGGCCCATCCTGAAGGGCGTCAGCTTCGACGTGCCGGCGGGGCGGACGGTGGCCATCGTCGGCCCGTCGGGGGCCGGCAAGTCGACGATCAGCCGGCTGCTGTTCCGCTTCTACGACGTGTCGGGCGGGCGCGTGACCATCGACGGGCAGGACATCCGCGACGTGACGCAGTCCTCCCTGCGCGCCTCCATCGGCATCGTCCCGCAGGACACGGTGCTGTTCAACGACACGGTCTTCTACAACATCGCTTACGGCCGCCCCGGCGCCACCCGCGAAGAGGTGGAGGAGGCGGCCCGGCTGGCGCACATCCACGAATTCGTCAAGGCGTTGCCGGACGGCTATGAGACCATGGTGGGCGAGCGCGGGCTGAAGCTGTCGGGGGGCGAGAAGCAGCGCGTGGCGATCGCCCGCACCATCCTGAAGAACCCCGCCATCCTGATGTTCGACGAGGCGACCAGCGCGCTGGACACCCACACCGAACGCGAGATCCAGGCCAACCTGCGCGAGGTCAGCCGGGGCCGCACCACCCTGGTCATCGCCCACCGCCTGTCCACGGTGGTGGAGGCCGACGAGATCCTGGTGCTGGAGCAGGGCCGCATCATCGAACGCGGCCGCCACGCCGACCTGCTGGCCCGCGGCGGCGCCTACGCCGCGCTGTGGGCGCGCCAGCAGGACACCAGCCACGGCCCGGAACCGGTGCCCGGCGTGCTGGCGCCGACCTGACGCGCCAATACAGCTAAGGAACTCCCATGGGCCCCACGCGCCAGGCGCTGCGCGCCGCGACGCAGGCGATCCACGACCGGCTGGACCGCGCGCCGGTGCTGCGCCCGCTGACCGGGCCGGGGCTGACGGCGGAGGGCTACCGCGCCGCGCTCGTCGCGCTGCACGGCTTTCATGCGCC
>DASWVP010000286.1:0-1847 GCA_036401175.1 Azospirillum sp. | reverse complement strand
GACGGCGACCACGCCGATCAGCAGCAGCTTCCAGAACTTGGCCAGCACCAGGCCGATCTTGGCGAACAGGCCGGCCTTCGCCGCCAATCCGCCGCCCACCAGCGCCGCCAGGCCGTAGCTGGCGACCTTGTCGGTGGACGCGTCGAAGTCGGCGTAGCGCGCGCCGCTGTCGAACTCGGTCATCGGCAGCAGGTCCTGCATGCCCTTCTGCACCTGCGCCAGTTCGGACATGCCGGCCACCGCGTTGAGGCTGAGATAACCGTGCCGGCCGAGTACGCGGATGTCGTAGTTCAGGGTGTGCCGGGCGTTGCCGTCGAACGAGAGTTCCTTGGCCCAGTAGAGTTTCTTGGCCGAACCGTCATAGCGCGGCGGCACCGCCCAGCCGACCAGATCCACGGTGCCGTAGCCGGCTTCCTTGCGCGCGGCGTTTTCCTCGCGCGTGGACTGCTTCATTTCGGTCAGCATCTCGTCGTAGTCGATCTTGGCGGCGTCCTCGTCGGAGACGTAGCCTTCGTCCGAGTAGGTGACCACGACCGCCCAGCTGTCATCGGCCAGCAGATCCGGCTTGCGCGGCACGATCAGGCCGAGCACGGACTCGTCCGGCGGATTGCCCCACAGGTCCTCCAGCACGCGGCGGGCGTCGGCCTGTTCCAGATAACGGAATTCCGGCTTCAGCTGGAAGCGCGCATGCGCCTTCGGCACCGCGATATCGCCCTCCTTGAACTCCAATCCCGCAACGAACTCCTCGGCGCTCTTCGGGCCGGCGCCTTCCCCGCCGTCCTGCGCCATCGCCGACGTTCCCCACGCCAGCACCGCGGCGGCCAGCAGGCCACCGAACCATGGTTTCAACATGTGTTTCCCCTTTGATGGACAGATCCCTGTCGCGCGCCAGTGTTGCCGGAGCGTCGGCGGCAGGCAAGTCCTCGATGATGGCGAGGATCCCGGCGGACGCGATCGCGCGTCAGCCCCGCGCGGCGTGCAGGTACTGATCCTTCAGCCGCACGTAATGGGCGGCCGAATAGTGCAGGCTCTCGATTTCCTTGTCGCTGAGCTTGCGGGCGAAGCGGGCCGGGTTGCCCAGCCACAGTTCCGCCTCGCCGACCACCTTGCCCGGACCGACCACCGCGCCGGCGCCGACGAAGCCGTGCTTCTTCACCGTGGCCCCGTCCAGGATGCAGGCGCCCATGCCGATCAGGCACAGGTCTTCGATGGTGCAGGCGTGGATGATGGTGCCATGGCCGACGGTGACGTCCGCGCCGATCAGGGTCGGATACCCGGCGCGGTTGTAGGGGCTGTGGTGGCTGACATGGATGATGGTTCCGTCCTGCACATTGGTGCGGGCGCCGATGCGGATGTGGTTGACGTCGCCGCGGATGACCGTGCCCGGCCACACCGATACGTCCTCGGCCAGTTCCACGTCGCCGATGACGGTGGCCGCCGGATCCACGTAGACGCGCGGACCAAGGGCGGGAAAACGGTCAAGATAGGGGCGGATAGCGGTCATGTCGCCATTGTAGCGACCATACGCCCGCGTCCGGGCCTACACTGCGGCCATGGACACTTTCGTCGATACGCCCCAGACCGAGCTCCGTCCCACCCTCGATCGCCTGCGCGCGGCCTGGCAGGCGCAGCGGCCCGACCTTGCCCAGCGGCAGGCGGATCTGCAGCGCCTGCGCGATGCGCTGAAGCGCCGCCTGGACGAAATGGCTCGTACCATCGCCGCCGATTTCGGCCACCGCTCGCTGCACGAGAGCCGCATCGCCGACGGCATGACCGTGCTCAACGAGATCGATCATCTGCTCAAGCACCTGCGGCGCTGGATGATGCCGCACCGGGTCGGGGTGGGC
>DASWVP010000285.1:0-16080 GCA_036401175.1 Azospirillum sp. | reverse complement strand
CGCACGAGCGGCTTCAGGCGTTGGGCGGCGAGGCTTTCCGCGCGGAGCTGGTGGCGCGCGACCCCGCCATGGCCCGCCTCGCCCCCGGCGACACCACGCGGCTGACCCGCGCCTGGGAGGTGCTGGAGGCGACCGGCCGGCCGCTGTCGGCGTGGCAGGCGGAGAGCGCGGAGGGGCCGCCGCCGGGCCTGACCTTCCACATCGTCGTGCTGGCGCCGCCACGCGACGCGCTGTACGCGCGCTGCGACCGTCGGTTCGCGCTGATGCTGGAGCAGGGCGCGTTGGAGGAGGTGCGGCGTTTGGACGCATTGGGTCTCGACCCGGCGCTGCCGGTCATGAAGGCGCTGGGCGTGCCGGAGCTGCGGGCATTCCTGCACGGCGCCATGACGCTGGACGAGGCGACGGCGAAGGCCCGGCAGTCCACCCGCAACTACGCCAAGCGGCAGGGAACGTGGTTCCGCCACCAGTTGGCGGCTCGCCCGCCAGCGGCGGCGCATGGCTGCCATGCCGTGACCGCGCTCTACGGCGAAAATGTCCGTGACGCCATCCTGCGCACCCTTGATAAGAATGTGCGCCTGTGAGTTCTGGGGAGACCAAAAGTGACGCTGGAGTGGGAGAGCCTGTTCGCCGACCGCGTGGCCGGCATGAGCGCGTCGGAAATCCGCGAATTGCTGAAGCTGATCGACCGGCCGGAAATCATTTCCTTCGCCGGCGGCATCCCGGATGCCGACAGCTTCCCCTCCGCCGCCATCGCGCGCGCCTATGAAAAGGTCTTCCAGTCCAACGCCGGCGTCGGCGGCGCCTTGCAGTACACCATCAGCGAGGGCTACACGCCGCTGCGCGACTGGCTGTGCGGCTACATGGGCCGCAAGGGCGTGACCATCGCGGCGGACGAGGTGCTGGTCACCAGCGGCTCGCAGCAGGCGCTGGACTTCCTGGGCAAGCTGCTGATCGGCCCCGGCGATCTGGTGGCGGTCACCAAGCCCACCTACCTGGGCGCCCTCCAGGCCTTCTCGCCGTACGAGCCGACCTACGCCGCCGTCGGCATGGACCAGGACGGGCCGCTGCTGGAGGAGCTGGAGGCGGCGCTGGCCCGTGGCCCGAAGTTCCTCTACCTCGTGCCCGACTTCCAGAACCCCAACGGTTCCACCGTGTCGCTGGAGCGCCGGAACGCCATCGTCGAGATGTGCGCGAAGGCCGGCGTGCCGATCATCGAGGACGCCGCCTACGCCGAGCTGCGCTACGACGGCGAGACCCTGCCGGCGCTGGCCGGCATCGACGCGGCGCGCAACGGCGGCGTGCCGGGGCAGGTGATCCACTGCGGCTCGTTCTCCAAGACCATGGTGCCGGCGCTGCGCGTCGGCTGGGTCAGCGCGCCCAGGGACGTGATCAACCGGCTGGTGCTGATGAAGCAGGCGGCCGACCTGCACACCTCCACCATCAACCAGATCGTGCTGCACGACGTGGTGTCGGAGATCTTCGACAGCCACGTGAAGCGCCTGCGCGTCGTCTACAAGGAGCGGCGCGACACCATGCTGGCGGCGCTGGCGGAGTTCATGCCGGCGGGCGTCACCTGGACGAAGCCGCAGGGCGGCATGTTCGTGTGGATCGAGCTGCCCGAGGGGATGTGCGGCACCACGCTCCTGGAACGCGCCATCCGGGAGGCGAACGTCGCCTTCGTGCCGGGCGCGGCGTTCTTCCCCGACCGCTCCGGCCGCAACACCATCCGCCTGAGCTTCTCCGCCACCAAGCCGGAGCGCATCCACGAAGGTGTCCGCCGCCTTGCCGGCCTGATCGCACGGGTATCCACCTGACCGCCGTATCGCCCCATACGCCCGGCCCATCGGCCGCCCTCGCGGCGGCCGATGGGCCGGGCGTTGCTTTGTCCACGCAATAAACGGAAAAGCTGCGGCAAAAAAGCTTTGCACTAATTCGCGAAAGCCATTGACCTTCCACCGGCCTATTGTCTAGGTTTCCGCTCCCGGTTCGACGCCGCAGGGGGTAACCCCTTGATTTTCATGTGTGCGGGTGCGGCGAACCGGGGATAGCGAACGGGCCGCCCGTGGGTGGGGGCCAGCAACGAAGGTCGAAAACCATGGCTGAGCAGAAGCTGACCGGCGCGCAGATCATCATCAAGGCCCTGAAGGACCAGGGCGTCGATATCATCTTCGGCTATCCCGGCGGCGCCGTACTTCCGATCTACGACGAGCTGTTCAAGCAGAACGACCTTCGCCACATCCTTGTACGGCACGAACAGGCCGCCGTCCACGCGGCCGAGGGCTACGCCCGCTCCACCGGCAAGGTGGGCTGCGTGCTGGTGACCTCCGGCCCCGGCGCCACCAACGCGGTGACCGGCCTGCTGGACGCGCTGTGCGACTCGATCCCCATCGTCTGCCTGTGCGGCCAGGTGCCCACCCACCTGATCGGCAACGACGCCTTCCAGGAGGCGGACACCACCGGCATCACCCGGCCCTGCACCAAGCACAATTATCTGGTGAAGGACGTCGACAAGCTTGCCCGCACCCTGCACGAGGCCTTCTACGTGGCGCGCACCGGCCGTCCCGGCCCGGTGGTCGTCGACCTGCCGAAGGACGTGCAGTTCGCCGAGGGCACCTACGTGCCGCCCATCGAGGTGAAGCACAAGACCTACCGCCCGCAGGTGAAGCCGGAACTGGCCAAGGTGGAGGAGGCGATCGACCTGATCGCCAACGCCAAGCGGCCGATCTTCTACACCGGCGGCGGCGTGGTGAACTCCGGCCCGATGGCGGCCAAGCTGCTGACGCAGTTCGTCAAGACGACCGGCTACCCGATCACCTCGACGCTGATGGGCCTGGGCGCCTTCCCCGCGTCGGAGCAGCAGTGGCTGGGCATGCTGGGCATGCACGGCACGTACGAGGCCAATCTGGCCATGTACAACTGCGACGTCATGATCAACATCGGCGCCCGCTTCGACGACCGCGTGACCGGCAAGTTGTCGGAATTCGCGCCGGGGTCCAAGAAGATCCACATCGACATCGACCCCAGCTCGATCAACAAGAACGTGGCGGTGGACATCCCGATCATCGGTGACTGCGCGCACGTCCTGGAAGACATGATGCGCCTGTGGAAGGCCCGCCAGAAGCGCCCCGACCAGGCGGCGCTGAAGGAGTGGTGGGGCCAGATCGAGACGTGGCGGGCGCGCAACTGCCTGAACTACAACCGCACCGAATCGGTCATCAAGCCGCAGTACGCGCTGGAGCGCCTGCGCGAGCACCTGAAGGGCAAGGACTTCTACATCACGACCGAGGTCGGCCAGCACCAGATGTGGGCCGCCCAATTCCTGCCCTTCGACCAGCCGAACCGCTGGCTGACGTCGGGCGGCCTGGGCACCATGGGCTATGGCCTGCCGGCGGCCATCGGCGCCCAGCTGGCGCACCCGAACTCGATCGTCGTCGACGTGTCGGGCGAGGCGTCGTTCCTGATGAACATGCAGGAGATCGGCACGGCGGTGCAGTTCCGCGCGCCCATCAAGATCTTCATCCTGAACAACCAGTACATGGGCATGGTCCGCCAGTGGCAGGAGCTGCTGCACGGCTCGCGCTATTCGTCCAGCTATTCGGAGGCCCTGCCGGACTTCGTGAAGCTGGCCGAGGCGTGGGGCTGCGTCGGCCTGCGCGCCACCACGGTGGCGGAGGTCGACACGGTCATCGAACAGATGCTGGCCGTCACCGACAAGCCGGTGATCGTCGACATCGCCGTGGACCCGAAGGAGAACTGCTTCCCCATGATCCCCGGCGGCAAGGCCCACAACGAGATCCTCTTCGGCCCGGCCGACAACCCGTCGGACGCCACGCCGGAAGACGGCATGGTCCTGGTGTAAGCGAAGAACGTCCTTGGCGGAGATCCGTGTCGTGGAAGAAAAGATCGAAAAGCACACCATCGCGGTGCTGGTGGACAACGAGCCGGGCGTGCTCGCCCGCGTCATCGGCCTGTTCTCGGGCCGTGGCTACAACATCGAGAGCCTGACGGTGGCGGAGGTGAACAACGCCGACCACCTGTCGCGCATCACGCTGGTCACCTCGGGCACGCGCATGATCATCGAGCAGATCAAGGCGCAGCTCAGCCGTCTGGTGCCGGTGCACAAGGTGCACGACCTGACCGACGAGGGGCCGAGCGTCGAGCGCGAGATGGCGCTGGTCAAGGTGGCCGGCACCGGCGAGCGCCGCATCGAGGCGCTGCGTCTGGCCGACATCTTCAAGGCGCGGGTGGTGGACGCGACGCTCACCTCCTTCGTCTTCGAGCTGACCGGCGCCACCGGCGAGATCGACGACTTCATGGGCCTGATGAGCCAACTCGGCCTCGTCGAGGCCAGCCGCACCGGCGTCGTCGCCATGTCGAAGGGCGCGCAGGGGTTCTGATGAGACCCGCGGGCGGCTGGTATGCGCCGGCCGCCCGCGGTTTTCCCGTTACGCCACGGCGTGGCGCTTGACGAGTCCACCGCCAGACGGATTAATGCGGCCTGCTCGCCGGAACAGGCCATATGTGACAAACTCCGAGGAACCACCATGCGCGTTTATTACGATCGTGATGCCGACGTGAACCTGATCAAGGGCAAGAAGGTCGTCATCGTCGGCTACGGCAGCCAGGGCCACGCCCACGCCAACAACCTGCGTGACAGCGGCCTGAAGGACGTGCGCGTCGCGCTGCGTCCGGGTTCGGCCACGGCGAAGAAGGCCGAAGGCGCCGGCTTCACGGTCATGACGCCGGCCGAGGCCGCCGCCTGGGCCGACGTGGTGATGATCCTCACCCCCGACGAGCTGCAGGCCGACCTGTACCGCGACGACCTCGCCAAGAACATGAAGCAGGGCGCCTCGCTGGTGTTCGCGCACGGCCTGAACGTGCACTTCAACCTGATCGAGCCGCGCGCCGATCTGGACGTGTTCATGATCGCGCCGAAGGGCCCCGGCCACACCGTGCGCGGCGAATACCAGCGCGGCGGCGGCGTGCCCTGCCTCGTGGCCGTGCACCAGAACGCCACCGGCAACGCGCTGGACATCGCGCTGTCCTACGCCTCGGCCATCGGCGGCGGCCGCGCCGGCATCATCGAGACCAGCTTCAAGGAAGAGTGCGAAACCGACCTGTTCGGCGAGCAGGCCGTGCTGTGCGGCGGCCTGACCGAGCTGATCAAGGCCGGCTACGAGACGTTGGTCGAGGCCGGCTACGCCCCGGAAATGGCCTATTTCGAGTGCCTGCACGAGGTGAAGCTGATCGTCGACCTGATGTACGAGGGCGGCATGGCCAACATGCGCTACTCGATCTCCAACACCGCCGAGTACGGCGACTACAAGACCGGCCCGCGGATCGTCACCGCCGAGACCAAGGCCGAGATGAAGCGCGTGCTGGAGGACATCCAGACCGGCCGCTTCGTGCGCGACTGGATGCTGGAGTGCAAGGCCGGCCAGCCGAGCTTCAAGGCCATCCGCCGCCGCAACGCCGAGCACTCGATCGAGCAGGTCGGCGAGAAGCTGCGCGCCATGATGCCCTGGATCTCCGAGCGCCGCCTCGTCGACAAGGCCAAGAACTGAGCCCTGCGGTTCGGTTCGGAAAACAGGAAGCGCGCCCTTCGGGGCGCGCTTTTCGTTTGTGGGGCGTCTACCTCCCGTCGCCCGCTACGCCCAGCTTGGGCAGCTTTTCCGCAATTCCGTACAGCGTCTCGCGGCGGCGCAGTTCGGCGTAGATGTCCTCGGGGCGCAGGTCGAACTGGGCCCACAGGACGGACAGGTTGTAGAGCAGGTCGGCGCTCTCGGCGATCACGCCCTCGCGGTCGCCGGCGATGGCGTCCAGCGCCACCTCCACCGCCTCCTCGCCGACCTTCTTGGCGATCTTCTTGGTGCCGGCGGCGAACAGCCTGGCCGTGCGGGAACCGGCCGGATCATGGCTCTGGCGTTCGCGCACCGCCTCGTACAGGCGGATCAGCTCGTCGGGGGGCATAAGGGCATCGGGCATGGGGTCGGGGCTGCGGGACGTCATGGTCCCAAACTGACCATTGCGCGGCGCCGTTTCCATACCCCCGGCGGCTAAATCTTCACCGTCTCGCTGGTGCGGTCGGCCTTCGGGCGTTCTTCCGCCAGCGGGCGGCCGGTGGCCAGGAAGTACACCACCTCGGCGATGTTGGTCGCGTGGTCGCCGATGCGCTCCAGGTTTTTCGCCATGAACAGCAGGTGCATGTGGGTGGCGAACAGGTCGGCGTTCTGGCCGGCGGCGCGCACGATGTCGCCGCACAGGCTGGTGTACAGCGCGTCCACCTCCTCGTCGCGGCGCCAGACGTCCAGCGCCGCCTCGTCGTCGGCCTCGACATAGGCGTCGACCACCGCGCTCAGGCGCTCACGCACCATGCGGCCCAGTTCCGGCAGGGCGGCCGCGACGCCCAGGTCGGGCAGGCCGCCCAGTGCGGCCGAGCGCTTGGCGATGTTGGCGGCGTAGTCGCCGACGCGCTCCAGGTTGTTGGCGATCTTCAGGGCGGCCATCACCTCGCGCAGGTCGTCGGCCACCGGCTGGCGCAGCACCAGCAGGCGCATGGCGTGCGCCTCGATGCCCTGTTCCACGCGGTCGAGGCGCCCGTCGCCGCGCACCACCTCGCCGGCCAGCTCGGGGTCGCGGTGCGCCAGGCAGGACAGTGCGCCGTCCAGCTGCGTTTCCGCCGCCCCGGCCATCTCCACCACGCTGGAGCGCAGCTTCCTGATGGCGTCCTCATAGGCCGTGACGATGTGGGGCGTTGTGTGTTTCATGGCGTTCCTCCGGCGGGAGAGGTTAGCATGAACCGGCATGCCGTGGGGGCTTGCTTTGCCGGACATTTCGCCCGCCCGGCCTTTTTTGTCCGACACTTTCGAATATCCCCCGCGTGTCACAAAGCCGTTGCGGCGCCGGGGGAATCCGCCTAGACAATCGGCCGGTCAGCTGGATGCGACGCGTTGACGGAATATTAACCGTGATCCGCGAGTGTACGTCCACTCGCGGACGGACGGACCTTTTGGTCCCGCGCCGGGCAGGCCCCGCAGCGGGCAGCAGACGTTCCCCCGCCTCAAGAGGTCTCGTAAGGAACCGCGCATGACCACCTCGACCGTCCATGGTGCTTCCGGCGACCGTGTCGTCATCTTCGACACCACGCTGCGCGACGGCGAGCAGTCGCCGGGCGCCTCCATGAACCTGGAGGAGAAGCGCCGCATCGCGCTGGTGCTGGAAGAGATGGGCGTGGACGTCATCGAGGCGGGCTTCCCCATCGCCAGCCCCGGCGATTTCGAGGCGGTGCACGCCATCAGCGGCCTTATCCGGAACTCCACGGTCTGCGGTCTGGCGCGCGCCACCACGCGCGACATCGAGCGCTGCGCCGAGGCGCTGAAGCCGGCGGCCCGCAAACGCATCCACACCTTCATCTCCACCAGCCCGCTGCACATGAAGTACAAGCTGCAGATGGAGCCGGAGGCGGTGCTGCAGGCGGTGACCGACAGCGTCGGCTTCGCCCGCTCGCTGGTCGACGACGTGGAATGGTCGGCCGAGGACGGCTCGCGCACCGAGCCCGACTTCCTGTGCCGCTGCGTGGAGGCCGCCATCAAGGCCGGCGCCACCACCATCAACGTCCCGGACACCGTCGGCTACGGCGTGCCGGAGGAGTACGGCGCGCTGTTCCGCATGTTGATCGAGCGGGTGCCCAACGCCGACAAGGCGGTCTTCTCCGTCCACTGCCACAACGACCTGGGTCTCGCGGTCGCCAACTCGCTGGCCGGCGTCGCCAACGGCGCCCGGCAGATCGAATGCACGATCAACGGCCTGGGCGAGCGCGCCGGCAACGCCGCGCTGGAGGAGATCGTCATGGCGCTGCGCACGCGCGCCGACGCCATGCCCTACACGACCGGCATCAGGACCGAGCACATCATGCGCGCCTCGCGCCTCGTGTCGGCGGTGACCGGCTTCGTGGTGCAGCCGAACAAGGCGATCGTCGGCGCCAACGCCTTCGCGCACGAATCCGGCATCCACCAGGACGGCATGCTGAAGCACGCCCAGACCTACGAGATCATGACGCCGGAGTCGGTCGGGCTGAACCGCTCGACGCTGGTGATGGGCAAGCATTCCGGGCGCAACGCCTTCCGCACCAAGCTGCGCGAGCTGGGTTACGAGCTGCCCGACGCGGCGCTGGACGAGGCGTTCAAGCGCTTCAAGGACCTCGCCGACAAGAAGAAGGACGTGTTCGACGAGGACATCGTCGCGCTGGTCGACGACGAGATCGGCCACGAGGCGGACCGCGTCAAATTCGTGTCGCTGGAGGTCGTCGCCGGTTCCAGGGGGCCGCAGACGGCCACCCTGGAGCTGGTGGTCGACGGGCGGGCGCAGGCCACCACGGCGACCGGCAACGGCCCGGTGGACGCCACCTTCAACGCCATCAAGGCCCTCGTCCCGCACGATGTGCGGCTGCAGCTCTATCAGGTCCACGCCGTCACCGCCGGCACCGACGCCCAGGCCGAGGTGACCGTGCGCCTGGAGGAGCAGGGGTGGACCGTCAACGGGCAGGGGGCGGACAGCGACACGCTGGTGGCCTCCGCCCGCGCCTATGTGCACGCGCTGAACAAACTGCTGGTCAAACGTCAGAGGGCGGCCCCCGCCGCACTCTCCGCTTGAGCGCACCGGAACCTTGGTCTATGGGATCGTCGGCGGAAGTGGTAGAAGTCCCTTTCGCCGGCCAGGCCGTCGCAACCGAATGAAGAGCTAGTCGGGTCCATGCTTTCCAAACTCCTCGGCGTTTTGTCCGCCGACATGGCGATCGATCTTGGGACGGCCAACACCCTCGTCTACGTCAAGGGGCGAGGCATCGTGCTCAACGAGCCGTCGGTGGTTGCCATCGCCAACGTGCGCGGCAAGAAGCAGGTGCTGGCCGTCGGCGACGAGGCCAAGATGATGCTGGGCCGAACGCCGGGCAACATCCAGGCCATCCGTCCCTTGCGCGACGGAGTCATCGCCGACTTCGAAGTCGCCGAGGAGATGATCAAGCACTTCATCCGCAAGGTGCACAACCGCCGCAGCTTCGCCAGCCCGCAGGTCATCATCTGCGTGCCGTCGGGCTCGACCGCGGTGGAGCGCCGCGCCATCCAAGAGTCGGCCGAGGCCGCCGGGGCGCGCCGCGTGTTCCTCATCGAGGAGCCGATGGCCGCGGCGATCGGCGCTGGCCTGCCGGTGACCGAGCCGACCGGCTCCATGGTCGTCGACATCGGCGGCGGCACCACCGAGGTGGCCGTGCTGTCGCTGGGCGGCATCGTCTACTCGCGCTCGGTCCGCGTCGGCGGCGACAAGATGGACGAGGCGATCATCGGCTACATCCGCCGCACCCACAACCTGCTGGTGGGCGAAGGGTCGGCCGAGCGCATCAAGAAGGAAATCGGCTCCGCCTGCCCGCCGGAAGACGGCGAGGGCCGCATCCTGGAGATCAAGGGCCGCGACCTGATGAACGGCGTGCCGAAGGAGCTGATCATCTCCGAGCGCCAGATCGCCGAGTCCCTGGCCGAGCCCGTTTCGGCCATCGTCGAGGCGGTCAAGGTGGCGCTGGAGCACACCGCGCCCGAACTGGCCGCCGACATCGTCGACAAGGGCATCGTGCTGACCGGCGGCGGCGCGCTGCTCGGCAACCTCGACTACGTGCTGCGCCACGCCACGGGCCTGCCGGTGTCGATCGCCGACGACCCGCTGTCGTGTGTCGCATTGGGCACAGGGCGCGCCCTGGAAGAGATGAAGACGTTGCGAAACGTCTTGGTCAGCGCATACTGATCGTGTAATCCTCAGTCGGGAACCTCGGGCCCTGTGATCACCAATCGGTTGCAGGGCAAGAGGCGGGCCGCGTTCCTGGACGGGATCATCCTGTGAAACCACGAACCTCCGGATCCGTCGTGCGCCTGACCGCCCCGCTGAAGGCGCTGGCCCAGCGTTTCTCTTTCCTTCTTCTGGTGCTCGCCTCGGTCGCGCTGATGATGGTTGGCAAGGTCGACGCCGTGCTGGTGGACAGCCTGCGCGCCCGCGTCACCGACGCCTTCGCGCCGATCATGGACGCGCTGTCGCGTCCGGCCGCCACCGCCGCCCATTTCGTCGAGTCGATCGTCGCCCTGGAAAACGTCTACGAAGAGAACCAGCGCCTGAAGGCGGAGAACGCGCGGCTCCTGCAATGGAAGCAGGTGGCGACGCGGCTGGAGGCCGAGAACGGCAGCCTGCGCGCCCTGCTGCGCTACAAGCCGGAACCGGCCACCTCCTCCATCACCGCCCGCGTCATCGCCGCCCCCGGCGGGTCGTTCCTGCGCACCGTGGTGGTCACCGCGGGCCGGCGCGACGGCGTGCGCAAGGGACAGGCGGTGATCGGCGGAGTCGGCATGGTCGGCCGCGTGGTGGAGGTCGGCGAGTGGTCGGCGCGGGTGCTGCTAATCACCGACATCAACACGCGCGTGCCGGTCGTCCTGGAAAGCTCGCGCGCCCGCGCCGTCCTGGCGGGCGACAACTCCGACCAGCCGCGCCTGCTGTATCTGCCGGCCGACGCCGTCATCGCGGTGGGCGAGCGGGTGGTCACGTCCGGGCACGGCGGCCTGTTCCCGCCGGGTATCCCGGTGGGCGTCGTCGCCTCGGTGGGCGAACGCGGCGTTAAGGTCCAGCCGATCGCCGACCTGTCCCGGCTGGAGCACCTGCGCCTCGTCGACTTCGGTCTGCCCGGCGTGCACGACGAGATGGACCAGCGCACTCTGAAATGACCGTCACCCTCTGGCAACGTCTCGACAAGGCCGGGCGCAACCTCGCGCCCTTCGCGGTCACGGTGATGCTGCTTCTGCTCGGCCTCGTGCCGCTGCGGATTCCGGCCTACACCGCCGTGGCCCCGTCGCTGACGCTGATGTCTGTCTGTTACTGGACGATCCACCGGCCCGACCTGCTGCTGCCCAGCGCCGTGTTCGCGCTGGGCCTGCTGCAGGACCTGCTGAGCGGCGCGCCGCTCGGGCTCAACGCACTGGTGCTGGTGACGGCGCACTGGGTGGTGCTGACGCAGCGCCGCTTCTTCCTGGCCAGCACGTTCCCGCTCATGTGGTTCGGCTTCGCGATCATCGTGTTCGGCGCCGCGATCCTGGAATGGGCGGTGTTCAGCGTGCTCAACACGGCGCTGCTGCCGTTCCGCTCGCTGCTGTTCCAGGGGCTGCTGACGCTGGCGCTGTTCCCCGCCTTCGTGTGGCTGTTCGTGCGCGTGCACAGGGCGTTCCTGCCATGACGGAGGGGCCATGACGGGCGCACGGGGCATGTCCGGCGATCGCGACACCGACCGCTACCGCACGCTGACGCGGCGGATGCTGGTGCTGGGCGGGCTGAAGGTCGGCCTGCTCTCCACGCTGGCCGGGCGCCTGTACTATTTGCAGGTCGTGCAGTCGCAGAAATACACCATGCTGGCCGAGGAGAACCGGATCAGCCTGCGGCTGATCGCCCCGTCGCGCGGGCCGATCGTCGACCGGTTCGGCGTGCCGCTGGCCGTCAACCAGCAGAACTACCGCGTGATCGTCACCGCCGAGCGCACGAAGAACGTGCCGGAAACGCTGGACAAGATCGCGCAGATCGTGCCGCTGACCGACGCCGACCGCCGGCGCGTCATGCGCGAGGTCCACCGCAAGCGCCGCTTCGCGCCGGTCACCGTGCGCGAGAACCTGACGTGGGAGCAGGTCGCCACCATCGAGATGAACATCCCCGACCTGCCGGGGGCGTCCATCGACGTGGGCGAGATCCGCTATTACCCGTTCGGCGAGGCGACGGCGCACATCCTCGGCTACGTCGGGGCGGTTTCCGAGTCGGAGCTGAACGGCGACCCCGTGCTGTCGCTGCCCGGTTTCCGCATCGGCAAGAGCGGGCTGGAGAAGCACCACGAAAAAAACCTGCGCGGCACCGCCGGCACCAGCCAGTTGGAGGTCAACGCGGTGGGCCGCGTCATCCGCGAGCTGTCGCGCGACGAGGGGCAGCCCGGCCGCGAGGTGCAGCTCACCATCGACATCGGCCTCCAGCAGTTCGCCCAGCAGCGTCTGGCGAAGGAGCAGAGCGCGGCCTGCGTGGTGATGGACGTGCACACCGGGGCCATCTACGCCCTGGCCTCGCACCCCAGCTACGACCCGAACCAGTTCACCATGGGCATCAGCGCCGAGTTGTGGGAGGAGCTGCTGTCCAACCCCACCACGCCGCTCAGCAACAAGGCGGTGGCCGGTCAGTACCCGCCGGGCTCCACCTTCAAGATGGTCACCGCGCTGGCGGCGCTCGAATCGGGCATCATCAACAGCCGCTTCTCGGTGTTCTGCCCCGGCCACTACGATTTCGGCGACCACCGCTTCCACTGCTGGAAGAAGGGTGGGCACGGCACCGTCGACATGGTGGGGGCGCTGCGCCACTCCTGCGACACGTTCTTCTACGAGGTGTCGCGGCGAATCGGCATCGACCGCATTTCCGAAATGGGCAAGCGCCTGGGCATGGGCCAGCCGTCCGGCCTCGACCTGCCGCACGAGCGGCCGGGCGTCATGCCGTCGACGGAATGGAAGAAGGCGACCATCGGCAAGCCCTGGGCGCAGGGCGAGACGCTGATCGCCTCGATCGGCCAGGGATACGTGCTGGCCACGCCGCTGCAGCTCGCCACCATGTCCTGCCGGCTGGCCAACGGCGGCCACGCGGTGAAGCCGCACCTGACCAGGCAGGTCAAGGGCGGCGCGCACGAGACGACGGTGTGGCCGTCGATCGGCGTGAAGAAGGAGCACCTGGAGGTCATCGTCCGCGGCATGCACGAGGTGGTGAACGCGCCCAACGGCACCGCCTTCAAGGCGCGCATCACCGAGGCTGGCTTCGAGATGGCCGGCAAGACCGGCAGCGCGCAGGTGCGCCGCATCTCCATGGCCGAGCGCAGCAGCGGCGTGAAGAAGAACGAGGACCTGCCCTGGCGCGAGCGCGACCACGCGCTGTTCGTCGCCTTCGCGCCGGTGCACGCGCCGCGCTACGCCATCGGCGTGATCGTCGAGCATGGCGGCGGCGGTTCGGCGGTGGCCGCGCCGGTGGCCCGCGACATCCTGCTGGAGTGCCAGAAGCGCGATCCCGGCCGCTCGACGGTGGCCGACGTGGCGCCCGGCGGCCCCGACGGGCCGCGCGGCTGATCTTGCGCACGCGGCGGCGGATTTTGGCTGGACAAGGCGGAAACCGTCCATTATACAGCGGGCCTCGCCGGACGGAACGGCCGGCGGGACGAAGAGATGGGCGCATAGCTCAGTTGGTAGAGCAGCTGACTCTTAATCAGCGGGTCCAAGGTTCGAGTCCTTGTGCGCCCACCATCTCTTCAAAACCCGGTGTTCGGGCGCATAGCTCAGTTGGTAGAGCAGCTGACTCTTAATCAGCGGGTCCAAGGTTCGAGTCCTTGTGCGCCCACCATTCCCACCGAACACCGTATGCACACCGGGGCCGCCGCAAGGCGGCCCTTGTGCGTTCGGGATTGATGCGTCTGGGGCGGCAATGCCCCGGATCGCTGGGTCAGCTCTCTGGTGCGGGAACCGCTTCGTCGCTCGACGCGCGTTGCTCGGCCAGTCTCCGCTTCAATTCCTTGACGGTGATGCCGCCCACGGCGATGTCCTCGTCCGGCAGTTCGTGAATCGATACGAAGAAAAGCTCCTTTGGAATTCCTGTCACTTTTGCGGACACATCGGTCAACTGCTGAATCAGTTCAGCTTTGATCTCGTCCTTCAACGCACCGGATTCGAACACGATCACAGGCATGGCCCGTACCCCCTGATTTTTGTGGTTGCGAATAACGGATCAATGTTCTCAGAAAAGCGAAAGCGCCGTCGGGCGGGTTCCCTGCGGCGCTTTGTCGCATGTGCGGCGATGGATTCGGGCTGGCGGTGTTACTCGGCGGCGCCGCTCATCATGCGCGGACGCACCGGCGCGGTGCCGGCGCGATAGTCCTGGAGGCGCGTGGCCCGCAGGCCCCGCACGCCGTGGCTGTCGATCAGCCGCTGCCAGGACAGGAACTCCTCGACCGACAGGGTGTAGCGGCGGCATGCCTCCTCCAGGCTGATCAGCCCCGAGCGCACCCCCGCCACGACCTCCGCCTTGCGTCGCATGACCCAGCGCTTGGTGTCCGGCGGAGGCAGATCCTCCTCCGTCATCGGCCGCCCTGCTGGACTGATGACCGACGCTCCATCGGAGCCATCGTCGCCAAGTTCGATATCGCGAGATGACATGCGCGGACGCTCCATCCACCACTGCAAGTTCCAGTCACGGTGTCGGAGTGTAGCCAGGGGCACTTAAAAAATACCTAATCGATAGGGTTAACGCTTTAGACGCGAAATGATCGGGACCGGACACGGCAAGGCCCCCGCCCGCGCCGTGCAGGGGAGGCCTCCGAAACCTCGGGACGACCCGGCGCGAAGGGGAGGGATCACCGCACCGACTCGATCTCCGACCACGGCAGCGACTTGCCGTTGACGTTCATCAGCATCTCGCCGTCCTTGCTGTTGTCGACGCCGGTGACGGCGCCGAAGGTGTAGGTCTTGGTCTTGACGAGGTCGCTTTCCGTCTCGCCCTTGGGCGCGATGTTGAGCTTGTAGGTGCCGGGCTGAACGGCACGGCCGTTGTCGTCCTTGAAGTCCCAGTTCACCAGGTGGCGGGTGCCGGCCGTGGTCTCGCCGTCCATCGAACGGACCACGCGGCCGGTGTTGTCCAGGATATCGACGCGCGTCGCCTTCGACGCGGTTTCCAGCTCGTAGCCGAGCGGCGCGGTGGTCATGCCCTCGGCGTACTGGAACTCGTCGCCCTGGTAGACCACCGTGCGGCCGAGATAGGCGAGCTGGGTCGAGGCCGCGCCCGCCTGCTGGAGCTTCAGCAGCTTGTCGAGCCGGCTGTTGGTGCCGATGTTCTGCTCGACGTTGGCGAACTGCACCAACTGCTGCGTCATCTCGTTGGTGTCCATCGGCTTGGTCGGGTCCTGGTTCTGCATCTGCGTGGTCAGCAGCTTCAGGAAGTTGTTGAAGTTGTCGCCGATGCCCTTCAACGCCACGTCGGTCTTCAGCTCGTCCGCCGTCTTGGTGGTCTTGGCGGCCTTGTCGAACGTCGTGGTCTGCGTGTTCTTCAGCGTGCCCCAGGGGGTGAGGTTGCTGGAGCTGTCGGTGCCTGAGACGGCCATGGTCGTGGTCCTTTTGTATGTTCGCGGCGGATCGACGTCCCGGGATCAAGGTCCGTGGGGACGGTCACACGCGAAAATCGACGCGTCCGGGGGCGAGCGAGAGGGTGTAGGCGGCGGCTGCGTCGGCCGGGTCCTCGTCGTCACCGGCGAAGCCGCGGCCGCGCCGGCCCGATCCGGACCCCTTGCCGCCGTCATCGGTGGCGGGATTGCCGTCGCCGCGCAGGCTGAAGCTGAGGCTGCCGGAGTCGGCCTTCAGGCCGGCGTCCTGCAGCGCTTTTTCCAGCGAGCGGGCGTCGCGCAGCAGAAGTTCCAGCGTCTGCGGCTTGTCCACGGCGATCACCGCCTGGACCCGGCCGTCCTGCTGGAATTCCAGCTTGATCTCGATGCGGCCCAGCTCGTCGGGGCGCAGGTTGATGGTGAACTGGTCGTTGCCGTCCTTGACGTTCTTCTGGACATGCACGGCCAGCTGGTCGGGCACCCCCATCGGCGCATGCGCGGCACCGCGCGACGCGCGCAGCGTGGCGAGCGGCTGGGCGGCGTCCACGCCGGCCGGGCCCTTCACGCCCTCCAGCCCGGCGAGCGACGGGTGGGTGATGTCGGCGGAGGCTTGGTCGGTCCTGGCGGCGGCGCCCATGGCGTCGACGGCGGCGGCGCTGGCTGCGGCATCGGCGGCGTTGGCGGCGGCGGCGGGCTTCAGCGCCTCGACGGTGTCGGACCTGGCGGCCTGCGCGTTGGGCTGGGCCTGCGGCTGGTTCTGCGGC
This sequence comes from Azospirillum sp., assembly GCA_036401175.1. Lineage (GTDB taxonomy): Bacteria > Pseudomonadota > Alphaproteobacteria > Azospirillales > Azospirillaceae > Azospirillum. The sequence goes on along the minus strand of DASWVP010000285.1, from coordinate 129 downwards.
TGGCCGTCGCCCGGCGTGCCGGCGTCGCCCTTGCCGTTCCGGGACGCCTTGTCGGTGCCCTTGCGCTCCTCGACGGCGGCGACCAGCTCGGCCATGTCGTCCGGCAGTGCGAACTCCCCGTCGGTCGGC
>DASWVP010000284.1:0-12446 GCA_036401175.1 Azospirillum sp. | reverse complement strand
AGGAACAGCGTCGAGAAGCCGTGCTCGAACACCGACTGGGCGGCGTCGCGGGCGGCGGGGGGCAGGCTGGACAGGGCGGACGGGCCGCGCTCCATCACCTCGCGCCCGCTGATGCCGGGCAGGCCGGCGGCGTTCAGCCGGGCCTCGACGTCGGCGGCGAAGACCGCGCCGAACACCGCCACCCCGACCGACCCGCCGAGCGAGCGGAAGAAGCCGACCGACGCCGTGGCCGCACCCAGGTCACGCCGGTCCACCGCGTTCTGCACGGCGACCGTCATCACCGGCATGACGAGGCCCAGCCCGATGCCCAGCGGCACCAGCACCAGCGTGGACAGCAGCCCGTCGCCCGACACCCGCTCGCTCACCCCCAGCGCCAGGAACATCAGCGCCGCCAGCGCCAGTCCGACGATGGGGTAGATCTTGTAGCGCCCGCTGCGCGCGATCAGCCGGCCGCCGCCCACCGCGCCCAGCGTCATGCCGAACACCAGCGGCAGCAGCAGCAGGCCGGATTCCGTCGCCCCGGCCCCGCGCACGAGTTGGAGGTGCATCGGCAGGAAGACGATGCCGGCGAACAGCACCATGGCGGACAGCGCGACGATCGGGTTGGCGATCGCGAACACCGGCAGGCGGAACAGGCGCAGCGGCAGGATCGGCTCCGCCACCCGCCGCTCGTGCCAGAGGAAGACGCCCAGCACCACCGCCGTGCCCGCCGCCAGCGACAGCAGCGCGGGCGACGTCCAGCCGAACGCGGTCCCGCGCGAGATGACCAGCAGCAGCCCGGTGATCCCCGCCATCAGCAGGGCGGCACCCAGGAAATCGATCCGCGGGTGGGCGATCCCCATGGGCAGGCGCGCCAGCGCCTTGCGCGTCATCAGGAAGGCGGCGGCGCCGATCGGCAGGTTGATCAGGAAGATCCAGTGCCAGGACAGCGCCTCGGTGAAGACGCCGCCCAGCAGCGGCCCGGCCACGCTGGCCAGCGCGAAGACGCCGCCGATGTAGCCCTGGTAGCGGCCGCGCTCGCGCGGTTCCACCACGTCGCCGATGATGGTGAAGGCCAGCGCCATCAGCCCGCCGCCGCCCAGCCCCTGCACGGCGCGGAACAGGATGAGCTGGAGCATGCTGCCGGCCAGCGCGCACAGCACCGAGCCGATCAGGAACAGGAGGATGGCAACCTGCAGGACGCGCTTGCGCCCGTACAGGTCCGACAGCTTGCCGTAGATCGGCGTGGTGGTGGTGGAGGCCAGCAGGTAGGCGGTGACCACCCAGGGCAGGTCTTCCAGGTTGCCGAGCTGTTCGGCGATGGTCGGCAGCGCCGTTGCGACGATGGTCTGGTCCATGGCGGCCATCAGCATGGCCAGCGCCACCCCGCTGAACACTTCCAGGATCTCGCGGTGGGTGAAGGCGACGCGCTCGGCGCTGGATTGCGGCATCGGTCGATCCGGAGGGGGTGGGGCCGGAGGGGGCGGGGCAGGGCGGGGCATAACATAGCGTGCTCATGTTGCGCCGCAAGGGGTGTGGGGCTTCCGCGCCGCGCCCTGCGCGTGTACCGTTTCCCGGTGCAACCGTGGGGGCGCGCGTGCTGACCGTGTCGGGCCTGGAGACCGGCGTGCTGAAGCCGGCCAGTTTCGCCGTGCCGGGCGGAACCTGCGTGGCGGTGCGCGGCCCCTCGGGCTCGGGCAAGTCGGTGCTGCTGCGCGCCGTCGCCGACCTCGACCCCAACCGGGGCGAGGTGCGCCTGGGTGACCGGGCACGGTCCGCCATGCCGGCGCCGGAGTGGCGGCGCCTCGTCACCTACGTGGCCGCCGAGTCCGGCTGGTGGGCCGACGTGGTGGGCGCGCACTACCCCGATCCGGCGCGCGCCGCGCCGCTGGCCGAGGCGCTGGGCCTGTCGCCGGACGCCATGGACTGGCCGGTGGCGCGCCTGTCGACCGGCGAGCGGCAGCGCCTGGCGCTGGTGCGTGCCCTGGTGCGGGAGCCGGCCGTCCTGCTGCTCGACGAGCCCAGCGGCGCGCTCGACGCCGACGCCACGGCGCGGCTGGAGGCGCTGCTGCGCGGCGAACTGGCGCGCGGCGTGGCGATCCTGGTGGCCACCCACGACCCGGCGCAGGCCGACCGCCTCGCCACGCGCACGCTGCGCGTCGAGGGCGGCGTGGTGCGGGAGGAGCCATGCCCCTGATCGAACTCGGCGTCTGGGACCTCGCCATCGCGGCGTCGCTGCTGCTGGTGAACGGGCTGCTGTCGTGGCGCCTCGCGCTCAATCTCGAACGTCCGCTGGCGGTGTCGGCGGTGCGGATGGTGGTGCAGCTCCTTCTTGTCGGGCTGGTGCTCAAGCAGCTCTTCGCGCTGGGCTCGCCGGTGCTGACGCTGGGCGCGGCGCTGGTCATGGTCGGCTTCGCCGGGCATGAGATCCTGGCCCGGCAGGAGCGGCGGCTGGCCGGCTGGTGGGCCTATGGGCTGGGCACCGGGGCGATGGGCTTCGCGGCGACGTCCGTCATGCTGCTGGCGCTGACCACCGCCGTGCGTCCGGACCCGTGGTGGGATCCGCGCTACGCCATCCCGCTGCTGGGCATGGTGCTGGGCAACACCATGACCGGCGTCGGGCTGGCGCTCAACACGCTGACCTCGCTGGCGTCGCGCGAACGCGCCGCGATCGAGGCGCGGCTGGCGCTGGGGGCGACGCGGTGGGAGGCGCTGGGCACCGTGCACCGGCAGGCGCTGCGCACCGGCATGATGCCCATCGTCAACGCCATGGCGGCGACCGGGCTGGTCTCGCTGCCGGGGATGATGACCGGACAGATCCTTGGCGGCGTCGATCCGCAGGACGCGGTCAAGTACCAGATCCTGATCATGTTCCTGATCGCCGGCTCGACCGGGCTGGGCGTTCTGGCCGCCTCGGTGGGCGGCGTGTACCGGCTGACCGACGCCCGCCACCGCCTGCGCCTGGATCACCTGACCCCGCCCAAGAACTGAGCGGAACCAACCCCGCCACGACGGGTTGTTCGGAGGGCGGCGACCAGCCGCGCCGGTAGGGACGCGCAACGTCCCATCGGCAAGCCAGGGGGGGCAAGGCGCATGGCGGAACAACCGCTGTCCGAACGTCGGAAATCGCGGGAGGTGTGGACCTTCCTGTTCCTGACCGTGGTGTTCTGGCCGCTGCTGGCCATCGCCGTGGTCGGCGGCTATGGGCTGGCCGTGTGGATCTACCAGATGCTCGCCGGCCCGCCGACGGCGTGACGCACCATGGCAGACGGTGGATTCGATCCCGGACGCCGACGCGTCCTGTTCGGCCGCGCGCGGGACCCCGGCGCACCGGTCCGGCCCCCGTGGGCACGGCGCGACGCCTTCCTCGACCTGTGCACCCGGTGCGGGGCCTGCGCGGCGGCCTGTCCCGAAACCATCATCGTCGCGGGCGACGGCGGCTTTCCCACGGTCGATTTCCGCCAGGGCGAATGCACCTTCTGCGGCGCCTGCGCCGACGCCTGCCCGCAACCGCTGTTCGACCGGCAGGAGGCGCCGTGGCGGCTGGAGCCGCGCATCGGCAAGGGCTGCCTGACGCGCGCCGCCGTCATCTGCCAGACCTGCCGCGACATCTGCCCGGAAGGCGCCATGCGCTTCATCCCCGTGCGGGGGGCGGTGTGGCAGCCGTCGGTGGACGCGGCGCGCTGCACCGGCTGTGGGGCCTGCGTGTCGGCCTGCCCGGCAAGCGCCGTCAACCTGGCCCCCGCGCGCAAGGAGACCGGCCGTGGCCCATGAGCTGCACATCTCCGAGTTGCACATCTCCAGCGTCGTCGTGCACGCCCGGCCCGAGGCGGTGCCGGCCGTGTCGAAGGTCGCGGCATCGCTGGCCGGGGTGGAGGTGCACGCCGCGACCGACACCGGAAAGCTCGTCATCACGCTGGAGACCGAGAGCGAGCAGACCATCGTCTCCCACCTCAACACCCTGAGCCTGCTCGACGGCGTGATGGCCGCCACGCTGGTGTATCACCATGTCGAGCCGCTCCTTGATGCCGAAGGAAGCGTCCCATGACGATCAGCCGACGCGACTACCTGAAGGCCCAGGCCGCCGCCACCGCGGCCGCGGCCGTCAACGTCAGCCTGCCGGCCCAGGCGGCCAACACCGCGCCCTTCCAGGATCTCGCCATCAAATGGGCCAAGGCGCCGTGCCGGTTCTGCGGCACCGGCTGCGGCGTCGTCGTCGGCGTGAAGGAGAACCGCGTCGTCGCCACGCACGGCGACATGCAGCACGAGACCAACCGCGGCCTGAACTGCGTGAAGGGCTATTTCCTTTCCAAGATCATGTACGGCGCCGACCGGCTGACCACGCCGCTGATGCGCATGCGGAACGGCCAGTACGCCAAGGACGGCGAGTTCCAGCCGGTGAGCTGGGATCAGGCCTTCGACGAGATGGCGCGCCAGTGGAAGAAGACGCTGAAGGAAAAGGGGCCGACGGCGGTCGGCATGTTCGGTTCCGGCCAGTGGACGATCTGGGAAGGGTACGCGGCGTCCAAGCTGATGCGGGCCGGCTTCCGTTCCAACAACCTGGACCCGAACGCCCGGCACTGCATGGCGTCGGCCGCGGTGACCTTCATCCGCGCCTTCGGCATGGACGAGCCGATGGGCAGCTACGACGACATCGAGCAGACCGACGCCTTCGTCCTGTGGGGCTCCAACATGGCGGAGATGCACCCGGTGCTGTGGACGCGGGTCAGCGATCGCCGGCTGTCCCACCCGGACTCGAAGATCGTCGTGCTGTCCACCTACGAGCACCGCAGTTCCGACCTCGCCGACATCTCCATGGTCTTCAAGCCGGGCACCGATCTGGCGATCCTCAACTACATCGCCAACCACATCGTGCAGACCGGCGCGGTGAAGCGCGACTTCGTCGAGCGCCACGTCAACTTCCGCATGGCCAACACCGACATCGGCTATGGCCTGCGGCCCGAACACGTGCTGGAGCAGCGCGCCCAGAACGCCGGCGACGCGGGGGTGAGCAAACCCAGCAATTTCGACGAGTACGTCAAGCAGGTCAGCCAATACACGCTGGACTACACGGCCGAGCTGACCGGCGTGCCGAAGGAACGGCTGGAGGCGCTGGCGAAGCTCTACGCCGATCCCGAGGTCAAGGTCGTGTCCTTCTGGACGATGGGCTTCAACCAGCACACGCGCGGCGTGTGGGCGAACCACCTCGTCTACAACATCCACCTGCTGACCGGGAAAATCTCGGAGCCGGGCAACGGCCCGTTCTCGCTGACCGGGCAGCCGTCGGCCTGCGGCACGGCGCGCGAGGTCGGCACCTTCGCGCACCGCCTGCCCGCCGACATGCAGGTCACCAACCCCGAACACCGCAAGGTGGTCGAGCAGAAATGGAAGCTGCCCGCCGGCCTGCTGCCCGACAAGCCCGGCTACCACGCCGTTCTCCAGGACCGCATGCTTAAGGACGGCAAGCTGAACTGCTATTGGATCAGCACCAACAACAACTTGCAGACGGCGGCCAACACCGCCAACGAAACCTATCCCGGCTATCGCAACCCGGCCAACTTCATCGTGGTGTCGGACGCCTATCCGACGCTCACCACCATGGCCGCCGACGTCGTCCTGCCGGCCGCCATGTGGGTGGAGAAGGAGGGCGCCTACGGCAACGCCGAGCGGCGCACGCACTTCTGGCACCAGTTGGTCGGCGCGCCGGGGCAGGCGCGCTCCGACCTGTGGCAGATGGCCGAGTTCTCCAAGCGCTTCACCACCGACGAGGTCTGGCCGGCCGAGTTCCTCGCCAAGGCGCCGGAGTACAAGGGTAAGACGCTGTTCGAGGTGCTGTTCGCCAACGGCGAGGTGGACAAGTACCCGGTGACCGACCTTGAGGCCGGCTACGAGAACCACGAGGCCAAGCTTTTCGGCTTCTACATCCAGAAGGGGCTGTTCGAGGAATACGCCTATTTCGGCCGCGGGCACGGGCACGATCTGGCGCCCTTCGACCTGTACCACCAGACGCGCGGCCTGCAATGGCCGGTGGTCGACGGGCAGCAGACCAAGTGGCGCTATCGCGAAGGGCTGGACCCCTACGTCGAGAAGGGGACCGGCGTGCAGTTCTACGGCAACCCCGACAAGAAGGCGAACCTCGTCGCCGCGCCCTACGAGCCGCCGGCGGAATCCCCGGACGAGGAGTTCAACCTGTGGCTCGTCACCGGGCGCGTGCTGGAGCACTGGCACTCCGGTTCGATGACTCTGCGGGTGCCGGAACTCTACAAGGCGTTCCCCGGCGCCGTGGTGTTCATGCACCCGGACGACGCGCGCGAACGCGGCCTGCGGCGCGGGTCGGAGGTGCGCGTGGTGTCGCGCCGGGGCGAGATCCGCTCCCGCATCGAGACGCGCGGGCGCAACCGCATGCCGCGCGGCGTGGTGTTCGTGCCGTTCTTCGACGCCAGCCAGCCGATCAACAAGGTCACCCTGGACGCCACCGACCCGATTTCCAAGCAGACCGACTTCAAGAAGTGCGCGGTCAAGGTCGTGCCGGTGCAGGTGGCCCAGGTGGGGGGAGGCCAATGAGGACCCTGCTTTTCGCGGCCGTCGCCGCGCTGACCGTCCTGGCCGGCGGGGCGACGGCCGCCGACGCGCCGCGCCTGATCGGGCCGACGCCGTTCCCCGAGACGCCGGCGGCGCCGCAGATCGCCCCGGACGTGGCCGACGACGTGCGGCGGTCGCGCAACTACCCCGAACAGCCGCCGGTGATCCCGCATTCGATCCGCGACTACCAGATCGACCTGCGGCATAACCGCTGCCTGGACTGCCACAGCCGCAAATACACCGAGCAGTCGCAGGCGCCCATGGTCTCCATCACCCATTACCTGGACCGCGAAGGCAACATGCTGGGCGGGCTGGCGCCGCGGCGCTATGTGTGCACCTCCTGCCACGTCGGGCAGACGGCGGCGCAGCCGCTGGTGGAGAACCGCTTCCGCGACCTCGATTCCATCGTGTCGCCGCCGGGCGGGGGGCGCTGAGCCATGGCGCTGCGGGATTCCCTGCGCGCCGTGTGGCGCACCTTCACCCGGCCCGCCACCTACCTGAGCCTGGGCTTCCTGACGCTCGGCGGGTTCCTGGCGGGCGTGGCCTTCTGGGGCGGCTTCAACACCGCGCTGGAGGCGACCAACACCGAGGCGTTCTGCACCTCCTGCCACGAGATGCAGGCCAACCCGTACGAGGAGATGAAGCAGACCATCCACTTCACCAACCGCTCGGGCGTGCGCGCCACCTGCCCGGACTGCCACGTGCCGCACGCGTGGACCGACAAGATCGCCCGCAAGATGCAGGCGTCGAAGGAGGTGTGGGGCCACCTGTTCGGCACCATCTCGACGCGCGAGAAGTTCCTGGACATGCGCCGCACGCTGGCCGAGCACGAATGGGCGCGCCTGAAGGCCAACAACTCGCTGGAGTGCCGCAACTGCCACAGCGCGGAATCGATGGACATCACCAAGCAGTCCCCCCGCGCCGCCCGCGCGCACGAGGAGTTCCTTTTCAGCGGGCGGATGACGTGCATAGACTGTCACAAGGGCATCGCGCACCGCCTGCCCGACATGACGGGCATCGCGCAGTGGAGTCCGGACCAGACTATTCAAGGTGGCGCGGGCCAGGGAGGTCAATGATGGCGCACATCGTCGAGATCCGCGGCGGCGTCGTGGTCGGCAACGACGATGCCGACGACGGCTACCTGCCCACGGGCACCCACATCGCCCGCCCGGACGGGCACTACGTGAGCTTCGGCATGGATGTGGAGGGGCCGTACAGCCGCGACGCCGCCGCCGGGCGGCTGGAGGCGCTGAAACGCGCCACCGAGGAGGAACTCAAACAGGAGGACGGGCACAAGCACGCGCCCTGAATGGAAACGGCGCAGGAATGGACGTCGTAGGTTGGGTTGAAACCCAACACCTCCGCGTCGCCGGCACGTTGGGTTTTCGCTGGCGCTCAACCCAACCTACGGGCCCTCCTACGGCGCCAGCGTGTCGAGGCTGCCCAGGCGCGGGCGGAACACCGCCGTCTGGCGCAGCACGGCGGCCGGCAGCAGCGGGGCGGCGAGCAGCGGGCGGTAGTCGTAGACGGCCTCGGTGACGATGGCCGACTCATCCTGCGCCAGGGTGAAGCCGGGCGGCAGCGTGGCGGCGCCGCCTGCCGTGCCCAGGCCGCTGCCGGCGGACACGCCGCCGGCCTTGCGCTGCCAGTTGACGCGGGCGCGCCCCGGCCCGTCCCAACTGACCGAGGTGACGATGACCGCGCCGCGCCCGGCGAAATCGAAGGGGCTGGCGATGTCGTCGGCGCTGGCCAGGATGGCGTCCAGTTCCGCCGCGCGCATCTCGCTGGCGCGGGCCACCGCGTCGGTGATGGTGCCGGCGACCGCCTCCAGCTTCATGTGCAGCACGCCATAGCGCGACACCTCGAAACCGCCGGTCAGCAGCAGCCCCAGCACCGGCACGGCGAGGGCCAGCTCCACCAGCACGCCGCCGTGCGCGCACCCGAACAGCCGCTTGAGCGTCATGGCTCCACCCCGTCGTCGTACGGTTCGTTGCGCACCACGGTGGTGGCGCTCAGGCGCAGCCGGCGGATGCTGCCGGTGCTGGTGAGAGCGGCGATGGGCGTCCACACCGGCGCCGTGAAGCTTGCCGTGTAGACGACCACCTCGTTGGCGTTGCCGGGGCCGGGCGTGCCGGGGCCGCCGGCCTGGAGGGCGGCGAAGTCCCGGTACACGCGCGTCGTCACCGTGGTGTTGGTCGCGTTGGCGAGGCCGAGGGTGCGGCGGCGCACGCTCTCCACGATCTCCGCCGCGCGCGAGGAGCCGGCCGGCACGTGCCCGGTGCTGCCATAGCGCGCCGCGCCGCGCACGCCGCTTTCCAGCGCGGCGCCGACGAACAGCGTCATCATCCCCTCGATCACCGCCAGCATCGCCAGCAGCAGCACGGGCACGGCCAGCGCGAATTCGACGACACCGGCGCCACGGTCGCAACGGAGGAGGGACGGTCGGGTCATGCCGGTGGCCTCCTACTGGGCGACGCGCAGGCTGGCGAGCTGGCCGCCGATGGTGCGGAAGGCCCGGCGCAGCCCGGCCGAATCCCTGGAATCGAAGTGGTATTCGGGCTTGCTGGCGCACTGCTGGAACAGCGTCCAGATGGCGCTGCCCGACGACGGGCCGAAGGTGATTGTGTAGACGAGAATGCCCTCCGCCTTCACGGCCTCGCACACCGCGAGCAGGCGCCGGTCGAGTTCCTTCACCGGGTCCTTGCCGGCGGGTGCCAGCCGGCGCTCGGGATAGCGGCCGTAGGCGGTGTAGACCATGTCCGGAAAGGTGTTCTGGCCGTCCGTCAGGATGACGATCGCCTTGTTCCGCTTCGGGTCGCCGTAGTCGGTGGGCAGGCCCTCCTGGTTCATCTCGCCGCCCCACAGGCCGCGCCAGCGCGGCGACAGCATCCGCCAGCCCCACACCAGCCCGACGTGGTTCATGGTGCCGCTGAGGCTGCTGAAGGCGCCCATCGCCTTGATGGAGTTGAGAATGGTCGTCTTCGGCGAGACCAGCGGGGTCACCGGCGGCGGGCAGCTTCGGTTGGGGCCCCTCCCGTTGTTCTCGCCGCCGTCGTCGTTCTCGACCTCGGTCACGGCGGGATAGCGGTTGTTTTCCGATCCCACGTCGGAGCTGAGATAGCGGAAGGGGCGCCACGGTTCGACGCCCGGCGGGTCGTCGGTGGTGTCGCGGGTCGCCGCGCCGTAGGACGTCACGACCGTCGGCACACGCTCCTCGATGCAGCCTTTCCAGCCCAGCGGGCTGATCTTGAAATCCCTGGGATCGTAGCCGGTCAGCCAGTTGGTGCGCGCGCGCCCGATGTTGACCGTCGTGGTGAAGGGCACCAGCCCCACCCACAGGTTCTTCACCACCTCCTGCTTGCCGTACAACTCGGCGATGAGGTCGGCGGCGCCCGCCTTCATGGCGTCGACCTTGCGCGTTCCCTTGATCGTCCCGTCCATCGACCCGGTGTTGTCCATCACCAGCACCAGTTCCAGCCCGCGGACCTGCTGCTTGATGACGGATCGCGCGCTGACGCCCACCTGGTTCTGGCCGACGATGCGCATGAAGGTGGTGTCCAGCGCGGCCCCGGCGGTCAGCGTGATCTCGCGCGCCTCATCGTTCATCGTCCAGGCGAGGCCGGTCACCCTGGCGCCCATGAAGCCGGTCGGGAAGTTGACGTCGAAGTACTTGCGGATGGCGGCGTCGCGCTTGGCCGCGTCGTCGAAGTCCTGGCCGCCGGCCAGTCCGGCGGCGTCCAGCGCGCGTGACAGCCGCGATTGCACGAAGTAGGCCCGCGCGCTGTCCACCGCCACGCCGACGAAGGCCAGCAGCGGGATCAGGGCCACCGCCACCAGGGCGAGGACCGCGCCGGACTGGTCGCCGGCCAGCCGCCGGCCGGCCCATGGCATCCAAGCACATCCGGTCATGGCGCATTCCTATCGGCGGAGGGAGTCGCGCAAGGCTATCCGAAATCGCGGGGAACGGCGGGACGCGGAGGGTGAGGGCTGGGCCGCGATGGAGATGCCGCGTTCGGCGCCCTTGCCCCACGGCTGGGGGTGCACCGGCCGGGGCGCCGCGCCCGGGGCTGCCCATTCGCGCGACTGTACCTCGAATTTTCGGTGAATCCCTCCCTTCGCCCCGCTGCACCGTGGTGCCCAAGACGGCATGCTTGGCCTGCCTTTGCCGGCCGACCATCGCGGCGGGGCGCCAGCATCATCACCATTCCCCACCATTCCCCACCAACCATTCCCTCCACCATTCCCAGGAGTGTCCCATGAACCGCGTGTCTTCCTTCGCCGCCCGCCTCGCCAAGGATGAGCAGGGCGCCGCCCTGGTCGAATACGGCCTGCTGATCGGTCTGGTCGCCATCGGCTGCGTCGTCGCGCTGACCGGCCTGCGCACCAACATCACGACCCTGTTCACCCGGATCGGCACGGCGCTGAACGCCGCCGTTCCCGGCACCTGATCGGCCTGCCTCTCCCTCCCCCCTCGGGCGAACCGGCGGCCCGTCCTCCCTCCCGGCCGCCGATCCTGTCCGGCCTCCGTCCCCCACCGGGGGCGGAGGCGCCTTTTCCCATCCGCATTTTTTAAGGATCGCCGCATGAACACCCGTGCGCTCGTCATGCTGGGGCTTGCCGTCGGGCTCGGCGGTTTTGCGGTGGTCACGGCCCGCGCGCTGATCGAGACGCCGCCCGTGCCCGTCGCCGCGCCGCCGGAACCGCCGCGCCAAGCCACCGTCGTGGTCGCCGCCGGCGCGCTGCCGTTCGGCAAGCCGCTGTCCGCCGCCGACCTGCGCGAGGCGCCCTGGCCGCTGGACGGAGTGCCGCCCGGCGCCTTCGCCAGCGCCGCCGAGCTGATGAAGGACGGCCCGCGCGTGGTGTTGAGCGCGCTGACCCCCGGCGAGCCGGTGCTGCCCGGCAAGCTGAGCGAGCCCGGCGGGCGCGCCGCGCTGTCCATGCTGGTGGCCGGCGACAAGCGGGCGCTGACCATCCGCGTCAACGACGTCAACGGTGTGGCCGGCTTCGTGCTGCCCGGCGACCGGGTGGACGTGCTGCTGACCCGCCAGACCGACCCGAAATTCCCGACCACCGACCTGCTGCTTCAGAACATCAAGGTCCTCGCCGTCGACCAGCAGGTCGACGACCGCAAGGAGATGGCCATCATGGCCCGCGCCGTGACGCTGGAGGTGACGCCCGAGGACGGCCAGCGGCTGACGCTCGGCTCCAACATCGGGTCGCTCAGCCTGTCGCTGCGCAACCTCGCGGACGGGGCGGCGGCCGATCCGCGCACCATCGGCCTCGCCGACCTGGGCGGCGGCCTGCCCGAGGGTGTCGTGGCCGAGGTGCCGCCGAACATCGTCCGCGTCGTGCGCGGGTCGAAGGTCGAGGACGTGCAGGTGGCGTCCACCATCACCGTCACCCGGCCGGCGGCGCCCGGCAACGACATCAGCCAACGGCCCGGCAAGGGGAGCATCCAGCGATGAGCGCCACCCGTCCGCGTGCAACCCACCCTTGTTCAGCAAGAACCGCCGCCGTGCTGGTGCGCGGCGAGGAGGCGTACGAGGCGGTGACCACCGCCTTGTCCGGCGCCGACGGGCTGACCGGGCGCGTGCGCCTGGGCCGGCTGGCCGGGGCGGACGACCCGTGGCTGGACGACGGCGCCGCCGATGTGCTGATCCTCGACGTCGACATGGCCGATCCCGGCGAGCTGGCCGCGCTGACCGGCGTGATCGAGCGCTTCCGCAACCGCGTGCCGGTGCTGGTGACGGCGCGCCAGCCCACCATGGAGGGGATGCGCGCGCTGCTGCGCCTGGGCATCGCCGACCTGATCCCGCAGCCGATCCGCCGCGCCGACCTGCTGGCCGCCGTCGCCGACGCGCTGGCCGCCGTGCGCGGGGCGCAGG
>DASWVP010000283.1:0-34549 GCA_036401175.1 Azospirillum sp. | reverse complement strand
ACGAAACCCTTGGTGGTGATGGCGGCGATCGGAAAGCTCTTGCTGTCCACCTCGATCACGTTGCCCGACGAACGGGGCGGCCGCTTGGCGCCCGGCTTGCCCTTCGGCTTCCGGTCGAAGATGGTGATCTTGAGAAAATCGAAGAAACCCATTGCCCACCACCCCCGATGACCGCATGCGACGCGCCGCGCCGCTGGGCCTCTAGCCGGTGCGGCGGACGTCGTCGTTGAGGGGGCGATTAAAACGCGCCGGACGGTGCGACCGCAACCAAATCGTGCCGGCCGGCGTCGGGGCGGCAATAGGCCGCGTCAGCGCCGATTGGGCGCGGCGCCGTGGCGGTCCGCGACCGCCGCCTCCACCCGGCGCCACGCGGCGCGGGCGCGGGCGGCGAACAGCACGGCGAACGGCACCAGCGTCACCAGCACGACCCCGACGCCCATGGCCACCGACAGCAGCCCCGCCGGATCGGCCGGATCGACGCGACGGAACACCTCCACCAGAAGATGCAGGGCGAGCGCGGCGAAGAACGTCGCCGCCAGGGCGGGCGCCACATAGCCGGGCGCGCGGCGGACCGCTTCGGCCTCGTACCGGTGTTTCCGGGCATCCCGCAGCGGCGGGCAAGACGTCTCGATGACATCCTGCATGGGCACCTCCTGGACCGTCCGGTCCCCGGCCGTTCGTGTGTCGGTCGTGGATTGAATATAGCCGCGAATCGGTGCGGCGCATCGGATCCGATCCGCCTATCGCCTTCCGGCCGGCCCCTGACCGATGGACCTCTACCCTTGGAACAGGGGGTATCCGCAGCACTCCACAGTTCCTGTGGATAAACCTGTTGGCAACCGGCCCGCATCTCCGATTCGTCACAGGCCGGGCAAGCGCGCCGACCGTTTTGCCCAAAATATGTGCATCGGCTGAAAGCCTTGCGCCGCAACGGAATGCGCCCGAACCGCCGTGCGGGCGCGGGATTGCGTGTCAATCATGTAACGGCGAAAGCCGCCCCGCATGGCCTTTTCGCCACAGCCCACCACCTGTTGACAACTCCCACCGTCCGGGCCGCGCGGTCCTATGACCCGTTACTCCGCCGCCTTCGCCGTGCCCGCGCCGGGCTCCGTGGCGGCCCAGCAGCGCACCACCTCGGCCACGCTCCAGGCCTGGGCGATGCAGCCGCGCGGGGTGAAGGGCGGCTCGGCGTCGAAGACCTCGCTGATGGTGCCGACGCCGGCCTCGTTCAGGTGCGGCAGGTAACCTTCCAGCAGCTTGCGCGCCCCCGCCCCGTCCTCCGGGTGCAGCTTCAGCCAGGCGTCCACCATCGGCCCGATCAGCCAGCCCCACACCGTGCCCTGGTGATAGGCGGCGTCGCGCGCGCGCAGGTCGCCGAAGTACTTCGATTTGTAGTCGGGATGGCCGGGGGCGAGCGAGCGCAGGCCGACCGGCGTCACCAGCCGTTCGTGCACGGTGTTCACCACCGCGTCCCAGCGCGCCCGGTCCAGCACCGGGTGGTCCAGCGACACGGCGAAGATCTGGTTGGGGCGGATGGCATCGTCGTCGCCCTGCTCGCCGTCCACCACGTCGTACAGGCAGCCGCCCCCCTCGTTCCAGAAGCGCGCGTTGAACGATTCCCGCGCCCGCGCCGCCATGTCGCGGTAGGGGGCGGCGGCCTGGCTGCCCTCCTCCTCCTCGACCCAGGCGGCGGTGAGGCACAGCGCGTTGTACCACAGCGCGTTGATCTCCACCGCCTTGCCCCGGCGCGGCGTGACCACCCAGTCCTCCACCTTGGCGTCCATCCAGGTGAGCTGGTAGCCCTCGGCCCCCTGGCGCAGCAGCCCGTCCGCCGGGTCCATGGCGATGCCGAAGCGGGTGCCCCGGCGGTGATGGTCGATGACCTCCCGCAACCTGGGCAGGATGACCAGCAGCGTGTCGCGGTCGCGCGTGGCGTTCAGATAGCGGTTCAGCGCGTGGAAGAACCACAGCGTGGCGTCGGCGGTGTGGTACAGCCCCTCGTCCTTGCCGTCGGGGAACATGTTGGGGATCAGCCCCTGGCGGATGTAGTGGGCGAAGGTCCGCAGGATCCACCCCGCCTCGACCTGCCGGCCGGTGGCCAGCGTCAGCCCTTCCAGGCTGATCATGGTGTCTCGGCCCCAGTCGGTGAACCAGTGATAGCCGGCGATCACCGTGCGCACCTCGTCCCCCTCGGCCCGCGCGCGCATCTGGTCGGCGACGCGCCCGGCGGGGACGAACAGGAAGCTGTCGGCGGCCAGCACCAGTTCCGCCATCGGCCCCTCGCGCAGGCTGGGGTGCGCCATGCGCACCAGCCGCCGCCGCCGCTCCGTCTCGAATGTCAGCACGTCGGCCGGCGGCAGCGCCTCGATCCGCTGCCAGGATTCGGTGGAGGCGACGAAGGTCATCACCTGCCCCTGCCCCAGCGAACCGCTGAAGAAGCCGGGCGTCCACAGCGACCCGCGCGAGTCATACCCGCGCTCCGCCTCGACGTTGTAGAACACGTCGCGCCGCGCGCCCCCGTCGAGAGTGAGCGGCATCGTCGCCCCCTCGATGGTCATGCGCAGCACCGGCAGGTTGGGGCCGCCCCAGACCTCGTACCGGTGCCCCTCGGCGACGATGCGGTAGTCGCGCGCCAGCGGCTGGTCGACCGCCGATTCCAGGGTGCGGAAGGCCAGCACCGGGCGCAGCCGCAGCGTCACCGGATGCGGCGCCTTCACCACCCGGTAGGTGACGTGCACGATGTTCTGCCGGTGCGGCATCACGATCTGCTTCTCGATGACGATGCCGTCCAGCTCATAGCGCCAGACCGGCAGCCCCATCACCAGCCGGAACGCGGCGACGTGGCCCTGCCAGTCGCCGGTGCGGGAGCCGGGGCCGGGATCGTGGCTGGTCAGCCGCCGCTCCGTGCCGTCGGGCAGGATGACCACGTCGTTCAGCTGGCTCAGCATCACCACGCGCCCCAGCGGGGCCGGCAGCGCCGCGATGAGCAGGCCGTGGTAGCGCCGGGTGACGGCGCCGCCGACCGAGGACGAGGCGTAGCCGCCCAGCCCGTTCGCCACCAGCCACTCGCGGCTCAGCGCCGCGTCCGGCGTTTCGGTGAGAAGGTCCCGCCCAAGCGTGCGGACGATCTCAGGCATGGCTGTTCTCCAATGGTGATGACGGCGCGCGGCCTTGCCGGTCGGCCGTAGGTTGGGTTGAGTTCTCACCGGCGCTCGCCGACCCGCAGCGGATGAAACTTGCTAAAAGCCCCTCTCCCCTCGCGGGGCGACGCCGAAGGGCGTCGCGGTTGGGGAGAGGGGGATTACCGGCGGCAGCCGGGACGTGAGTCTTTTCCGCCCTGCCGGGCGTAACCACCCTCTCCCCAACCCCTCCCCCGTCGAGGGAGAGGGGCTATAAGCTCACCCTCTGCATCCAGTTTCTTCTTAAACCCAACACCCTTCGCACCGCGGATACGTTGGGTTTTCGCAAGGGCTCAACCTAACCTACGAGGTTCTGTTCGCGACCCGACCCTCGGCGGGCGAAAGCACGATGGCGGCGTGGCCGGGGATCAGCAGCGCGCCGCGCGTGTCGATGGCCGGCGCGCCGCCGCCGCCGTAGGGTTCCGCCTCGCTCGACCACAGCAGCCGCCAGTCCCCGCCGGGCGGCGGGGCGAGCAGCGGCTCCGGCAGCGGCGACAGCGGCAGGTCGCGGCCGAGGTTGACGATCAACAGGCGATCCTCGCCATCCTCCCCGAAAAAGCGCAGCACGAACGCCTCCGCCCCCAGCACGGCGCCGTCCAGCCCGCCCGGCCGCTGCGCGCGGAACACCGGGTCCTCGCGGCGCAGGCGCAGCAGGTCGCGGTGCAGCGCGGTGGCCCAGGCGTTCCGCGCGCGCTCGCCGTGGTCGAGCTTGCAGCACTCGAAGGTGGCGGGGTCGTGCGGCACGGCGATTTGCTCCTGCATGGCCGGCGTGGCGATGCAGGGGAACTGCGCCAGGAACTCGGCCCGCCCCCTGGCGACCGCTTCGGCCAGTTCCGGCGTGTGGTCGGCGAAGTAGAAGAACGGCGCCGACGCCGCGAACTCCTGCCCCTGGAACAGCATCGGCGTGCCGGGACCCAGCAGCATCAGCGCCGTGAACGCCCGGTACCGCCCCGGCGCGGTCAGCGCGTGCAGGCGCTGGCCGCGGGCGGAGTTGGCGATCTGGTCGTGGTTCTGCAAGAAGGTGACGAAGGCCGGCGGCTTCACGCCGAAGGCCGGCATGCCGCGCGCCTTCTTCTGCCATCGGTACCACTGCCCCTGGTAGAGGAAGCCGTACTTCATGGCCGACACGAACTCCTGCGGCGTGCCGAGGTAGTCGTTGTAGTACGCTTCGTTGCGCCCGGTCAGCGCCACCATGGCGGCGTGGTGGAAGTCGTCGTTCCACAGCGCGTCCAGCCCGCACGCGCCGCCGCCCTCCTCGCCCGGGCGCAGAAGGCGGGAATGCTGCGGCTCGTTCTCGCCGATCATGATGGTGGCCCGTCCGCGCGCGGCGGCGCGCACCGCCCGGCTCATCTCCGCCATCACGTTGACGGGAGAGGCGTCGAAGATCTGCTGCGTGGCGTCCAGGCGCAGGCCATCCAGGTGGTATTCGTCGATCCAGAAGGCGGCGTTGCCGACGAAGAACTCCCGCACCGGGCCACTGTCCGACCCGTCGAAGTTGATGGGCTCGCCCCACTCGTTCTCGTAACGGTCGGTGAAATAGCCGTCGGAGAAGCACGTCAGGTAATTGCCGTCGGGGCCGAGGTGGTTGTAGACGACGTCGAGGATCACCGCGAGGCCGTGCGCGTGCGCGCGGTCGACGAAGCGGCGGAAGTCGTCCGGTTCGCCGTACAGCCGCGTCGGCGCGAACAGGTCGACGCCGTCGTAGCCCCAGCCGAAGCGGCCGGGAAAGTCGGACACCGGCATCAACTCCAGCACCGTGACGCCGAGGTCGGCAAGGTGCGGCAGCTCGCGCATCGCCGCCTCCCACGTGCCCTCGCGGGTGAAGGTGCCGATGTGCATCTCGTAGATCACCTGCCCCTCGATGGAGCGACCCTTCCAGGCGTGGTCGGTCCAGTCGAAGCGGAACGGGTCCACCACCTGCGACGGGCCGTGCGGACCGTCCGGCTGGAAGCGCGAGACCGGATCGGGATACGGCGTCGCGCCGCCGTCCAGGCGGAAGCGGTACAGGCTGCCGACCGCCACGCCGTCGAGCAGCGCGGAGAAATAGCCGCCCGCCTCGGCCTCCAGTTCGACGTCTTTTCCGGCGGCGCGGCCGTCCGCCTCGACCACCACGGCGACGCGCCGGCACTTCGGCGCCCAGACGCGGACGTGCACGCGCCCGTCGGGCAACACCTCCGCCCCCACCGGATAACGGCGCGGGACGGCGCCTGACGGCGCATCGAGCGGCCGGGCGGCTTGGCTGGTCACGGGATTTGGGCCTCGCGAGAAGGATGACGTGTCCATTCGGTTCCCCACAAACACCCGGCACGGCGCATTGATCCCGCCGGCGGCCGGAACGTGTCCCCACGAACACCGCGCCTTTCCGGAATCATCCATGCCCACAGGGGCGCCGTCACGGAAGCGTCTGGGAACGTCGTAGGTTGGCGCCGATCACGACAGGCGAATTCATACTGTTCGTCATGTCGGCCTTGTGCCGGGTACCCACGCACTCCGACCCATCCAAGGTGCGTGGGTACCCGGGACAAGCCCGGGCATGACGAATTGGGGGGGCCGCATGCCTGCTCGGCAGGGGGAGGGAGGGACATAGGCGCTAACATGCGCGTCTTTGGTGCGTTGACTGATGCAACGATCAACCATTCATTCAACTCGTCATCCCCGCGCAGGCGGGGATCCACGTTTTTCGCTACGTCCGTTCGTCGGAAACATGGATCCCCGCCTCTCGCGCTGGCGCAGCCAGCGCTGACGGCGTCAAGCGGATCGAAGATCCGCTGAGAGCCTGCGCGGGGATGACGGTACAGGGTTGATTCACCGTTAAAGTTTATGCGCCGATGCGCATATTAGCGCCTATGGGAGGGGACAGAGCACCCGGAGCAAGTTCCGGGTAATCGGCAAAATCAAAGGTGCCGACGACGATCTTTTCGACGATCTCACCAAGGTAGACCGTCGCCCGCTCATGGCTCATGGTCCGCCCTTCGAGGAAGTCTCGTTCAGCCTCGTCGAGTTCGGCCTGCTCCTCCGCCGAAATGTCGTCGTCGGCATCCACGGGAAGCCGTCCGCCGTGCGGCGCCATCGTTTCCTCCGCGCCCTCGCCCAAAGGAATTTGGCACGGCCGCGCCGCCGCTTGAAGCCCCGCCTTCCGGCGATCTCATGCGGCCGAGCGGAAATACGGACACATCCTCACTTCGTCATGCCCGGGCCCCAGTCCCGGGCACCCACGCACCTTGGATTGGTCGGAGTGCGTGGATGCCCGGCACAAGCCCGGGCAAGACGGTGGAAAGGTTTTGACGAATCGCGGAGTGTCGACACCCGCGCTCGGCCGGTGTCATACCCGCTCGCCGAAGCTCTCGGCGGCGGCGTCGATGACGGCGGGGTGGTTGCGCACGGCGTCGACCACGGCGTCCGGGTGGTCGTGGTCCACCCGCACCGTCACGATGGTGTCGGAGCCGCCGCCGCGCTCGGCGTCGCGCTCCTCCGCGTCGAGGGGCTCGGCGTGGCCGAAGCGGGCGCGCAGCAGGCCGAGGATCTCGGCCTGCACCGCCTCGCCCAGGGCCGTTTCATAGGCGTAGACCAGTTTCATGGCGCTCTTCCCGGACGTCACGCCTGCGGCGCGAAGACGACCCGCATGCAGTTGTCCCGCTTTTCCTTGAACATGTGATAGCCGCGCGGCGCGTCGTCGAGCGACCATTTGTGCGTCAGCAGGTACGCCGGGTCCAATTCGCCCCTCTCGATGTGGGCGAACAGGCGGGCGGCGTAGCGCTGGCCGTGCTGCTGGCCCATGCGGAAGGTCAGCGCCTTGTTCATGGCGGCGCCCATCGGGAACTTGTCGATCCAGCCGCCGTAGACGCCGACGATGGACAGCGTGCCGCCCTTGCGGCAGCACTGGATCATCTGGCGCAGCACCGCCGATCGGTCGCTTTCCAGCCCGACCGCCTGCTTGGCGCGATCGTACCAGTACTCGACCCCGGTGTCGTAGCCGTCGGCCTCCATGCCCACCGCGTCGATGCACACGTCGGGGCCGCGCCCGCCGGTCATCGCCAGCAGCGAATCATAGACGTCGGCGCGGGTGTAGTCGATCGGCTCCGCCCCCGCCCGCATCTGCGCGGCGGCCAGCCTGTCGGGGTAGCGGTCGATGCCGATCACCCGTTCCGCCCCCATCAGGTAGGCGCTGCGCATCGCCATCTGGCCGACGCCGCCGCAGCCCCACACGGCGACGATGTCGCCCGGCGTGATGGCGGCCATCTCGGCGGCCATGTAGCCGGTCGGCACCGCGTCGGACACGAACACCGCCTGCTCGTCCGTCACGCCGTCCGGCACGCGGAAGCAGTTGTTGTCGGCGAAGGGCACGCGGATGTATTCGGCGTGGCTGCCAGCGTAGCCGCCGAAGGCGTGGCTGTAACCGAAGATCCCTGCCGTGCAGTGCCCGTACGCCGCCTCCTCGTACTGCGGGTTCGGGTTGGAGTTGTCGCACAGCGAATACTGCTCGTTCTCGCAGAACCAGCATTTGCCGCAGCCGATGATGGAGATGGTGATGACCCGGTCGCCCCGGTTCAATTTCAGGACCTCCGGCCCCTTCTCCACCACCTCGCCCAGGAACTCGTGGCCCAGGATGTCGCCGGGCTGCATGGTGGGCACATGGCCGTCGATCAAATGCAGGTCGGACCCGCACACCGACGACAGCTTCACCTTGATGACGACGTCGTGCGGGGCGAGGATCCGCGGATCGTCGACGCGCTCGACCCGCAGGTCGTTGACGCCGTTCCAGCACAGCGCTCTCATGGGGTCCTGTCTCCTGCCGTCAGCTTCATCACGCCGCGCCGGGTGCCGTGCGGCTGCCCGTCGATGGTGGGCCGCTCGCCCGTCTCCATGATCTGCTTGAGGTGGCGCAGCGCCTCGCGCGCCTGCGCGCCCGGCGACGCGCCGAGCAGGCGGGCGACCATGCGCCCGCTCTGCCCGCCCGGCGGGTGGTAGGCGATGGTCAGGCGCACCTCGGTGCCACGGCCGCCCGGCGCGTCCTTGAACTGCACCTGCCCGCGGTGCGGCAGGTCGGCGTCCTCTTCCGTGTGCCAGGAGATCAGCTCGTCCTGCCGCTCCTTGTCGATCTCGGAATGCCAGACGACGCTCATCCCGCCGGGGCCGCGCGCCTTCCAGCAGGAGCGCGTGCGGTCGAGGATCTCGACGGCGTCCAGATGGTCCATCAGCGTCGGCAGGTTGCCGAAGTTGCGCCAGTAGCGGAACAGGGTCTCGCGGTCGGCGCGGATGGTCACCACCGCCTGCACGGTGGTCGGTTCGCGGTCGGGGACGGGAAGCAGCCCGGCGACGCGCGGCACTCCCCATTCGCCCCGGCCCAATTCGCGCACGCCCCATTCGCGCACGCTCCGCGTCACCGGCACGCCGGCCGCCCCGGCGAACAGCAGCCCGCCGCCCGCCGCCGCCAGACCCAGGCCGACCCAGTCGCCGCGCCGCAGCCCGGCCAGTCCCAGCGCGGTGCCGGCCATGATGGCGACCCAGCGGTCGGCCGGACCGGCGGTGTCGTGCCCGCCGTCCCGCCAGATCCGCGCCGGTGCCTCCACCACCCGGCGGGCCATCATGTCGGGCGTCATCGCTGGTCCCCCGGCATCAGGTCGAGCGCGTAGAGCCCCTTCATCAGGTAGTCGTGCAGATCGATCTTCTCGGCGATGTCCTCGTAGGAGGAGGCATCCGGCGGGGTGGCGGCGTTGTCCAGCGCGCGGTCCCACTCGTTGCCGGCGTAGTCGCCGCGCCCCACCAGCATGACGGCGCGCAGTTCCACCCGTTCCTCCGGCGTCAGGCCGGACAGCAGTTGCTGGAGCTGGTCCAGCGCCTCGCTGGCTTCGGCCGGCATGATGTTGAGCGCGTCGAGGTCGGTCGGGTTGCGCGAACCGCGCTCCAGCGCCTGCTCGCCGAGGTCGATGTTGCGCATGCCGGCAACGTAGCGCTGGCGATCGGCCACCGCATCGTACGCGAGGTCGGCGGCGCGCTTCACGGTGTCGACGGAGATCCGTTGGAGATTGGGCATGGTCAACCTACTGGAGTGGTCGAGGATGGTCTGACGACGCCAACAGGCGTGACCGGGCATCGTCGCGTCCCGGTGTTCAATGGGCCGGCCATGGCAACCGTGCGTCGGCACTCCGCAACGGGGGCGGCGCACGACGTTCGTCACAGACAACACAAGATTTTATTGTTAAATCCGGGCTCCCGAATGTTACGCCCCCGGCGGCGCCGTATCATCCCGTTTCATTCCGTTTCATCCCGATCGCCCCGAATGTCGGATCGCGGCTTGACAGGCGCCCGCGCGCCTCTCAGATTACGCGGCATGACGACCATCGACCGCAAGAACGCGCTCCTGCGACTTATCGGCCCGGCGCTCTGACAGCGTCCGGGTTTTCGCGCGTTCTTTTTCCATCCCCACAGGTCGGCGTCATTCCGTCATGAGCACCCGCAGGACCATTGCCCGGCCGAGGCCGGGGCTGCGACTTAGCAACGGCCGTTGAGCCCCCGGCGGCTCGGCGGCCGGACCGTCAGCCGGTTTCCCCCGAGAAAACCTTCAGACGAGTTGCAGTCCATGACCCACATCACCCGCCCCAACCCGGCCAGCAAGTACACGCCCTTCCCGCCCGTCTCCCTGCCCGACCGCCAGTGGCCGAACCGCACCCTGGACAAGGCGCCCATCTGGTGCTCGGTCGACCTGCGCGACGGCAACCAGGCGCTGATCGAGCCGATGGGCTCGGAGCGCAAGCGGGCGATGTTCGACCTGCTGCTGCGCATGGGCTTCAAGGAGATCGAGGTGGGCTTCCCGGCCGCCTCGCAGACCGATTTCGACTTCTGCCGCGACCTGATCGACAGCGGCGCCATCCCCGACGACGTCACCATCCAGGTGCTGACCCAGTCGCGCGAGGAGCTGATCCGCCGCACCTTCGAGGGCATCAAAGGCGCCAAGCGCGCCGTCGTCCACCTGTACAACTCCACCTCCGAGCTGCAGCGCCGCGTGGTGTTCGGCCTGGACAAGGCCGGCATCGTCGAGATCGCCGTGAACGGCGCCAAGCTGATCAAACAGATGGCCGCCGAGTACCCGGAGACGGAGATCATCCTGCAATACTCGCCCGAGAGCTTCACCGGCACCGAACTGGACTTCGCCGTGGAGATCTGCGAGGCGGTGATGGACGTCTGGCAGCCGACGCCGGACCGGCCGATGATCTTCAACCTGCCGGCCACGGTGGAGATGTCCACCCCCAACGTGCACGCCGACCAGATCGAATGGTTCTGCCGCACCGTCCGCAACCGCGACAGCCTGATCGTCAGCCTGCACCCGCACAACGACCGCGGCACCGCCGTGGCCGCCGCCGAGCTGGCCATGCTGGCCGGCGCCGACCGCGTCGAAGGCACGCTGTTCGGCAACGGCGAGCGCACCGGCAACGTCGACATCGTCACCCTGGCCTTGAACCTGTACAGCCAGGGCGTCGACCCCGGCCTCGTCATCGACGACATCGGCGAGGTCGTGCGGACGTCCGAATACTGCACGCAGTTGCCCGTGCACCCGCGCCACCCCTACGCGGGCGAGCTGGTGTTCACCGCTTTTTCCGGCTCGCACCAGGACGCCATCAACAAGGGCCTCAAGGCGCTGGCGAAGTCGAACAGCGGCAAGTGGGAGGTCCCGTACCTGCCCATCGACCCGGCCGACCTGGGCCGCAGCTACGAGGCGGTGATCCGCATCAACAGCCAGTCGGGCAAGGGCGGCATCGCCTACATCCTGGAGGCGGAGTTCGGTCTGCAGATCCCGCGCCGCCTGCAGATGGAGTTCTCGAAGATCGTGCAGCGCATCGCCGACGAGACCGGCAAGGAGCTGACGCCCGCCGAGATCCACAACGCCTTCAAGGTGGAATACCTGGACGCCGTCACGCCGCTGGCGCTGGTCGAGCACGGCACCGAGCCGCGCGGGCCGGGGTCGGGGCCGCGCACGCTGACCGCCGTGGTGCAGAGGGACGGCCGGCCCGTCACCATCCGCGGCAAGGGCACCGGCCCGATCGACGCCTTCCTGGCCGCGCTGCGCAACGACGCCGGCATCGACATGCACGTGGTCGATTACCACGAGCACGCCGTGACCACCGGCGAGGACGCCCAGGCCGCCGCCTATTTCGAGGTGCGCACGGCCGACGGCCGCACGCTGCACGGTGCCGGCATCGACCCGGACATCGTCACCGCCTCGCTGCGCGCCCTGGTCAGCGCGGCCAACCGGGCAGCCCGCTGACGGTGCCGTGCCGCCAGAGCGGGAGTCGCTCCCCCTCCCCCGCCACGCGCGGGGGAGGGTTCGGAGCGGCCCGGACGCGGACGCTCAGAGACGCCCTGTAAGCGCCAGGATCAGCACGACGATCAGGAGCAGACCGAGAATCCCGCTCGGTCCATAGCCCCAGGAACGGCTGTGCGGCCAGGCTGGCACCGCGCCCACCAGCAGCAGGATCAAGATGATGAGCAGGATGGTGCTCATGCGGTCCTCCGACGTGTCGTGAAAGTCACGCCCGGAAACGCAAGCTGGGCCGCTTTGTTCCCGCCGGGGCTTGGCCGTGCCGGGGGCACACGCGCCCGATCCCACGAAGGAGAGAAAGTTGAGACATGAGGCAGCGGTGACGCCTCGTTAACCACGACGGTCCAGGTTGGCGCGAATTTTAGTCAAAGCCTGCGCCACCGACGAGGGACCGATCATGGCCCACACCGCCACCGCACCCGCCGCCACCCCGGCGAACGACCACGCCAAGCCGCGCCGCACGCTGGAGATCTACCGCCGCGTGTTCCACGAGGCGAAGCCGTTCCGCCTGCACCTGTCGGCACTGCTGGCGCTGGGCCTGCTGGGCACGCCGATCGGGTTGCTAATGCCGCTGCCGGTGACCATCGCCGTGGACAGCGTGATCGGCGGCAAGGCGCTGCCGGCCGCCGTCGACGCCGTGGTGCCGGAGGCGCTGAAGGGCGGGCCGCAGGCGGCGCTGGCACTGGCCGCATCGCTGGTGCTGCTGACCGCGCTGATCGTGCAGGTGCACGGCGTGGCCGACCGCTTCCTGCGCGACTGGACCGGCCAGCGCATGGTGGCGTCCTTCCGCGCCAAGCTGTTCCTGCACACCCAGCGCCTCGCCCTGCAACGGCACGATTCCAGGGGAACCTCGGACTCGCTGAACCGCATCGAGGACGACGCCTCGGCCATCCAGTGGCAGGTCAGCCACGTCATCCTGCCGTTCATCACCTCGCTGGCCTACTTCGCCGGCATGGTGTGGGTGACTTCGCTGCTGAGTCCCAAGCTGGCGCTGGTGGCGCTGGCGGTGTCGCCGCTGTTCGCCCTGCTGACGGCGCTGTCGCACACCCGCCTGCGCGACCGCTGGCAGGCGGTGTGCGAGCGCGACAGCGCGGCCAAGGCGGTGCTGCACGAAACGCTGTCGGCGCTGCGCGTGGTGCGCGCCTTCGGCCAGGAGGAGCGCGAGGTCAAGCGCTTTTCCGAGCGCACGGACGCGCTGATCTCCGCCTTCTTCGGCGCCGTGCGGATGGAAAGCCTGCTGGGCTTCTGCGTCTCCATCCTGCTGGCGTCGGGCACGGCGGCGGTGCTGTACATCGGCGTCGGCGACGTGCTGGCGGGCGCCCTGACGGCGGGCGAGCTGCTGCTGGCGCTCAGCTACCTGGGGCAGTTGTACCAGCCGCTGCAGAACATGGGCCATCAGGTCGCCGCGCAGCAGAAGCTGATGGCCAACCTGGAGCGCACCTTCGCCCTGCTCGACGAAACGCCGGACCCGGCGGAGCGGCCGAACGCCCCGCCCCGGCAACGCGCCCTGGGCGACATCGCGTTTCATAACGTTTCGTACGACCACGGCACCGGCCGCGACATCCTGACCGGCATCGACGTCGCCATCCCCGCCGGCAGCCGGGTGGGCATCGTCGGCAAGTCGGGGGCCGGCAAGACCTCGCTGATCGGCCTGCTGACCCGCCTGTACGACCCACGCACGGGGTCCGTGCGCCTGGACGGCGCCGACCTGCGCGACTGGAGGCTGGCCGACCTGCGCCGCCAGTTCGCCATCGTCGGCCAGGACACCACGCTGTTCTCCACCACGGTGGCCGAGAACATCGCCTATGGCCGCCCCAATGCCACCCGCGAACAGATCGTCGATGCGGCGAAAGCGGCCGACGCGCACGACTTCATCGGCCGCCTGCCGCGGGGCTACGACACGCCGGTGGGCGAGCGCGGCATGTGCTTCTCCGGTGGCGAGCGCCAGCGCATCGCGCTGGCCCGCGCCTTCCTGTGCGACGCGCCCGTGCTGATCCTCGACGAGCCGACCAGCGCGCTGGACCAGCGCACGGAGAAGGTCATCATGGACGCCATCGAGGAGCTGATGGAGGGCCGCACCACCTTCATGATCACGCACCGCCTCGCCACCCTGCGCGACTGCGACATGCTGATCGAGATGGAGGCCGGCCGCGTCACCCGCGTTACCTCCGACGTGCACGGCCACGTCGCCGGCCTGACGGCGGCGGCCTGATAACGATGGCGGCGGCGGAATAGAGGGGCGCCGTATCAGGCGCTGGTGAACCAGTCCGCCGTCACCTGCGCCGCCGGAACGCCGGCCAGCGTCACCGTCTCCCCGGTGGCGAGGCGGACGACCGCCTGGCCGGACGCGTCCGCCGCGACCGTCCAGCCGCCGGTGCCGGACAACGCGACGCGGTCCCCCTCCGCCGCGTCGAAGCCGGCGATCGTGTCGTTGCCGCTGCCGCCGCCGACCACGAAGCGATCGGCCCCGCCGCCGCCGGCCAGCGCGTCGTCCCCGGCCCCGCCGTCCAGCGTGTCGTCGCCGAGGTTGCCGAACAGGGCGTCGTCCCCGACGTCGCCCAGCAGCCGGTCCGCGCCCTGGCCGCCGAACAGCGTGTCGTCGCCGGCCCCGCCGGACATCAGGTCGTCCGCCAGATTGCCGTACAGCACGTCGTGGCCGGCGCCGCCGTCGACGGTATCGGCATCCTGGCCGCCGAACAGGCTGTCGGCCCCCAGTTCGCCCGACAGCAGGTCGCTGCCCTGGTTGCCATACAGCTCGTCGGCGCCGCCGCCGCCCAGCAGCGTGTCATTGCCCCGAAGGGCGGAGACGCTGTTCGAATTTCCGGTGCAGTCGATGCGGTCGGCGCCCGTCGTGGCCGTGGCCGCCACGGCTTCGACGAAGCGCGCGCTCAGGATATAGCCGCCGACCGCCGGGTCGAAGTTGCCGTAGTAGAGGCGCAGCGTGCCGTCGCTCATCTGCAGCGCGTAGGGATCGTTGCCGGCAAGCCCGGTCGACGTGGCCTGCGTGAAGGTCAGCCCATCGGCGCTGGTGCTGGTGTAGACGACGGTCGCGCCGCCCTGCGTCATCGGCCCCTGGCTGTTCCCGTAGAACAGGGTGACGCTGCCGTCGGGGTTCACCTCGGCGTCGGGATGCTCGGCGGAATGCGGCAGCGCGCTGCCCGAGCCGACGCGCACGCCGCCCTCCACGGCGAACGTCTGGCCGTCGGCGCTGCTTGCCGAGTTCACGGCGTGCAGCTTGACCTCCCCCGGCTTGGGCAGGTCGCTGTAGTAGGCGCGGTAACCGCCCACGGCGGTGACGATGGACGGCGTGGTGATCTCCCCGCCCGTCGCGGCGTAGGTCAGCCGGGTGCCGCTCTCCGCGGTGAAAGTCAGGCCGTCGGGGCTGGTGGCGCTGCGGATACCCTCCCCGCCGTTGTAATAGAGGCGGTAGCCACCCCCGGCCATCTCCATCACGCGCGGCATGCCGGACCCGTCGGGCAGGCGGATGCCGTCCTCCGCCGTGAAGTGCACGCCGTCCTTTGCGATCAGACTCTTGATGCCGACGTTCTGGGCGAAGACGTACATCCGCACGCTGCCGTCGGCGAGTTGAACAGCGGTGGCGTCGGCCACCGGCAGACCGGCCGTGACGCCGACGTCCGAAGGCCGGACGATGACACCTTCGGCGACCCAGCTTCCGTTTCCCGTGTACATGCGCACCCCCGCGACCGTGGACGGGAAACAGTATGGTGCGAACAATTGAGAAAAGGTCACTCGCGCCCCATGACGGAGCATGCCGGCGCATACGTGCCTTCTCTCCCGCCCCCTTGCCCGGCGGGGTTTCCCTGCGTCATGCTCGGTGCAACGAAAAACGGGAGGATACGAGATGCAGCAGCCCGACGCGGTGACGCGCGTCGCGGTCGTCGGCGCCGGCACCATTGGTGCCAGCTGGACGGCCCAATTCCTCGCCCGCGGCCTGAGCGTCGCGGTGAGCGACCCCAACCCGGCCGCCGAGGACTTCGTGCGCGCCTACATCGAGAAGGCGTGGCCGGCGCTGGAACGCCTGGGGCTCGCGGCGAACGCCGACCCCGCCGCGTGGCGCTTCCACGCCGACCCGCGCGCCGCCGTGGCGGGCGCGGAATTCGTGCAGGAGAGCGGACCCGAGAACGCCGACATCAAGCGCGCCCTCTACGCCGAAATCGAAGACGCGCTGGACGATTCGGCGATCCTCGCCTCCAGCACGTCGGGCCTGATCATGAGCGAGCTGCAGCAGGGCCGCCGGTTGCCCGGACGATTCGTCGTCGGCCACCCGTTCAACCCGCCGCACCTCATTCCGCTGGTCGAGGTGGTGGGCGGCGCGCGAACGGCGCCGGAGACCATCGACTGGACGATGGGCTTCTACCGTGCCATCGGCAAGCGGCCGATCCGGCTGAACCGCGAAGTGCCCGGCCATCTCGCCAACCGCCTGCAGGCGGCGCTGTGGCGGGAGGCGGTGCACGCCGTGGCGTCCGGCATCGCCAGCGTCGAGGACGTGGACCTCGCCATCTCCGAGGGGCCCGGCCTGCGCTGGGCGTTCATGGGGCCGCACATGATCTTCAACCTCGGCGGCGGGGCCGGCGGGATGGAGCACTTCCTCCACCACCTCGGCCCCAACATCGAGCGCTGGTGGCAGGACCTCGGCACGCCGTCGCTGACGCCGGAGGTGACGGAAAAGCTGGTGGCCGGTTGCCGCGAGGCGGCGCACGGGCGCTCCAACGCCGAACTGGCGAATGAGCGCGACCGGCTGCTCATGGCGCTGTTGGAAACGTTGCGGCGCGAACGCGGAAATCATCAATAAACACAGGGAGAAACAGCACCATGGCGAAGTCCCCGCGCAAGGTCATCATCACCTGCGCCGTCACCGGCGGCGTGCACACCCCCACCATGTCGCCGCACCTGCCGATCACGCCGGAGGAGATCGCCGAGCAGGCGATCGACGCCGCCAACGCCGGCGCGGCCATCGTCCACCTGCACGCCCGCGACCCGGAGACCGGCCGGCCGTCGCCCTCGCCGGACGTGTTCGCGCGCTTCCTCCAGCGCATCAAGGGCGAGTCGGACGCGGTCATCAACATCACCACCGGCGGCGGCCACGGCATGACGCTGGAGGAGCGCACCGCCGCCGCCCGCTGGGCCAAGCCGGAGATGGCGTCGCTCAACATGGGCTCGATGAACTTCGGCCTGTACGAGATGGCCGGCAAGTACACGACCTGGAAGTACGACTGGGAGCCCGCCTACCTGGAGATGACGCGCGATTTCATCTTCCGCAACACCTTCAAGGACATCGAGTGGGTGCTGAAGGAGATCGGCGAAGGCTGCGGCACCCGGTTCGAGTTCGAATGCTACGACATCGGCCACCTGTACACGCTGGCCCACTTCCTGGACCGCGGGCTGATCAAGCCGCCGGTGTTCGTGCAGACGATCTTCGGCATCCGCGGCGGCATCGGCAACGACCCGGAAGACCTGATGCACATGCGCCGCACGGCGGACCGGCTGCTGGGCGACGACTATCAGTGGTCGATCCTGGCCGCCGGGCGCAGCCAGATGCCGCTGGCGACCATGGGAGCCATCATGGGCGGCAACGTCCGCGTCGGGCTGGAAGACAGCCTGTTCATCGGCAAGGGCCAGCTCGCCACCTCGAACGCCGAGCAGGTCGCGAAGATCCGCCGCATCGTCGAGGAACTCGGCCTCGACATCGCCACGCCCACCGAGGCGCGCGCGATGCTGGACCTGAAGGGCGGGAACCAGGTGGGGTTCTGACCGCCCGGCCGTTGGGTTTTCGCTGACGCTCAACCCAACCTACGACGAAACCGTAGGTTGGGTTGAGGCAAAGCCGAAAACCCAACGTCATCCTTACCCCGCCAGCCGCTTCACCGCCGCGTCCGTCTCCTCCACCAGCCGCGCCATCAGCTCGGCCGCCGTCTGGCGGCGCGCCAGCCGCACGCCCTGCCCGGCCCACAGCGACAGGAACTCCGCCCGCCCCTGCGCGGCGGCTGCAGTGCGCAGCGGCCGGGTCAGCGCGTTCTGCATGGGGAACGGCAGCACCGCATCGCCTTCCACCTCCGCCATGAAGCGGTTGACGACGCCGCGCGCCGGCCGGCCGGAGAAGGCGCGCGTCAGCCGCGTGCCGTCCTCGCGGGCGTCCAGGATCGCCTGTTTGTAGACGTCGGTAATGCCGGCCTCGGCGCAGGTAAGGAAGGCCGTGCCCATCTGAACCCCGCACGCCCCCAGCGCCAGGGACGCGGCGATGCCGCGCCCGTCCATGATGCCGCCGGACGCCACCACCGGCACGGAAACGGCGTCCACCATCTGCGGCACCAGCGCCATGGTCCCGACCATCGCCGCCTCGAACGGGCCGGCGAAGGTGCCGCGATGGCCGCCCGCCTCGCCGCCCTGCGCGACCACGAGGTCGGCGCCCATCCCCTCCAGCGCCACAGCCTCTTCCACTGTGGTCGCCGTGCCCGCCAGCAGCATGCCGCGTGCCTTCACCGCGTGGACGGCGTCCTCGGGCAGCAGACCGAACGTGACGCTGAACATCGCCGCGCCGCTGTCGAGCGCGGCCGGGAACAGCGCATCGAACGAGGTACCCGCCGGAACCGGCGCGTCCGGCCCCGGCAGGCCCAACTCTGCATAGAAGGGCGCCACGCGGGCGAGCGCCGGTGCCAGATCCGGCGGCGCCTCGGGCGCTGGCATGGGGGCGAACAGGTTGACGCCGAAGGGCCGCGCCGTCCGCGCGCGCACCGCCTTGACCGCATCGGCGAGTTGCGCCGCCGTCAGGTACGCCGCGCCGATGGAGCCGAGCCCGCCCGCCTCGCAGACCGCCGCCACCAGGGCCGGCGTGTCGCCGCCGCCGGCCATCGGCGCCTGAATGATCGGATGCGCCAACCCCAGCCGCCGCGTGAGAGCCGTCTGAATGGGCATGTCGTCCTCCCCGATGCCGCCGTTGCCGTCCGTGCCGTTGGGATTTCGGCTGGCGCCTCAACCCAACCTACGAGGTCCCTGTAGGTTGGGTTGAGCGCCAGCGAAAACCCAACGTCCGCCGACGGCTACTTAACCAGCGGGCAGTCGCCCTTATCCATCGGGCGGTAGGCCTGCTCGCCGGGGATGGTCGCCAGGACCTTGTAATAGTCCCACGGGCCCTTCGATTCGGCCGGGGTCTTCACCTTCATCAGGTACATGTCGTGCACCATGCGGCCGTCGGCGCGCAGCTTGCCGTTCTTGGTGAAGGCGTCGTTGACCGGCATGTCGCGCATCTTGGCCATCACCGCCTTGGCCTCGTCGGTGCCGGCGGCGTCGATCGCCTTCAGGTAATGGCGGACGGCGGAATAGTTGCCGACCTGGATCATCGTCGGCATCTTGCCGGTCTTCGCCATGTACTTCTTGGCGAAGGCGCGGCTTTCATCGTCGCGCTCGGGGTTCCAGCCGTCGACCAGCACCAGCCCCTGCGCCGCTGGCAGCCCCAGCGCGTGCACGTCGGTGATGAACATCAGCAGCGCCGCCAGCGTCTGGCCACTCTGGGTCAGGCCGAACTCCTGCGCCTGCTTGATGGCGTTGATGGTGTCGTTGCCGGCGTTCGCCAGCGCCACGACCTTGGCGCCCGAGCCCTGGGCCTGCAGCAGGAAGGACGAGAAGTCGGAATTGTTGAGCGGATGGCGCACCGCGCCCACCACGCGGGCGCCGTTGGCCTTCACCACGTCCGACACGTCCTTTTCCAGCGCGTGGCCGAAGGCGTAGTCGACGGTGAGAAAGTACCAGCTGTCGCCCAGCGTCTTCACGCCGGTGCTGCCCATGCCCTGCGCCAGGGCATAGGTGTCGTAGGTCCAGTGCGCCCCAGTGGGCGAACAGGCGGCGCCGGTGAGCTGCGCCGCACCGGCGCCGGAGATCAGGAAGACGCGATTCTTGCGCTTGGTGATCTCCTGCACCGCCAGAGCCACCGACGAGGTCGGCACGTCGACGACGACGTCCACCTGCTCCACGTCGATCCACTTGTTGACCAGGGCGGAGCCGATGTCGGGCTTGTTCTGGTGGTCGCCGAAGATGACCTCGATGGGTTTGCCGGCGGCCTTGCCGCCCATCTCCTCCACGGCCATGCGCACCGCCTCGACCGAGCCCATGCCGGAAGGCTCGGAATAGACGCCGCTCATGTCGTTCATCACGGCGATCTTCACCACGTTGTCCGACACCTGGGCGTTGGCGGCCGGGGCGTTCGCCACGCCGGCCATCAGGGCGAGCGCGCAGACTCCTGGCGCGAGAAGCCATCGCTTCATGAACCGTCTCCTCCCAAATCGTTGTTTGTTGAGCGGCGCCGACCGGACGTCCGTTGGCCCGGAATTCCGATGGCGCCGCCGATGGTTGCTCTTGAAACCAAACCCAGCCTATCTTCACACGCAAAACCGTCAAGCCTCAAGGGGAGGAAGGACATGAAGTTCGAAACGGCCGGCAAGCGCGTCGTCGTCACCGCGGGCGCCGACGGCATCGGCAGGGTGATGGCCGAGCGGTTCAGCGCCGAGGGTGCACGCGTCTGGGTGTGCGACATCGACGAAGCGGCGCTGGCCGCTTTCCGCGCCGCCAACCCCGGCATCGGCGCAGCCGTCGCCGACGTCGCCAGCGAATCGGATGTCGACCGCTTCTTCGACGCGGCCCTGGCCGACCTGGGCGGGCTTGACGTGCTGGTCAACAACGCCGGCATCGCCGGCCCCACCAAGCTGGTGGAGGACGTGACGCTGGAGGAATGGCGGCGCACGCTGGCGGTGAACCTGGACAGCATGTTCCTCGCCACCCGCCGCGCCGTGCCGGAACTGAAGAAGGCGGGCGGCGGCGCCATCGTCAACCTGTCCTCCATCGCCGGCCGGCTGGGCTTCCCCAAGCGCTCGCCCTACAGCACGTCGAAGTTCGGCGTCGTCGGCTTCACCGAAACGCTGGCGATGGAGCTGGGCACCTTCAACATCTCGGTCAACGCGCTCCAGCCCGGCGTGGTGGAGGGCGAGCGCGGCCGCCGCGTGATCGAGGCGAAGGCGCAGGCGCTGGGCAAGAGCTATGACGAGATGGAGGCGTTCTTCCTGCGCCACGTGTCGATGCGCACCAAGGTCTCGCCGGAGGAGATCGCCGACATGGCCATCTACCTGAGCTGCGGCCCGGGACGGCGCATTTCCGGCCAGAGCATCAGCATCTGCGGCAACTTCGAGACGTTCAGCGAAGCCTGAGCGGAGGCGCCAAATTCCCGGCGCGGCGGCCCGCGCCTTGCGTTATGCTGCCGCGCAACGGGGAGCACGGCCCGCCCCGGTGGGGCGGGGCCGAACGGAATCGATCGGTTTTGGGAGGTTACAAGACATGGAAACCCCGCTTTGGCGCCCGTCGGCGGAGCGCGTCCGCGATGCCAACATCACCGCCTTCTGCGCGGCGGTGAACCAGCGCTTCGGCACGCACCTGGGCGGCTACGACGACCTGTGGGACTGGTCGGTCGCCCGCAAGGAGGACTTCTGGCGCTTCCTGTGGGACTGGGCCGGCATCCAGGGTGAACCCGGCGAGACGGTGCTGCGCGACGGCGACCGGATGCCCGGCGCCCAGTGGTTCCCGGACGCCCGGCTGAACTACGCCGAGAACCTGCTGGCGCCCGGCGGTGACGGCGACGCCGTCGTCTTCTGGGGCGAGGACAAGGTCAAGCGCCGTTGGTCCCACGCCGAACTGCGCGCCGAGGTGTCGCGCCTGCAGCAGGCGCTGAAGGCCGCCGGTGTCGGGGTGGGCGACCGCGTCGCCGCCGTCATGCCGAACCTGCCGGAAACGCTGGCCGCCATGCTGGCGGCCGTGAGCATCGGCGCGGTGTGGTCGTCGTGCTCGCCGGACTTCGGCGCGCAGGGCATCATCGACCGCTTCGGCCAGATCGAGCCCAAGGTGCTCTTCGCGCCGGACGCCTATTGGTACAACGGCAAGGCGCACGACGTGCGCGGCAAGGTGAAGGAGGTGCTGGAGCAGCTTCCCACCGTCACCCACGCCGTCATCGTGCCCTACGTCGCCGAGGGGGCGGACCTGTCCGGCATCCGCAACGGCGTCGGCTACCGCGACTTCCTGGGCGCGCGCCAGCCGGCCGAGCCGACGTTCGAGCGGCTGCCGTTCAACCACCCGCTGTTCATCCTCTATTCCTCGGGCACCACCGGCAAGCCCAAGTGCATCGTGCACGGCGCCGGCGGCACCCTGCTCCAGCACGTCAAGGAGCACCGGCTGCACTGCGACCTGCGGCCGGGCGACCGCCTGTTCTACTTCACCACCTGCGGGTGGATGATGTGGAACTGGCTGATGACGGGCCTCGCCAGCGGCACCACGCTGCTGCTGTACGACGGTTCGCCCTTCGCGCCGGACGGCAACATCCTGTTCGACTACGCCGACGCAGAGGGGATGACGCTGTTCGGCACCTCGGCCAAGTACATCCAGTCGTTGGAGAAGAACGGGCTGGAACCGGCGAAGACGCACAAGCTGAACACCGTGCGCGCCCTGACCTCCACCGGCTCGCCGCTGATGCCGGAGAACTTCGATTTCGTGTACCGCGCGATCAAGCAGGACATCCACCTCGCCTCGATCAGCGGCGGCACGGACATCGTGTCGTGCTTCGTGCTGGGCGACCCGACGGCGCCGGTGTGGAAGGGCGAGATCCAGTGCCGCGGCCTCGGCCTCGCGGTGGCCGCCTTCGACGACGAAGGCCGGCCGGTGCAGGGCGAGAAGGGCGAGCTGGTGTGCACCAAGCCGTTCCCGTCCATGCCCATCGGTTTCTGGGCCGACCCGGACGGGGCGAAGTACCGGGCGGCGTATTTCGAGCGCTTCCCCAACGTGTGGACGCACGGCGACTTCATCGAGCAGACCGGGCACGGCGGCTGGGTGATCTACGGCCGTTCCGACGCGGTGCTGAACCCCGGCGGCGTGCGCATCGGCACCGCCGAGATCTACCGGCAGGTCGAGCAGCTGCCGGAGATCATGGAGGCCGTGTGCATCGGCCAGGACTGGGACGGCGACGTGCGCGTCGTGCTGTTCGTGGTGCTGCGCGAAGGGATGACGCTCGACAAGGCGCTGGAGGACACCATCAGGAAGCGCATCAAGGACAATTGCTCGCCGCGCCACGTGCCGGCGAAGATCGTCCAGGTGACGGATATCCCGCGCACCCGATCGGGCAAGATCACCGAACTGGCGGTGCGCGACGTGGTGCACGGCCGGCCGGTGAAGAACACCGAGGCGCTGTCCAACCCGATGGCGCTCGACGAGTTCCGCGACCGGCCGGAACTGTCGGGGACGTGATCTGTTTTCCCTCCCCCTGCTCCGCAGGGGGAGGGAGAAAAAGCGGCTCCCCCATGACCGAACCCAAGCTCTTCCTCGACCTCGACGGCGTGCTGGCCGACTTCGACCTCGGCGTGAAGGCGGTCACGGGGAAGCGCCCGGAGGAGTTGCCGATGAAGGTCATGTGGCGCGAGCTGTCGCGCCACCCCGACTTCTTCGGCACGCTGGACTTCATGCACGACGCGCAGGAGCTGTGGGCCTACTGCGCGCCGCACGAGCCGACCATCCTGACCGGGCTGCCGCTGGGCTCCTGGGCGCCGGAGCAGAAAAGGCGCTGGGTGGCGCACATGCTGGGCCCGCACGTGCGCGTCATCACCTGCATGGCGCGCGACAAGCACCGCTACGCCGGCCCCGGCCATGTGCTGGTCGACGACCGCGAGAAGGCGCGCGATCCTTGGGTGGCGGCCGGCGGCGCCTTCATCCTGCACACCAGCGCCAAATCCAGCATCGCCGCGCTGAAGGCGCTCGGCTTCTGAAACGGACGGCCGCGCGATTCGGCCGGACGCGGGATCCGGCACACCTTGCGCGACCGCCCGCGCCATCGAGTCGCGGCGATGCGGCGACGCAAAAGTACATCAAATCCCATCAAGCATTGGTGCATCCGCGCCACACGTGAGCCAAGAAGACCGCTTTGGGAATAAATTGGCAGTTGCCGCCCAAGCATTCTCTCTTGTGCAGATGGTTTCCTTCTGCCAATAACTCGGTAAAGCCGTAACCGTTTGCTTACCATAAAGGGAGCCCTTCATGAACCAAGCCGAGCTGATCGAGTCCGTCGCCACCGCCGCCGACATCAAGAAGACCGAGGCGGCCAAGGTCGTCCAAGCGGTGTTCGAGGGCATCTCCTCAGCGCTGGGCAAGGGCGAGGAAGTCCGTCTGGCCGGCTTCGGCATCTTCGAGGTGGCCGAGCGCGCCGCCCGTGAAGGCCGCAACCCGCGCACCGGCGAGGTCGTGAAGATCGCCGCCTCCAAGGCGCCGAAGTTCAAGCCCGCCAAGCAGCTTCGCGACGCCGTGAACGGCTGAGCCATCGCCGTCGGGAGCGGAGAGCCGTCATGTCCATCGAGCAGTCCGAGTTGCAGGTCCTGACCGCCAAGGTCGTCGCGGCCTATGTCGGCAACAATTCCGTGGCGGTCAGTGACCTGCCCACGCTCATCAACAACGTCCAGTCGGCCTTCCGTGGCCTCGGCGAGGAAAAGTCCGCTCCGATCAAGACGGAGCAGACTCCGGCCGTTCCAATCAAGAAGTCGGTGACGCCGGACTACATCGTCTGCCTGGAAGACGGCAAGAAGCTGAAGATGCTCAAGCGGCATCTGAAGACCGTCTACGACCTGTCGCCCGACGAGTACCGGGCGAAGTGGTCGCTGCCGCCGGAGTACCCGATGGTTGCGCCGAACTACGCCAAGGCGCGTTCGGAGATGGCGACCAAGCTGGGCCTCGGCCGCAAGCGCGCCGTTCAGAGCTGATCTGTCGGCCGATCCGTTCGGCAGCGGTTCCGAACGCAGACAGGCGCGTCCCCGGTGGGCGCGCCTGTCTTGCGTTCGGGCGCCCGCAGACCGTCGAATTAGAATATGCGCATGCACGCATGTGGCATTTGCATGGCACATGCGACAAACTGCCTATAGCGCGATTGTGCAGTGCGGCATAACTTTTGGTCAGACGCTTCTGGAGCGTTTCCTCCCTAGACTCGGGCCGTCGGCGATCGCCGACGGCCTTTTTTCCGGCCGGAAGGCGTCGCGCCGAGCACCGGGCGTCAGCCGGGAAGGCTGCCGTCGCCGGGGCCGAGGGGGCGCTGCATCAGCACGCAGTCCACCCAGCACCCGAACTTGAAGCCAACCGAGTGCAGGACCCCGGTCTGCGCAAAGCCAAGGCTGGCGTGCACGCCGATCGAGGCCGCGTTGCCGCTGTCGCCGATGACGGCGATCATCTGCCGGCATCCGGCCGCCGTGCTGCCTTCGATGATCGCCGACAGCAGCGCCCGGCCGACGCCCTGCCCGCGGCAATCCTCCGCCACATAGATCGAGTCCTCGACGGTGAAGCGGTAGGCCCGCCGCAGGCGATAGGGGCCGGCGTAGGCGAAGCCCAGAACCTGCCCGTCCCGCTCCGCCACCACATGCGGCAGGCCACGGCCAAGCACGTCGGCGCGGCGCCGGCGGAGTTCGTCCACATCCGGCGGCTCTTCCTCGAACGACGCGAGGCCGTGGAGAACGTGGTGCGCGTAGATCGCCTGGATGCGTGCCAGATCGGCCGCCTGGGATTCACGGATGACCATGCCTGCCCTCATCGCCCCTTTTGAATAGGACCGAAAGGCTAGCACGCCGCATCCCCCTTCAAAAGCCGGACGGACACCCCATGTCTTCCGATGTGCCCCCGGTCGAGACGGACTCCGAGTCAAGCGTCGCGGCTGTGAACGGATAACGCCATACGGTCGAGCACTCTCCTGAAAGTAAAGCACGACTCCTGGCCTCCACCAAAGGTAAGTCGACCAAATCCGACCAGCAGAGCCAAAGGTTCACCTCCACCGCGGCTGCGCGGTGTTGAGAGAATAGCCCGGTTATACGCCGAAAAACATTAGGGTCTACCGGTTTAAGGGGTTGATTCTCCGCCCTTCCGAGGCCACATTTGTATTGTCTGTTGGGCACAACACAGACAAATTCGGCAACTCCCCACACAACAATCAAAAAGCCGAAGCGGTGGAAACCGTGGTTGCGCCCGTGCGCCTGCCGTGTTCACGCCGGGATGCTCCATCAGACCTTGGGTGTTCGTGAGAGGAGGCATTGGAGTGCTCAAAAAATTACTGACGGGCGAAAACGCCAGCCTGACCCGCTACGTCGAAGAGTCGAAGCGCTACCCCATCCTGGCGCCCGACGATGAGCGCGAGCTTGCGGTCGCGTGGCGGCAGCGGGGTAACCCCCGCGCCCTGGAGCGGCTGGTAGGCAGCCACCTGCGGCTCGTCATCAAGATCGCCCGCGGCTTCGCCGGCTACGGCCTCGCGCTGACCGATCTGGTGGCCGAGGGCAACGTCGGCCTGATGCAGGCGGCCCAGAAATTCGATCCGGAGCGCGGCTTCCGCTTCGCGACCTACGCCACGTGGTGGATCCGCGCGGCGATCCAGGAATACATCCTGCACTCCTGGTCGCTGGTGAAGATGGGCACCACGGCCGCGCAGAAGAAGCTGTTCTTCAACCTGCGGCGGCTGAAGAGCCAGATGGAGGAATTGGAGCAGGGCGACCTGTCGCCGGCCACGGTGACCGCCATCGCCACCGAACTGGACGTGCCGGAAACCGAGGTGGTGGAGATGAACCGCCGCCTTGCCTCCTCCGACAGTTCGCTGGATGCGACGCTGAGCGCGGACGGCGAAACCAACTGGCTGGAGCTGCTGGCGGACGACCGCCCGACGCAGGAAAGCCTGATCGCCGACGCCGATGAACTGGCGCTGCGGCGCAGGCTTGTCGGGCAGGCCCTCGAACGGCTGGACGATCGCGAGCGACGCATCCTGTTCGAGCGCCGGCTCAAGGACAACCCGTCCACGCTGGAGGCGCTGAGCCAGCAGTTCTCCGTGTCGCGCGAGCGCGTCCGGCAGATCGAGGTCCGCGCCTTCGAGAAGCTCCAGAAGGCGGTGCTGAGCGCGGCACAGGCACTGCGCCGTCCGGCGACGGCCGCGGCCTGATCCCGCGGGACCTTCTGCAGCCAGCCTCCACACGACGTCCTGGCCGGCGGCCACCCGTAAGGGGTGTCGCCGGCCTCATCTTTTTGAAAAGACCCCGGTTGCGGCAATCGCATATCTGGGTGTGCGACGAAGCGGTTCATGGCTGCGACAATTTGTTGCGTTTTCGCACCACTCCGCGCTGTGCACTATCGCGGACCGGGTTATTTTTCTTTGAAAACGTCTAAAATACAAAATACCCTGCCGCCGACGTCCAGCCGGAGCCGCACACACCCATGTCGAACGCCGCCCAGTCGCAATCGATCGCCGAGCGCATCCGCTTCCTCCGCATCGACGAAACCACCAGGGCCACCCTGCGTGAGTTCCAGCCGCACCTAGCGGTTCGCATCGACTCCATCCTGGAAGATTTTTACGGCTACCTGCGCACGGTACCGGAGACGGCGGCGCTCGTCTCCAACCCGTCCGCCGTTTCGCGCGCCCGCGACGCGCAGAAGCAGCATTGGCTGCGCAACGTCTTCACCGGCACCTTCGACGAGACCTACATGGCGCAGGTGCTGCGCATCGGCCAGAGCCACATGCGGATCGGCCTGGAGCCGCGCTGGTACACGGGGGCCTACTGCTTCACGCTGAACCGGCTGATCGACGTCGCCGCGCAGGTCTACCGCAAGAAGCCGGAGCGGTTGGCGCAGACGCTACAGGCCATCAACAAGGCCGTGTTCCTGGACATGGATCTGGCGACCTCGGTCTATGTCGACCTCAACACCGCCGCCATCATCTCGCGCGAGTTGGGCAGCACCGCCGATTCGTTCGAGCGCGAGGTCAAGAGCGTGGTGCAGGCCGTCGCCTCGGCCGCGACCCAGCTCCAGGGCACGGCGCAGACGATGAGCCGCACCGCCGAGGAGACGAGCAGCCGCTCCACCCAGGTGGCCGCCGCCGCCGAGGAGGCCTCGGTCAACATCCAGACCGTCGCCGCCGCCGCCGAGGAACTGACGGCGTCGATCGGCGAGATCAGCCAGCAGGTCACGCAGTCCGCGCGCATCGCCAACGACGCCATGGCGGAAGCCGAGCGCACCAACGCCACCGTTCAGGGTCTGGCCGATGCGGCCAGCCGGATCGGCCAAGTGGTCAAGCTCATCCACGACATCGCCAGCCAGACCAACCTGCTGGCGCTGAACGCCACCATCGAGGCCGCCCGCGCGGGCGAGGCCGGCAAAGGCTTCGCGGTGGTGGCCAGCGAAGTGAAGTCGCTGGCCAACCAGACCGCCAAGGCCACCGAGGAGATCAACTCGCAGATCGGCGCCGTGCAGGGGGCCACTCAGGAGGCCGTCGGCGCCATCCGCACCATCACGGACACGATCTCGCGCATCAACGACATCTCCACCACCATCGCCGGCGCGATGGACGAGCAGGGTGCGGCGACCAGCGAGATCGCCCGCAACGTCCAGCAGGCGTCCATCGGCACACGCGAGGTCAGCGAGACGATCGTGCGCGTCAACGCGTCCGCGTCCGACACCGGCCAGGAGGCGCGCAACGTCCTGCTGGCGACCGGCGACCTAACCCGTCAGGCCGA
Organism: Azospirillum sp.; assembly: GCA_036401175.1. GTDB lineage: Bacteria > Pseudomonadota > Alphaproteobacteria > Azospirillales > Azospirillaceae > Azospirillum. The sequence goes on along the minus strand of DASWVP010000283.1, from coordinate 6,488 downwards.
CACCCTGCGCAACGAGGTGGACCGCTTCCTGGCCCGCGTGCGGGCCGGCTGATCCGGCGCGCCCACGGCAAGGAAACCAGCGGCGTCACCCGGCAGGGATCAATGCACCGTGCGGAGAACGTGGTCGGCAACGGCCGCGTTCTCTTTTTTTGCGGCCGCGCGCAGTTCGTCCAGGTTGCTCCACCAGCTGCGGCCGCCGAGCGACGCCAGCGCGCCGCCGTTCATCACCACGTACAGGCCCGTCCGCCCCAGGTTCACGATGCGCAGCATGGCTTTCTCCTTCCATCCGAAAAGAAAAACATAAAACTTTACGCAAAGTCTGGCGTTCTCTTGGTCGCCGCCAGTTGCTTGTTTAGTCTCTTACCAAACGACTGCATGCCGAGTCAATCCATGTCTTCGGCATAGTTTTTCCGTCATTCGAGATATATTCGGCGGCTGGTATCGACTCACTCCCATCAGGACGGGCGAGCCCACAATGACGATTGAAGACGCCGCGCCGACGGCGCAATCATCGTTCTCCTTCGCCCTTGCGGGCGACGTCCCGCCGAACGGACCCACAGGATGAACCCACGCCGCCCCGCCGCCAGCATGACTCCGCCGCGCCGCGGCGTGCTGGTGACGATGGCCGTGGCGGTGGCCGCAAGTTCCATCGGGATGATCGGCGGCGCGCTGTGGCGCGAACACGACCCGTCCGTCACGGGCGCCGTGCTGCTGGCCATCCTGGCGGTCGCGGCGCTGACGGCCGTGCTGTTCCTGTGGAGGCGCCGCCTGGAAGCGGCGGAGATCGCCCGCCGCGCCGCCGAGGACGCCAGCCGCGCCAAGTCCGATTTCCTGGCGTTGATGAGCCACGAACTGCGCACTCCGCTCAACACGGTTCTGGGCTTCGCTGAGATGATCCGCGACCGCGCCTGGGGCACCGGCCCGCAGGCGGAGGAGCGCTATATCGAATACGCCGGCGATATCCATGCCGCCGGCATTCACCTGCTGGACGTCCTCAACGACGTGCTCGACCTCGCCAAGATCGAGGCCGGGCGGATGTGCCTGTCGCCCGAGCCGGTGGACGCCGCCGACCTCGCCCAGGCCTGCCTGCGCCTGAACAGCGGCCAGGCCCGCGCCTCGGGCGTGACGGTGTCCGTCGAGGTGGTTCCCGGAACGGGTGCGCTGCACGCCGACCCGCGCGCCGCCAAGCAGATGGTGGTGAACCTGCTGTCCAACGCCTGCAAGTTCACCGCGCGCGGCGGCACGGTACGGCTGGAGGTCCGCGGTTTGCCCGATGGCGGCGTCCTGCTCGCCGTCAGCGACACCGGCGTCGGCATGACGGCGGAGGAGATCACGACGGCGCTTCAGCGGTTCGGGCAGGTCGACAACCTTCACACGCGCCAGAACGCCGGCACCGGCCTCGGCCTGCCGCTGGTCAAGGGGCTGATCGAACTGCACGGCGGCGCCCTCGCCATCGCCAGTGTTCCCGGCGACGGAACGACCGTGACGCTCACCTTCCCGCCCGCTCCGCGCGCGGCGTAACGCCGGGCAGCGCCGCGGCGACGGCCGCCAGCACCGGCGTCCAGTCGCCCGGCACCGGCTGGCGGAACAGGCGCATGGTCGGGTACCAGAGGCAGTCGTCCCGGCCCAGCATCCAGCGCCAGTCGGCCTCGAAGGTCAGCAGCGTCCACACCGGCACGGCCAGCGCCCCGGCGAGGTGCGCCACCATCGTATCGACGGAAACCACGAGGTCGAGCGCCCGCATCATCGCCGCGGTGTCCTCCGCGTCGTCGGTGCACGGACCCTGGTCGCGAAAGCCCAGCCGCCCGTCCGCCTCGCTCACGGCCGGGCCGCGTTGCAGGCACACCCAGTCGACACCCGGCACCGCCGCCAGCGTGCCCAGGAGGTTCGGCGGCAGCGACCGGTGCCCGCCGTCCCACGCCCCCGCCGCCCAGGCGAGCCCGACGCGCAGCCCTCCGGAGCCCCCAAGCCGGGCCGCCTGCGCCACGACACGCTCCGGCTCCACCGTCAGGTAGGGGACCCCGGCGGGCAGCGTGGCGAGGGTGCTGCGGAACGCGTGCGGCAGTTCCATCAGTTCCGCGTCCACGTCGAACGGCGGCAACGCCGCGTCGTCGCCCAGCGCGAACACCCCCTCCACGCCGGGCACGCGCGCCAGCAGAGCGTGCAGGGGAACCGGCGCCTGCACGGTCAACCGGCGCGCCACGCCGGCCACCAGCGGCAGGTAGCGCGCGAAGTGGATGATGTCGCCCAGCCCGTGATAGCAGCGCACCAGGACGCGCCGGCCGCCCAGAGGGGACCCGTCCCACACGGCGCGCTGGTGAAACGGACGGTCCCGGCGGTTGAAGCCGGCCGGGCCGGTGCGGGTCAGCACGGTGTCGCTCACCGCCCAGGCGCCGGCGAAATCGCCCAGCAGCATGCACGCCTTCCAGCGCAGGCCGCCGGTGGCCAGCGGATCGGCGCCCAAGGCCTCGGCATGGTCGAGCAGGTCCAGGCACTCCCGCACGCGGCGCCGGCGCAGCCGATACTCCGCCCGGTCGAGCACGGCGGGCACGCTGTCCGTCGCGTTCCATCGCACGTCCACCCGCTCCCCTCCCCCCCGTTACCGCCGATCCAGCCGATCCCGCCGGTTGAACGCCGCACGCCGCCGCTGGATCCCGCCACGGAACGCCCGCCGCCGGAACCCGTTGAGCGGTAGGGGAGCCCCGGAGGAGACCATGGACGGACGGCATGACGACGGCGTGATCGCCCGCGAGACGATCGGCATGCCGGTGACCATCCGCCGTTGCCGTGCCGACGATCTGGCCGCATTGGAATGGTACGGCCTCTACACCCCTCACCGGGAGATCATCCAGGCCACCTTCAAGGCGCAGGAGGGCGGCGACGCCGTCATGCTCGTCACCGATGTCGGCGGATTTCCGGCCGGGCAGGCGTGGCTGGATTTCGCGCGCAAACGCGAACAGGGTTTCGCCACGCTCTGGGCGTTGCGCATCTTTCCGCCGTTCCAGCGCGCCGGGCTCGGCCACGCGCTGATGCGCGCGGCGGAGCGCGTGGCGCTGGAACGGGGGGTCGCCGCCATGGAACTCGGCGTCGATCGCGACAACCCCGGCGTCCTGCGCTTCTATGAACGGCTGGGCTACGTGCCGGCGGGCAGCGAGCGCGGCGAGTACAGCTACCGCACGCCGGACGGCGCGTTGATCGAGGTGCCCATCGACCAATGGCTGCTGCGCAAGTCCCTGGCCGCCGCGCCGCGCCGCCGCGCTCTGCGCTGAGCGGCTATTCCGCGGCCATCGCCGGATGGAACGCCGCGCCGCCGCGCCGGAAGGGCAGGAACACGCCCGCCGCCGCCAGCGTGCGCCCGAAATCGCGGGCCGAGGCCGAGACCATGCACAGCGCCACCAGCGGCAGCCAGTTGTCGAGCAGCATCATGCCGTCGGCGTCCTCGCCATGCTGGAAGGCGCCCAGCGCCTCCAGGAAGGCCATCTCGTCGGCCCCCACCCGCACCACGGCCGGCGCTTCCACGCGCATCGTGCGGGTGCCGTCAGCGGCCATCACGCCGAGCATGGCGAACAGCGGCAGCAACGCCTCCCCCGGAATGCCGGCGCGGCCGAGCGCCGCGCGGATCGCCGGCATGGTGCGCGCCGTGCCCGCGCGGAACCACAGCCGCACCGCGGCCAGCACCGCCGCTTCCCCCTCCGTCAGGTCGTCCACGGTCCACACGATCGCTCCGGGCATATTCTCGCCTCCCCTGCCTGTCTGACGCGACCCTAGCGCACTTCGGGACTGATTGCGAGTCATTCTCATTCGCACTTCCCTGCGACCGACCGCCGCATCGCCCATGCCGCACCTGTGAGCTGTGACATTTCCCGGAGCCGCGGCTGCCGGCAAGCTTGCGTTAACCTCGATACAAAATGCTGGGGCTCGCCCGAACACACGATCAGGGGCGGGGAGCATGGACGCATGATACGCAAGCTTGGCAATGGATTTCTGGGTCTGCTGATCGCCGGCACGCTGGCCTTCGCCGCCGCGCCGGCCACCGCGCAGATCCGTCTGAACGCGGCCTATGGCGAGGGATCGCTGCAAGGGCCGTCGAAGGCGACCGGCGCCGTGGTGTGGAGCCATGGCCGGTCGGTGGAGTTCGAGGATTCCAACGCGCCGACGCCGCTGTACATGCAGGTGCTGCGCGAGGCGGGCTGGGACGTCTACCGGCTGGACCGCATGCGGGTCAGCGATACCCTGCCCAACAGCTCGCGCGCGCTTGCCGCGCAGGTCGACCAGTTGAAGGACCGCGGCTACAAGCGCGTGGTGACCACCGGGCAGTCGTTCGGCGCCTTCATCTCGCTGCTCGCCGCCGGGCTGACCGACCGGCTGGACGCGGTCATTGGCACCGCCCCGGCCGCCTTCGGCAACTTCTCGGAGGCGTACGACAGCTATCGCGAGAACGCGACCCAGTTGTGGCCGATCCTGCGCAACGTGCGCTCGGCGCGGGTGATGCTGTTCTTCTTCCACGGCGACGACTTCGATCCGGGTGGGCGCGGCGAGAACGCGCGCGCCATCCTGGCCAGCCGTGGCCTGGAGCACACCATCATCGACCAGCCCGCCAACCTGACCGGTCACGGCGCCTCCACCACCGGCCTGTTCGTCCGCCGCTTCGGCGCCTGCATCCTGCGCTTCGCCGAGACGCGGCCGCACCCGACCGATCCGCCCTGCGACGACTCCTGGGGTCGCACGCCCAGCCCCAGCCTGATGCGCGCCGCCCTCACGGGCAGCCAGCGCACGGGTGCCGACACCGCCGCCGGCGCCCGCCCCTTCCTCGGCGCTTGGTACGGCACCTACGTCAACGGCCGCGAGCTGGTGCTGAACGTCGACCGGTGGGAGGGCGACGCGGTGTACGCCGATTATGTGCTCGGCCCCGGCGTCGAGCCCGGCGACGACATGGAGCGCGTGCGCCGCAAGGGCCGCATCGAGGGCGACACGCTGATCTTCGACGAGAAGGGCCGCAACGTCCTGCGCTACCGCCTGCGCCCCGACGGCAAGCTGGCCGCCGCCTGGATCGATAAGGCCGGCAAGGGCCGCCTGGACACCGTTCTGCGCAAGGTGGAGTGATGGCGGGGCGTCACGTCCCGTCCCCCTGCCCCTCCCAGCGCGCCGCGGCCTCGTCGTCGCTGTCCTTGGCGGCCACCCAGTGTTCCCCCTCGGGCGTCTCTTCCAGCTTCCAGAACGGCGCCCTGGTCTTCAGCCAGTCGATCAGGAAGTGGCAGCTCTCGAACGCCGCTAGGCGGTGGGCGGAGGCGGTGGCGACCAGAACGATGCGGTCGCCCGGCTCCAGCCGGCCGTGGCGATGGATGATCAGCACGTCGTCCAGCGGCCAGCGCCGCCGCGCTTCGGCCTCAATGGCTTCGAGCTGGCGTTCGGTCATGCCGGGGTAGTGCTCCAGCGTCATCGCCTTGACGGCATCGCCGCCGGCCATGTCGCGCACGTAGCCGATGAAGGTCGTGACCCCGCCGATGGCGGTCTTGCCGCGCGTCAGCGCGTCCAGCTCGGCGCCGGGGTCGAAATCCTCGCGCTGCACCTTCACGGTCATGGCGGGCCGTCCTTTCTCAGCCGCCGGTCACGGGCGGGAACAGAGCCACTTCATCGTTGGCGGCCAGGGGGTGGTCGTAGGGCACGTATTCCTGGTTCACCGCCACCTTGACCACGGCGGTGTTGGCCAGCGCCTCGGCGTGCTTCGGGCTGCGGGCCTTCAGCCACTCGATCAGCGAGCCGACGTCGCGCACCTCGGCTGGCGGCGCCACGTCTTCCTGGGAGACGCCGATCTTGCTGCGCAGCCACGCGAAATAGAGAACCTTCATCACCGCACCTCGCTGAAGGGCAGGAAATCCACCACCGCCCCGGGGTCCAGACGGGTCACGTCCTCGCCCAGTTCGACCAGCCCGTCGGATTCGACCATGGACGACAGGATACCGGCACCATCGCGCGGGTGCTTGAGGGCGGTCAAGACGCCATCCTCGCCGCGGGTCAGACGGACGCGCACGTACTCCCGCCGTCCGGCCTTCTTCTTATAGGTAAAGCCGGCCCGCACGGGGAACAGCCGGGGCGCCGCCTCATCCGCACCCATCAGGCGCAGCAGAAGCGGCCGGGCGATGCGCAGGAAGGTGACCATCACCGCCACCGGGTTGCCGGGCAGGCCGATGAAGGCGGTGCCCTTCACCTGCCCCAGCGCCACCGGCCGCCCCGGCTTGATGGCGAGGCGCCAGAAGTGCAGCGAGCCGTGCGCCTCCACCGCCGCCTTGACGTGGTCCTCCTCGCCGGTCGACATGCCGCCGGACGTGACGAGCACGTCGTGCGTGGCCGCCGCCTCGGCCAGCGCGTCGCGGATGGCATCACGCCGGTCGGGCAGAATGCCGAGGTCGGTGACGGCGCAGCCGAGCTGGCCCAGCGCGGCCAGTAGGGCGAAGCGGTTGGCGTCGTAGATGCAGCCCGCCGGCAGC
>DASWVP010000282.1:0-9050 GCA_036401175.1 Azospirillum sp. | reverse complement strand
AGGGCAGCCACCCGACGCTGCTGGAGGAGGTGGTGCTGCTGGGCATCGACGAGCAGACCGGCGTTCCCCGGCCCACCGCGCGCAGCGTGCTCGACCTCGTGGTCGCCGGCGCGGCGCTGATGGAGCTGGCGCTGCTCGGCCGCGTCGATTCGGACCTGGAGACCACCTCGGTCACCGACGCCACGCCGACGGGCGAGCCGCTGCTGGACGGCGTGCTGGCGGCGCTGGCGGCATCCGGCACCGGCCCCACCGCCGACCGCGTGTCGGAGATCGCCGCCTATGGCGCGGAACTGCGCGAGAAGGCGCTGGACCGGCTGGTGGCGCGCGGCATCCTGCGCTGCGAGGAGGGCCGCATCCTGTGGATCTTCCGCGACCGCCGCTACCCCGTCGTCGACGGCCGCGAGCGCCGCGAGGTGCGGGCGCGCCTGCGCGACCTGCTGCTGGGCACCGACATCCCGGACGCGCGCGACGTGGTGCTGGTCTGCCTCGTGGATGCCTGCGGCCTGTTCGGCGCCGTGCTGAACGACGAGGAGTTCACCAAGGCCCGGCCGCGCATCGCCCAGATCCGCCGCATGGACCTGATCGGCCAGGAGGTCGAGCGCTCCATCGTGCAGATCGAAGCCGCCATCGCGCGGTCGATGCTGCCGGTGTGACGTTTCCGCGTCGGGCCCCCCTCCCTCCCTCCCCCCACTGAAGCGGGGGGAGGAGAAGAAAGCCCTCCCCCGCTCTCAGCGGGTCCGTAGGACCCGCCTGTCGCGTCAGGCGGATCGAAGATCCGCCGAGAGCGAAGTGGGGGAGGGTTGGGTGGGGGCCCGGTGAAGAGGCTCCGGCGCGCTACAGCAACCCCAGCGCCTTGAAGCTGGCGTGCTTGCCTTTGCCGACGATGACGTGGTCGTGCACGGTCACGCCCACGGCGTCGGCGGCGCGGATGATCTCCTTGGTCATGTCGACGTCGGCGCGGCTGGGGGCGGGGTCGCCGGAGGGGTGGTTGTGCACCAGGATCACCGCCGTGGCGCCCAGCTCCAGCGCGCGGCGCACCACCTCGCGCGGGTAGACGGGGGTGTGGTCCACGGTGCCGCGCTGCTGCACCTCGTCGGCGATCAGGGCGTTCTTGCGGTCGAGGAACAGCAGGCGGAACTGCTCGGTCGTCTCGTGCGCCATGGCCGCCGTGCAGTAATCCATCAGCGCGTTCCAGGAGGCCAGCACCGGACGCTTCATCACCTCCTGCCGGATGGCGCGCAGGGCGCAGGCGCCCACCGCGCGCACCGTGGCGACGCGGGCGTCGCTGTTCAGCGCCACGTCGCCCGCCCTGAGGCCGCGCAGCTTCTCGGGCGGCGCCTGCACGGCGTTCCACAGCCCGCCGAAGGTCTGGATCAGCATCTTCGCCAGCGGCTTCACGTCCTTGCGCGGCTCCACGGCGAACAGCACCATCTCCAGCAGCTCGTAATCCTGCAACGCGTCCGCCCCGCCGCCCAGGAAGCGGGCGCGCAGCCGGTCGCGGTGGCCGTGGTAGTGCGGGTCGTCCTCCTCCCCGCCCCCAGGCGGCGCGACGGGCGGCGCGACGCCGGGCAGCGCCGGCTCCCTGAATGTGCCGGTGCCCGCGTCGGTGGTAAGTTTGCGCTTGCGGCGGTTCGCCTCGGCCATTGGGTGTTCCGGAATTGCATGCGATCGTGTGCGCGGACTATAGCGCGCTCGCCTGCCGGTTGTCAGGCGCCCGTGCGAACCGATTCTGGACAAACCACTGTTGTAGGCGGCAACACTGTCGTCTCACCCACCGGAGCGTTCGTGCACCCATGGCCCTGTCCGACCTGACCGCCATCAGCGACAACCTGTACAACGAAGCCGCCCGCCTGAGCCGCGCCGTGTACGAGAGCGAGACGGCCAAGGCCTTCGCCCACGCGCCGGGCTGGACGCCGGTGTCGGCCGCCGACCTGCCGGTCACCACCGGCACGCTGAACGGCGGCCTGTTCGAGAACCAGAACGGCAACGCGCTGATCGCCGCCGCCGTGGTGGACGGCAAGCGCACGCTGGCCATCGCGTTTCGCGGCAGCGACGAGCGCGAGGACTGGATCCAGAACTTCCGCAACATCGACGAGCACGCCGGCAACTTCACCGGCCTGCTGCAGGCGGCCGACACGCTGGTGGCGCAGGGCGCGGTCGATCAGGTGCTGCTGACCGGGCACAGCCTGGGCGGCGCGGTCACGCAGGTGTCCATGGACAGCCTGCCGCACGCGCCGCTACTGGTCGGCGTGACGTTCGGCTCGCCCGGCTCCACCACGGGCGGCGCCGACGACCGGCTGGTCAACTTCCGCGTCGCCAACGATCCCATCCCCTGGCTGGCCGAGCACCGCGCCGAGATCTCCGACTACGTGCGCGGGCTGCCCCCCGCCGGGCAGACGGTGGCGGCGCAGGGCGTGGCCGACCTGATCCGCGAGGACCCGCCGGTGACCGCGCAGGACATCCTCGGCGCGCTGCCCTACATGACCAGCGACTACGCGCTGCGCGGCGCGCTGGTGGAACTGCCGGGCTCCGGCGGGGTGCCGCTGCCCACCTCGTTCTCGCTCGACGTCACCGACAAGCTGGACCTGTCGCGGCACGGCATCACGCTGTACCAGACCTTCATGCCGACGCGCACCACCGGCGCCGATACGGGCGAGAGCTTCGCCGGCAGCGCGGCCATGGACGACCATTTCGGCTATGGCGGCAACGACACGGTGTCGGGCCAGGGCGGCAACGACGCGCTGTACGGCAACCTGGGCGACGACCTGCTGTTCGGCGGCGAGGGCGACGACTGGATGCACGGCGGCCAGGGCGGCGACGCGGTGGACGGCGGCGCCGGCAACGATCAGGTCTACGGCGGGCTGGCGGGCGACACGATCTCCGGCGCGGCGGGGGCCGACACGCTGTTCGGCGGGCAGGGCGGCGACCTGCTGTTCGGTGGCGACGGCGACGATGTGCTGTGGGGCAACCTGGGCGACGACGCGCTGACCGGCGGCGCCGGCGCCGACCGCTTCGCCTTCGGCGGCAACAGCGGCGCCGACACGGTGGCCGACTTCGACGGCGCCTCGGGCGACCGCATCCAGCTTGCCGGCGGGCTGACCTTCACGCTGACGACCGGCGCTGGCGGTGCGGCGGTGCTGGACCTCGGCACCGGCAACACGGTGACCCTGACGGGCGTCCGCGCCGACCAGTTCAACAGCGCCTGGGTGGTGTAGCCTTCCCCCTCCCGCGCTCCCTGCGGAGCAAGGGGAGGGGGAGAAATCACGCCCCGACCTTTTCCACCGCGTAGGGCGGCTTGTGCATGCCGGCGGGGGAAAGGGTGAAGATCTCGCAGCCGTCCGCGGTCACGCCGATCGAGTGCTCGAACTGCGCGGACAGCGACTTGTCCTTGGTCACGGCGGTCCAGCCGTCGCCCAGGATCTTCACGTCGTGGCGGCCGGCGTTGATCATCGGCTCGATGGTGAAGAACATGCCCTCGCGCAGCACCACGCCCTGGCCCGGCTTGCCGAAGTGCAGGACCGACGGCGGCTCGTGGAAGACGCGGCCCAGGCCGTGCCCGCAGAAATCGCGCACCACCGTGAAGCGGTGCGATTCGGCGAAGCTCTGGATGGCGTGGCCGACGTCGCCCAGCGTGGCGCCGGGCTTGACCTTGGCAATGCCGATCATCAGCGCCTCGTAGGTGACGTCGACCAGCTTCTTCGCCTTCAGGGCGACGTCGCCCACCAGATACATGCGGCTGGAATCGCCGTACCAGCCATCCAGGATCGGCGTCACGTCGATGTTCAGGATGTCGCCGTTCTGCAGCCGCTTGTCGCCGGGAATGCCGTGGCAGACCACGTGGTTGACCGAGATGCAGGTCGACTTCGGATAGCCGCGGTAGCCCATGGGGGCGGAAATGGCGCCGTGGCCGCGGATGAAGTCGTCGCACAGCCGGTCGAGCTGGTCGGTCGTGACCCCCGGCTGGACGTGCGGGGTGATGTAGTCGAGCGTGGCGGCGGCCAGCCGGCCGGCCTTGCGCATGCCCTCGAAGTCCTCCGGACCGTGGAGCCGGATGCGATGGGAATCGAGGTCGTCGTGTTCCACCAGTGCTTACCTTTTTCAGCGTCCGCCGCCGCGGCCCGTGCGCGCCCGTCAGTGGTCGAGGCGCAACGGCAGCGGCCGGTGCAAGTCAATCGTCTCCGGGGTGAGGGTGCAAGCCCAGCACACCGCCTCCACACCGCGCGCCAGCGCCCGGCGGAGCCCGGCATCGTAGGCGGGATCGATGTCTCCCGCCACCCGGAAGTGGGTGCAATCCATGCGCTGGACAAGATAGACCATCACCGCGCGGCAGCCCTGCTCCACCATCGCGGCGAGTTCTTCCAGATGCTTGGCGCCGCGCGCCGTGGGGCAGTCGGGGAACTCGGCGGCCAGCCCGTCGCGCCGGTCGGGCCGGCGCAGGTGGACGTTCTTGACCTCCACATAGGCCGCCGGCCGCCCGGCCGATTCGAGCAGGATGTCGACGCGGGAGTTCCGCCCGTACCGCACTTCGCGCCGCAGCCGCTCGTACCCGGCCAGCTCGGGGATCAGTCCGGCGGCGATCGCGTCGGCGACCAGCGCGTTGGGGTGGGCGGTGTTGACGCCGACCAGCCCGCCGTCCGCCTCGATCAGTTCCAGCGTGAAGGCCAGCTTGCGCTTGGGGTTGCCGGAGCGCGACAGCCACACCGCCGAGCCCGGCGCGTCGACGCCCATCATGCTGCCGGAGTTGGGCACGTGCGCCGTCACCACCTCCCCGCCGGCCAGTTCGACGTCGGCGAGGAAGCGCTTGTAGCGCCGGATCAGGCGGCCGGAAACCAGCGGGGCGGGGAATCGCATGGGCGCGACGCTACCCGCAGCCACACCCCGTTGACAATCCCGCCGGTGGCCTCACCTTGGCAGGCGAACCACAGAAACGAACCGGACGCCATGACCCTCCCGGAAGCGAACCCCACCGCCGCCAATCCCACCGCCGCCGTCCTGATCATCGGCAACGAGATCCTGTCCGGCCGCACCAAGGACGCCAACCTGCCGCACATCGCCGAAAAGCTGGGGGAGATCGGCATCCGCCTGCGCGAGGCGCGCGTCGTCCCCGACGTGCCGGAGGAGATCGTCGCCGCGCTCAACGCGCTGCGGGCGCGCTACACCTATGTCTTCACCACCGGCGGCATCGGGCCGACGCACGACGACATCACGTCGGAATGCGTCGCCCTGGCCTTCGGCGTCGCCCTGGAACGCAACCCGGAGGCGGTGGAGCGGCTGGAGCGGCACTACGCCGGGCGCCAGCAGCTCAACGAGGCGCGGCTGCGCATGGCCAACGTGCCGGCCGGCGGCATCCTGGTGGACAACCCGATCAGTGCCGCGCCCGGCTATCAGATCGGCAACGTCTTCGTGCTGGCCGGCGTGCCCAGCATCATGCAGGCGATGCTGGACGGCGTCCTGCCGCGCCTGAAGGGCGGCCCGCCGATCCACGCCCGCACGGTGAGCTGCGAGCTGGCCGAGGGGCGTCTCGCCGCCGACCTGGGCGCGCTGCAGGACCGCTATCCGCAGTTGGAGATCGGCAGCTATCCCTATTTCCGGCGCGGCGATTTCGGCGTCAGCCTCGTCCTGCGCGGCACCGACGAGGCGGCGCTGGACCGGGCGGCGGAGGAGCTGTGCGGCATCGTCCGCACCCTGGGCGGTACGCCGGCCCTGACCATCGGGGCCAAGGGCTAGGCGGTTCGGCGAGGGGGGCGGCAAAGGGGGCGGGGACGGCTATATCGGTGCGGCGGATTGTCGCGGGTCCGAACAAGACCAACTCTTTGAGTTGGGTATTGAACGGATGAAGCGTTGGATCATGAAGCCGCATGAGAAAGCCGCCGTCTTCTTCCTTCTCCAGCACCTTGCGTCCGGCGCCGCCGGCGCGGTGGTCCTGGGCATTGGAATCCTGTTGTTCGACATCGCCAACCTCGGCACGCTGGTGACCACCAGCGAGCAGGGGTTCATGGCGGCCTTTCTGCTGTTTTTTGGGCTGATGACGACGTTCGGCGGGGTGGCGATGTGCGTGGGCGTGATGTCGATCGGCCAGGATCCCTACGGCGGCGGGGACTAGAACGGCCCAAAGGTCTGGTAAAGGAAGACCAGCGCCACCAGCACCGCCAGCCAGACGGCGGTGTTGCGCACCCACGAGTGGCGATTGAGCGCCATCGCGCCGGGCACGACGATGATCATCACCATGAGCAGCGCCACCAGCCGCAGCCAGTCCGTGTTCTGCCAGTCCATGTCCGGCATCGTCTCCACCCTTATCGCGCCATGCGCCGTCTTCAGGATAGGCCCGCGCGGGACAATGTCCACACGGTCTTGACCGGCCGCGCGACAGCGGCTATCCACCCTGCACGAGCGCGTGTCAAAGCCTTGGTTGATAACAACCACTCGGCGAAGTCGCGCACGGCGCGGGCGTGGCGGAATCGGTAGACGCATCGGACTTAAAATCCGAAGCCACTTGGCGTGGGGGTTCGAGTCCCCCCGCCCGCACCATTTTAAAAATCAACAGGTTGCAATATGTCTTTGGCTGGGCTGTGCCGCGCTGAAGCGGCTCGGGGAACCACCGGGGAACCACCGGGAAGGAAGTCGAGCCCTGGAAATGCCTGACCGAAGCGCCGGCCCGCCCTCCTGCGCGCCTTTCTGACGACCAACCATGCGCGCGCTGACGAGTCGTGGATTGCAAGCGCAGCGCGAATGCGCCAACATCGCTGCAAGTTTCCCGGATTAGCGGTGTTGGGTGGTCGTGTCGGCACAGTCGTCAAACTTTGCCTTCCTCGCGACGAACGCGATCCAGCTCGCTGCGCTGGGCGCGCAGGCGGAGCGCTACTTTGCCGAGGACGCGGCGGTCTGCCTGTTCAAGCTGCGCCAGTTCGGCGAAGTGATGGCACAGACGGTGGCAGCCAAGGCCGGCCTGTGGGCCTCGCCCGAGGAGCGCGCGGCCCGTTCCGAGCAGGAACGGCAGGAACTTGAAGCGCTGGGGTGTCCGCCACATAGCTAACGACACCAATGGATACAACGTAGCGCGAAGCGCCTACCTATCATCAAGCACTGAACGGCCACAGCCAGATACGGACAGAGCGGGCTGGGCCGGCTTCTGTACAAGTGACGTGATTGTACGGCCTCCGAGAAGGCGGCGCTCCACAGAAAACCAGAATCCGCTGCTGAACAAGCCCCATGCACGTCAACACGCAGTTGGGTGCATGGGGCTTCACTTGAAAGCGTAAGCTTATCCTGTAGGTATCCGACCCATTCCGACCGGATATTACCCTTAGCGTGGATGACGTGGCAAGCCGAATCCCAGCATGGTTGTATTTTGGTTGAACCATATCCCGGATGATCGGTGGAGGTGCGGATGCTCATCGAAATTCGGTCGCCCGGCTGCCATGTTCACGTCGTGAACGGCATCCTGGAGGTGGTACCCGGCCGCACCGGGCGTGAGGCCGGGCAGTCGCCATTCCGCATTCCGCCAGCTGACGTCACCGGGTTCGTGGTGGAAGCGCCTCAGACGACCCTGACTTCCGCTGCCTTGGTGGCGCTGGCGGAGGAAGGGGTGCGCGTGGTGCTCTGCGACGATCGCCACAGGCCGGCGCTGGAGGTCCAGCGGGCCGACGGGGCGGGGTCAGCGCAGGCCGCGGCGTTGCTCAAGGCGCAGATCCTGCTGCGTAGCGATACCCGAAAGCGCCTTTGGCGGGAGGTAGCCAAGGCCAAAATCCGGCTTCAGGCCGAGACGCTCGACGTGCTGGCCTGCGGGAACGGGACTACCCGTCTGCGCCGGCTCGCCGAGGCGATCCGCCCTGGCGACCCCGACAATCGGGAGGCTGCCGCGGCGCAGGTCTACTGGACTGCGCTGATGGGGCGCGAATTCCGCCGCGATGCCGCCGAATGTCCGACCAACGCCCGGCTGAACTATGGTTATGCCATCCTCCGCTCGGTCATGCTCCGGGCTCTGCACGGGGCAGGACTGCACCCCAGCTTCGGACTGCACCATTCCAACCGCGACAATCCCGGCAGTCTGGCCGACGACCTGATGGAGCCGTACCGTCCGGCGGTGGACAGGCTCGTGCACTTCATCGGCATCGAGAACACCGACCAGGAGTTGACGCCTGCCTGCAAGCGGCATCTCGCGGAACTGCCCGGATACCCGGTGCTCCTGAACGGGCAATGGATGCGCCTTGCCAACGCCGTGGCAGAGACCTGCCGCAGCCACGTCGCCGTGTTGCGCCGCGAGACCAAGGTGCTGGCGCTGCCGCACATGCTGGGGAGGCCCGAGCAATGCCCGACGCCTGGCGCGCCATGTGGATGATGGTTTCCTACGATCTGCCCTCCGGCACCCCCAAGGAACGCCGCGCCGAGTCGCGGTTCCGCGCGTTCCTGGAGCAGGAAGGGTACATGCGGCTGAACTTTTCCGTTTACAGCCGTTTCTGCGGATCGGCCCATGCGCTGCAGGGTGCGCGCGAGCGTGTGCGCCGCGTGATGCCTGAACGCGGCCACGTCCTGATGATTGAGTTTACGGATGCGCAGTGGGGGCGAATCGAACACGTCCACCGCGGCAATTATCGGACGCCCAACCCCGACGTGGAGCAGGCTCGCCCCACGCAACTGAAACTCTTCTGATGCGCACGCCGCCGCGCCTCACGCCGCAAGACGTCTGCAATTTCAACGCGTTCCAAGAAGTCGGACGGTAGCACGGTGGAATGGGCCGGGCTACAGGACTGAGGAAGCCATGAGCACACCCGCCCTGACGACGGTAGCACGGTGGAATGGGCCGGGCTACAGGACCAAGTGACCGGCCGGGAGGAGGTGGCCGGAGACGGTAGCACGGTGGAATGGGCCGGGCTACAGGACCAGGGCTCGCTGGCCCCTTCCGCCAGCCGTGACGGTAGCACGGTGGAATGGGCCGGGCTACAGGACGGGCTCCGGCTACAGCTCCGACCAGTGGAAGACGGTAGCACGGTGGAATGGGCCGGGCTACAGGACTCAACATGCGGAAGATCGACGGCGACCCCCGACGGTAG
>DASWVP010000281.1:0-2206 GCA_036401175.1 Azospirillum sp. | reverse complement strand
GCCCACCCCGGCCCGGAGCTGCTGGCCGTGCTGGCCGCGCTGCGCGCCTGCCCTGGAGAGCCGCCATGCCCCTGATCGTCGAAGACGGCACCGGCAAGCCCGACGCCAACAGCTTCGCCGCGCGCGCCGACGCGACCGCCTTCTGGGCCTTGCGCCCGGGCGGCGAGGCGTGGTCGGCGCTGGGCGAGGCCGAGCAGGACAAGGCGCTCGTGCTCGCCACCGACTACGTGGCCGACGCCGGGCATTACGAGTACAGTGGCGCCAAGCGCACCTACGCCCAGGCCCTGCCGTGGCCGCGCACCGGTGCCTGCGAGCGCGACGGGCAGGCGATTCCCGACGACGTGGTGCCGCGCGGCGTGCGCCACGCCGTGTGCTACCTGGCCGCCAAGGTGGCGAGCCGCGAGCTGTTCCCGGTGCTGGTGCGCGGCGGCCGCATCGCCAGCCGCACGGTGGGCCCGATCACCACGGTGTACGCCCAGGACGCCCCGGCGCGCGACGTCTTCGCCGCGGTGGACGCCTACCTGGCGCCGCTGCTGCGCGACCGGGGCGCGCTCGGCATCACCCTGTGGTCGGGCAGCACCACCCCGCCGGCCTTCCGCTACGGCATGCACCTGGCGCCCGGCCTCGACCCGGAGCAGGAGTAGGCCATGGGCGTCCACGCCGACGACATCGCCGCCGTGCTGGAGGCGATCCGCGAAACCGCCCTGCGCGTCACCGTGACGCGCGAGACGCCGGCCACCTACGACCCGGCCACGCAGCGCGGCAGCGGCGGCACCACCGACACCTGGACCCCGTTCGGCGTGCTGCTGCCGGTGGGCGACAGCACGCTGTTCGCGCCCGGCACGCTGATCGCCCGCACCATCCAGGAGCTGTGGCTGGAGGCGGTGAACATGCCGGTGGAGCCGCGGCCGGGCGACCGGGTGGCGGCGGGCGGGCACCTGTGGACGGTGCTGCGCGCCATGACGCTGGCCCCCGACGGCACCCCCATCGTCCACCGCTGCTTCGTGGAGCGCTGAGATGGTCGGCCCCGGCGGCGCCGCGCAGTTCACCGTCAAGCTCGACGCCTGGCTCAAGAAGGCCACGGGCCGGCAGGACGCCTTCTGCCGGCAGTTCACCTTCGAGCTGGCCCGGCGCATCGTCATGCGCACCCCGGTGCGCGTCGGCTTCGCCCGCGGCGGCTGGCAGCCCAGCCTCGGCCACCCGCTGGCCGCCAACCGGCGCGGCGATCCCACCGGCACCGCCACGCTGGCCGATATCGGCGTCACCATCGCCGGCTTCCGCGCCGGGCAGAAGTTCTACCTGCTCAACAGCGTGGCCTACATCTGGCGCCTGGAGCACGGGCACTCCCGGCAGGCCCCGCACGGCATGGTGCGCACCTCGATCGCCGAGGCGCCGGACATCGCCCGCACCGTCCTGGCCGCCCTCAAGGCCGGCGGCAGCGCCCCGCCGTAACGCCCCAGGAGCGCCCCCATGTCGCTGAGCGAGGACATCCGCGGCGCCGCGCGGGCGGCGCTGACCGCCCTGGTGCGCGCCACCACCGGGCCGCTCACCACCCTCTCCGTCACCGCCGCCGGCTACCGCCGCGCCGCCGGCTCCTTCCTCGCCGACGGCTTCGTGCCGGGCGACGAGGTGCGGGTGAGCGGCTGCCCGCAGCCGGCCAACAACGGCACCGCCGTGCTCACCGCCGTCACCGACAGCGACCTCACGGTGCTGCCGCGCGTCCTGCTGCCGGCCGCCGCCGGCCCGCCCGTCACCATCACCGCCGGCCTGCCCGAGCACCGCGCGTGGGAGGCGGTGGCGTTCACCCGGCCGGCCGAGCGGGCGTGGGTGCGCGAGACGCTGATCCCGCTCACCCCGCGCGTCGCCGCCTTCGGCCGCGCCGGCCACCCGCAGGAGCACGTCGAGGCCCTGCTGCAGATCGACCTCTTCGTCCCCACCGCCTTCCAGCGGTTCGCGCCCGGCACGCTGCACATCGAGCGGCTGGGCGACGCCATCCGCGACGCCCTGGCACCGGGGGTCGTGCTCGCGCACGGCGCCCACACCATCCACGCGGCCCACGCCGCCCGCCTCCGGCTGATGCCGGACGGCGATTGGGTGCACTGCCCGATCGAGGCCAAGCTGTGGACGCGCCACACCCGCGCGTGACCCGCGCCCGCGTCGCGGCCCCCGACCACCCCCGTGCCAGGGAGTGCGGCATGCCGCCCAG
>DASWVP010000280.1:0-12271 GCA_036401175.1 Azospirillum sp. | reverse complement strand
CCAACCTACGGGAACGTTCCGCGTAGGTTGGGTTGAGCGCCAGCGAAAACCCAACGTCACGCACTCCCCTACCCCACCACCATCCACTCCAGCGTCGGCAACCTGTCGGCCTCCGCGGCCGGCTTGTCCCAGCGGATGCGGTGGACGCGCGGGAACCGCATGGCGAGCCCGCTCTTGTGCCGGGTCGATCGGTGCACGCTGTCGAACGCCACCTCCAGCACCAGCCCCGGCGCCACCTCCCGCACCGGCCCGTAGCGGCGGGTGGTGTGGTTGCGCACCCAGCGGTCCAACTCGACCAGCTCGGCGTCGGTGAAGCCGAAATACGCCTTGCCGACCGGCACCAGCTCCTCGCCCCCCTCACCGTCGCGCCAGACGCCGAAGGTGAAGTCGGAATAGAAGGACGAGCGCTTGCCGTGCCCGCGCTGGGCGTACATCAGCACGGTGTCGAGCGTCAGCGCGCCGCGCTTCCACTTGAACCACGGCCCCCTGGGCCGCCCGGCCACATAGGCGCTGTCGCGGCGCTTCAGCATCAGCCCTTCGATGGCCGCCTCGCGCGCACCCTCGCGCAGCGCCTTCAGCGCGTCCCAGCCGGCGAAGGGCACCAGCGGCGACAGGTCCATGCGGCGCGGCCGCACCTCGGCGTACCAGCGCTCCAGCCGCGCCCGCCGTTCGGCGAAG
The DNA here is from genome assembly GCA_036401175.1 of Azospirillum sp. Lineage (GTDB taxonomy): Bacteria > Pseudomonadota > Alphaproteobacteria > Azospirillales > Azospirillaceae > Azospirillum. Next base: position 11,593 of record DASWVP010000280.1, on the reverse strand, counting down.
CCCAGGCCCCGCAGATCCTCGCCGCCCTCCACCAGCAGGTCGTACAGCCGCACGAAGGCCGGGTACTCCCGCAGCATGGCGCCCGTCACCGTCTTGCGGTTCAGCCGCTGCTGCAGGTCGTTGAACGGCGCCACCGCGCCGTCGCGCACCACCAGAAGCTCGCCGTCCAGCACCGCCTCGAACGCCATGTGGTCGGTAATGTCGGGAAAGGCGGGCGAGACGTCGTCGCCGGTGCGGCTGTACAGCCGCCGCTCGCCGCCGCGCGCCACCAGCTGCACGCGGATGCCGTCCCACTTCCACTCCGCGCAATAGTCGGCCGGGTCGAGGGCGGCCAGGTCCGCCTCCTCCAGCGGGTTCGCCAGCATCAGCGGCCGGAACCCGGCGCCCAGCGCCGACGACGGCGCCTCCGCCCGCCCCTCCAGCCAGGCGAACAGCGGTTCGTACGGCGGCGTCAGCCCGTGCCAGCACTCCTCGATGGCGTTGACGTCCACCCCGCCCCACGCCGCCAGCGCCGTCTTCGCCATGCGCGCCGACACGCCGACGCGCAAGGATCCGGTGATCAGCTTCAACAGCGCGAAGCGCGAGGATGCGTCCAGGCTGTCCATCCAGCCCTCGACCAGCCCCATCACCTCGGCCCGCTTCGCCGCGCGCAGCGTCTCCACCACCTCGGTCAGCGTCGGCGGCGGACCGCCGGCGCGTTCCGGCCGTTCCGGCCAGATCAGCGCCACGGTTTCCGCCAGATCGCCGACGTAGTCGTAGGACCAGCCGAACAGCTCCGCGTCCACCCGGCTCAGGGCAAGCTGCCGCACGGCCGCCGGCTTGGCCTCGCGGAACACCAGCGTCCCGGTCAGCGCCGCCAGTGCCCAGCCGCGCTCCGGATCGGGGACATGCGCGAAGGTATCGCCAAGCAGACGGATCTTGCCGTTGCGCGACGGCATGAACACCAGCGCGTCGATCAGGTCGGCGAAGCGTTTCACGCCCCCTCCTCCTCGAACCCCACCAGCGCCAGCGCGCGGGCGCGGATGCCGCGGGTGCGGGCGGCGTGCACCAGCGCCTCCTCGCGCCCGTGCGTCACCCACACCTCCGGCGCACCGACGTCGTCCAGCGTGCGGCACAGCTCGCCCCAATCGGCATGGTCGGAGATGACCAGCGGCAGTTCCACGCCGCGCTGGCGCGCCCGCTGGCGCACGCGCATCCACCCCGACGCCATCGCCACCACCGGGTCGCTCAGCCGGCGCGCCCAGCGGTCGGCGGTGGCGCCGGGCGGGGCCAGCACCAGCGCGCCCTTCAGTTCCTCCCGCACCGCCACCGTGGCCGGGCGCAGCTCCCCCAGTTCGACGCCGAAGCCCTGGTACAGCTCGCAGATCGGCGCCAGCGCGCCGTGCAGGTAGATCGGCCCGTCGAACCCCGCCGCGCGCAGCAGCGTGATCAGCCGCTGACATTTGCCCAGCGCGTAGACGCCCACCACGTGGCTGCGCTCCGGGAAGACCCGCATGGAGTGCAGCAGCTTCTCCACCTCCCCCAGGTCCGGCGGGTGGCGGAACACCGGCAGGCCGAAGGTCGCCTCGGTGACGAAGACGTCGCAGGGCACCGGCTCGAACGGCGCGCAGGTGCGGTCGAAGGCGCGCTTGTAGTCGCCCGACACCACCACCCGGCTGCCCCCATGCTCCACCACCACCTGCGCGCTGCCCAGCACGTGCCCGGCCGGCACCAGCCGCACCGTGGTGTCGCCGATGCGGATCGCCTCGCCATACCCCAGCGCCTGCTGGCTCGCCCCCGCCCCCTCGCCCAGCCGCTGGCGCATGATGGCGAGCGTACCTTCGGTGGCCAGGACGTGCCGGTGCCCCGGCCGGGCGTGGTCGGAATGGCCGTGCGTGACCACGGCGCGCTCCACCGCGCGCACGGGGTCGATGAAGAAGCCGCCGGGCTCGACGAACAGCCCCTCGGGGCGGACGCGCATCCAACGCTCGGGAGGGACGGGGGTGGACATGCGTCCAATATGGGCCGCCGCCGCCCTAGGATCAACTTCCCATTGCGCCCGCCCCAAGGTCCCCGCATCCTCACGCCCATGCAAGACTATCTGTCCCTGGCGCCCGAGGTGGCCGACGCGCTGGCCGAGAACCGGCCGGTCGTGGCGCTGGAATCCACCGTCATCGCGCACGGCATGCCGCACCCGCAGAACGTCGAGACCGCCCGCGCGCTGGAGGCCGCCGTGCGGGCCGAGGGCGCGGTGCCGGCCACCGTCGCCGTTCTCGACGGCCGCATCCGCGTCGGCCTGGACAACGACGACATCGACCGCCTCGCCACGTCCAAGGACGTGTGGAAGCTCAGCCGCCGCGATCTGGCCGTGGCGCTGGCCACCGGGGCGCTGGGCGCCACCACCGTTGCGGCGACGATGATCGCGGCCGAGCGGGCGGGCATCGCCGTGTTCGCCACCGGCGGCATCGGCGGCGTCCACCGCGGCGCCGAGACCAGCTTCGACATTTCCGCCGACCTGGACGAGCTGGCGCGCACCAGCGTCTGCGTCGTCTGCGCCGGCGCCAAGTCGATCCTCGACCTGCCCAAGACGCTGGAGTATCTGGAGACGCGCGGCGTGCCGGTGCTGGGGCTGGGCACCGACGAGTTCCCCGCCTTCTACGCCCGCTCCTCAGGCCTGCCCGTGGCGCGGCGCTGCGACACGGCAGACGAGGTCGCCCGCATCATGCACGCCAAGTGGCGGCTTGGCCTCGACGGCGGCATCGTCGCCGCCAACCCGATCCCCGAGGCCGACGCGCTGGACGCCGCCGGGACGGAGGCCGCCATCGCCCGCGCGCTGGCCGAGGCCGCCGCCCAGGGCATCGCCGGCAAGGCCGTCACCCCCTTCCTGCTGGCCCGCATGAAGGAGATCACCGGCGGCCGCAGCCTTGCGGCGAACGTGGCGCTGATCCGCAACAACGCCGTGACCGCCGCCCGCATCGCCGCCGCCTACGCCGCGCTGGCCCCCGTCCCGGCGCCCCGGCCTACGTCGACCAGCCGAAGAGGGTAAGCCTTCTGCCCACCTTCGTCTTAAGACCCCTTTAACCACCGAAGGCCGATTGTGGGGCTCGCGTAGCACGGAGGTTCTTATGCGCACGTCGAGCCCGTCGAGCCTGGTGTCCCAGATGATCAGCATGGCCACGAACCAGAGCCCGATGGAGGGCGAGGACAGCCGCCCGGCGACGCGTGTGCAGCGCATCGTGTGGGCCTCGCAGGCGGCCCAGCTCCGCGCGTCGATGCCGGCGGTCATGGCCCACCAGATCGAGTGCCGCGTCGCCACCGAGCTGGACGCGATGGAGCTGTCGGAAGTCTTCTTCACCTCGGTCGAGGTCGGCAGCCGCGTCATCACCTGCGACCTGGACGCCGAGGGCACCGCCTCCATCTTCGGCGTGATCGACGCCGTCGAGTACGAGGATATGGTGGAAGAGGCCGGCGACGACGCCCTGTTCGGCGTCGACTGGGACGGCGTCTACGTCAACCCGGCCCGCACCCGGCACTGACCACCCGTATAAGGGAACGGCCACTCCCACCTCCTGTTGACCGGGGCAACCCAAGTTGGCAGGAGGTGAACCCGCGGCCCGGACACCTAGCGCGGCGGACGCTAACGGCCGGCGCAAGCAGCCAGCCGGCGAGCAGGCGGCGTCACCCCCCGGCCTGCAACAAAGCGCTTTTGCTTTTCGTCAGACCGGCTTGCCCCAGAAGGTCTTCGTAGTCCTTTTGCAATCGCTCCGTCCGTACCTTGATCATCTCAAAGACCTCGCTGGGCCAAGGCACCCCCAGATGGTACGGGTCGACATCACGGACACCGGCCCCCCTGATGGCCCTGTAGACCGTGATATGGTGGACCAGCGCCAACAGCTTCCCTTCGAACTCCGTATCCAATCCAGACAAATGAATTTTTTCTTGTATTATTCTGAGCATTTCTTCGTGGTTCTTAATAACATCGCTATCCACACCCTCCGCCAAGCGTCTGTCAATCTCGTTATCGCTGCTTCTTTTCAAGATATGCCTCCATATCACGTTATCTTTTTGTAAGCGTATGTAAAGCGGCCAGTAAAATTCACTTAATTGCCTCTCCATGAAGGCGGCGGCTGACGTCGCCAATATGCGATTACGATCTTCGTTCCTGCGAAGGGTATGGCGGAACAGGTCGAGGCGGCTGTCAAGGACACGAATGATTGCTTCCCTGGAGAACCACCCCACTACGGCAACCAAGGCAAGTATCGCGCCACCACCGAGCATGCCGGCAACGGCATCCGCCAGAGCTTTGCTCATCCTGTTGACGCCCCCTTCGACGGACTCACGTTGACGAAGTGACGGCCCGGGTCCGATGCATCCTACAAAGCGAACAGCCACCCGTCTCCGGAAAACCTCACCCCCGCACCCCCAGCACCCGCCCCGCCACCGCGTCCAGCTTGCGCATCAGCGCCGGGTCGCGCTTGTCGGGCGCCGTCATGATGGCGTTGTCCAGCGCCGTGTGGCAGCCCTTGTCGCACAGATGCGTGCGGCCGCGCAGCTTGGGCGCCACGCGCTTGACCAGCTCGCGCGCCCGTTCCGCGTTGGCGATCACCACCTTGATCACTGCTTCCACCGTCACGTCGTCGTGGTCGGGGTGCCAGCAGTCGTAATCGGTGACCATCGCCACGGTCGCGTAGCACATCTCCGCCTCGCGGGCCAACTTGGCCTCGGGCATGTTGGTCATGCCGATGACCTCGCAGCCCCAGCTCCGGTACATCTCCGATTCCGCCAGCGTCGAGAACTGCGGCCCTTCCATCACCATATAGGTGCCGCCGCGCTGGTACTTGACGTCCAGTTCCTTCAGCGCCTCCTCGATGGCGTCGCCCAGGCGCCCGCACACCGGGTGGCCCAGCGGCACGTGCGCCACCAGCCCGGTCCCGAAAAAGCTTTTGGCGCGGGCGAAGGTGCGGTCGATGAACTGGTCGACCAGCACGAAGGTGCCCGGCGGCAGATGCTCCTTCAGCGAGCCGACGGCCGACACGCTGAGGATCTCCGTCACGCCCGCCCGCTTCAGCGCGTCGATGTTGGCGCGGAAGTTCAGCTCCGACGGCGGGATGCGGTGGCCGCGGCCGTGGCGCGGCAGGAAGACCAGCTTCTGCCCGTCCAGCTCGCCCATCAGCAGCTCGTCCGACGGCTCGCCGAAGGGGCTGTCCACCTTGACCCAGCGCTTGTTCTCCAGCCCGTCGATGTCATAGACGCCGCTGCCGCCGATCACGCCGAGCACCGGCGCCGTCACGTCCGCCATGGGGGTTCCTCTCCCGCAAGTCTTCACTGGACGCCGACTATAGCGTCCAGATCAGCACCGCGACCAGCCCCAGGTACACCGCCGCCTTGCCCGCCGCCGCGACGGGATCGCCCAGCCGCCGCCGCGCCGGGAAGAAATCGACCAGCACGGTTTGCAGGCGCGGGAACGGCACCTCCGGATAGGTGTCGGCCGGGTGGAACAGCGGCACGCCGGCCCGCCGCAGCGGCACCACCAGCAGCATCCCCGCCGCGAATCCGCCCAGATGCGCCCACCACGCCACGTCGCCCATCCCCGGCCCGGCCGGCTGAAACACCGCCATGGCGATGTTCGCCGCCAGATCGCCGCCCACCACCATCGACGCCGGCAGCAGCACCGGAATGCGGAAGAACAGCAATATCAACAGCTTGGCATGCGGGTGCAGCAGCAGGTACGCGCCCATCACGCCGGAAATGGCGCCGCTGGCCCCCACCAGCGGCCGCATCGGCTCCACCGCCATCGCCCCCTCCCCCAGCGCCCCGGCGGCGGCGCACAGCAGGAAGAATCCCAGATAGCGCAGGTGCCCCATCGCGTCCTCGACGTTGTCGCCGAAGACCCACAGCGCCACCATGTTGGTGACGAGGTGGACCGGGTCGCCGTGCACCAGCACGTGCCCGAACACGCCGCGCAGCGTGTCCGCTACCGGCAGCGGGGCGGCGACGTCGACGGTGCCGAACACATAGGCGGGGACGAAGGCGAACGGCTCCGGCGGCAGGCCCAGCACGAAGGCCAGCACGCAGGCCAGGATCAGCGCCTTGTTGACGTAGGCGACCGCGATGCGCCGCAACGGGTTGCCGCCCCCCAACACCAGCGCCATGCCGCACCTCCGCCGCCGCCCTTCCCCCCATATGGTGGCGCTGACGGCGGAGGACGAGCGCCTACAGTTTCGAGCGTTCGGCGCGGCTGTAGTTGCTGAAGTGCCCCTCGCGCGCCGCCGCCGAGCGGCCCGCCTTCACCAGCGCCCCCGACTTGCCCTCCGGCGCCGGCCGGGACACCAGCTTGTCCAGCTCCGAACCGCCGCACGCCGGACACGCCGGCACGTCGGTGGACCGGACCAGGGTCTCGAACTCACGATCGCAGGCTTTGCATCGATACGAATAAAGCGGCATGGGTCCTCACGCGCCAGAAAACGTGTGCGGCCGGGATAGCCTGAGGATAGCACCGTTGCGGTGCAACATGCGAGAGGCTGCGCACACACCCAAGTTCCCTCTCCCCTCTGGGGCGCGTAGCCGACGGCCGCAGGCCGGACGGGCGCCGAAGGCGACCGTAGGCGAAGCGCGGTCGCGAGACTTGCGAGCGACCTGGGTTAGGGTGAGGGGGTCCCGCACGGCGCACCCTCCGAGCCGATCCCCGCCCCTCCCCCTCCCCCGCCAGCACCACATAGCTCATCCCGAGTCCCGCCATGCCCAGCCCGAGCGTCACAACGGCGGCGTACGAAACCTCCGCGCCCGCGACGAAGACGTGCATCTGCTCCAGGCTGCCGAGCACCCCCAGTTGCCAATGGAACCCGCGCATCCACGGGAAGGTAAGCACCGGCAGCAGCCCGCCCCAGATGACCAGCAGTTTCCCGAGACAGCGCATGCGCGGCCCCCTATCACTTAAAACAGCTTTGCTGAAATTCGACGTTACGACCAAGCCGCTTGATGGTCAACGGACTCCGCACCGACGACAGTCCGGGCATGGACCGCTTGCAGGAATTCGCGCTGGTGCTCCGCACCCTCCGGTCCGACCGGGGCCTCACGCAGGAACAGCTTGCGGAGCTGATCGACCGTTCCGTTCAGACCGTCTCCAACATGGAACGTGGCGAGACCCTGCCGACCATCGACACGCTTGCCCGCATCGCCGAAAGGCTGCGCATCCCCTTGCGCGAGTTGACCGACGTGTTCGACCCCGGCGAAACCATCGCCCCCGACCGCCTCCCGCTTGAAGTCGAACTTCTCCAGTCCTCCCGACGCCTTAGCCTGCGCGATCTGCGGGTAGCGGTGAAGATGCTGAAGGCGTTCCCGGAGGGGCGGTAGACAGCGCAACGGCGATGCCGCGGACGGACGGCGGGCGGCGCGACCGCCGCGCCGCGCGGGCGTCGGCGATGGCGCGATCCGTCTTCAGGCGGCGAAGTGGTTGTCGCCGACCTGCCGGATCTGCCCCACGGACACCAATACGTCCAGCAGTTCCCGCACCTTCGGCGTGCGCGCGCCCTTGAAGCGGCGGGCGACCGTCTCGGCCGTCGCCGCCTTTCCGGTGGCGCGCAGGGCCGCAAGAAGCGCCTGCACCTGTTCGGCCGGCGCCTTGGGCCAGGGCGGCAGCTTGGCCGCACCCTCGACGACGCCCAGGTCGGCCACGAGTTGCGCCGGCGCCACGCGGCCGTCCGGGTTCTGGAATTCCGGCCGCAGCCACCGGACATGCCCCCGCAACTCCTCCTGGTGGCGTTCGGCGTTCAGCGCCACCAGCCGTTCGAGAATCTCCGCATCGGTCAGGTCAGCCGGCCAACCGTACGCCTCGGCCACCGCGCGGTCGATGCGCTCGTGCAGGTCCAGCATCACGCCGACTTGGCCGAACTGGTAGATGTCCTGCTCCGCCGGCGTCATCGCCTGCCCCGCCTTCCGCTTTTCCAGGACGTTGTACAACATAGTGACGGTCAATCCCGAACGCTCAGCCAACACCCGCTTCCGATGCGCATCAAGCTCGTCTGCAAGCGCGCCTATGACGCTCTTTCTCGCAGAAGTTGCATCAGGAAACGGAAATGGGTCGAAGCATCGAGTTTTTATATACCGGGGACGATCTTCAAGAAATGCGCCTCTATCCTTAGCCCAAAGGCAATGAATTCTTGAACACAGAACACCCAAACAAAACCCATCTTCACACGAAATAACAATTAGGGCATCATCCGGGACTGTGTCAGCATTCAAAAAGGCGAAAACCCTGTGCTTAGCGGTTACCGGCGTCACTATGAACCTTGAAAGGCCTCGTAACGATCTACGCATTTCAGATCTCGGCTCTCCAAATGTCCACCAACATTCCCTATAAGACGGCCTATTGTTTGCCATCCTTTCAGGCCTTACCCTATCGTAAACGATTTGGTAGAGATCTGGACACTTACTACGCGCATCACCCTCCCCTATTCCATACAAATCAATTACAAATGCATTTCTACTAACCCCGAGAACATCCCTTCCATTCATATACTTCTTTACAAACACAGCGCTATCTTTGGACTCTTGCCTTAAGAAACCTTGCGCCTCGAATGGCATGAGAATGAATCCATCGCCGTGAAGCTTCACTCCCGGCGACGAAAGCCCCTCATTAGATCTCAAAGCAACGACAGAAGTTGCCACAGCATTTATATCTAACTTCTCGTCAATCCTGCCTTTAGAGACAGAGAACTCAACGGTGACAGCACCATCTCGATCGGCGATCGCCTCCTCCCGAATAATCGTTTTGCGCGTCCCCTCTCCCGATCCAAACGCGCCTACCGTCATCGCAATTCTTACTGCCGCAGCGTCACGTGCATCCGCCCAAGGGTGGTCCGGGACCGCCAATACAATATGCATCGCAGGCTTTGCATTCAGATGACGGCGGATCACCCGCCCGGCAAAAGTCTGAGCAATGCTGTTCGTTGTGATAAATCCGAATCGCCTCACCTTCGAATGACGAACAAGATCGGCCGCTTTATCCCACCAATACATTACAAAGTCAGCACCTTTCGGCATATTAGGATATGCCTCCCACAACGCCTCCGCATACCCATCCCCAAGCTCTTGCCGTAGATATTTCGCACCAATGAATGGCGGATTGCCGACGATGAATTCCGCCTCCGGCCACTCCGCCGGCTTCGGGTCGTGATAGCGCTTCAGCTCGACGGTCTGCGTGTCGTCCGGGACTTCGCGGCCGGTGAAGGTGTCGGTCTTGTACGAATAGCCGTCCCATTTGGTCCGCACCCGTCCCTGCTCGTCGCGCAGCAGTTCCTCGCGCGACCATGCCAGCACGGCGTCCCCTTCGTGGATGGTGTCGTAGGGGCGCAGGATCGGTTCGGACAGGCTTTCGGGGCCGCGCTGGCGCAGGTGCCATTGCAGGTGGCCCAGCCAGATGACCAGCTCGGCGATGGGGACGGCGCGGGGGTTCTTCTCCAGACCCAGGAACTGGTGCGGCCCGACGCTCAGCCCCGCAAGGTCCAGGCTCGCCTGCGTGCCGGCGCCCAGGTCTTCCAGGGCCAGCAGCACCTCGCCCTCCAGGCGCTTCATCAACTCCAGCGCGACGTACAGAAAATTGCCGGTGCCGCAGGCCGGGTCCAGGACGCGGGTGGTGCAGAGCTGGCGATGGAACGCCCGGACCTGCGCCACTGCGCCCGCCATGTCGCCCTTGCCGCGCGCGGCTTCGGCCAGCGCCTGCGCGGTGTGCCAATCCTCCAGCAGCGGCTCGATCACGGTGGGGACGACCAGCCGCTCCACATAGGCGCGCGGCGTGAAGTGGGCGCCAAGCTGGCCGCGCTCCCGCTTGCCCAGCGCGCTTTCCAGCAGGGTGCCGAAGATGGCCGGTTCGACGTTGCGCCAATCGCGGATGCAGGCGGTGATCAGTTCGCCGATCTCATCGGCGTCCACCGCCAGCGCCTCGGCATCCTTGAACAGGCCGCCGTTGAAGTGGCGGACCTTGGCATGAATCATCGGGTCGAATTCGTTGCCCTTGTCCATGCTGCGCCACAGGGGCGTCAGGTAGCGCGGAAGGTGCTGGGGGTGCGGTTCGGCGAGGCGCAGCACGTTGAGGAAGCTGTCCTCGGGCAACAGCCCGACATCCTCGGCGAACGCGGTGAACAGACAGCGCATCAGGAACATCGCCACCGACTTGGCCGGATAGCGCTTTTCCAGGCCGCGCGCGACACGGGCCAGACGCTGCGCGATGTCCCGCGTCACCTCGGTACGGTGGATGGCGGGGTCGAGGGACTTCGGGCTCTCCCAGATCGCCTTGAGCCGGGCCTGGATCGCGCCGTCCGCCAGATCCTTGAGCTGGATGCGGTGGCTGCGGCTGTCGGGGAACGGCAGGTACGCCTTCCCCAGCCCGGTGAAGTCCGCGTAGGTTTCGATGACGTGCCCGACGTCGACGATGACGAGGAACGGCGGCCAGCCGTGCTCCGCCGGGAGCGCCTTGGCATAACGCTCGGCCTGGGCGCGGGCCTGCTTCATCAGACGGTCCCACGACGCCGCCGGGGCGCGCTGGGCCGACGGCAGCCCGCCGAACAGGTCGGCCGTCACCGGCTCCTCGCCGCGCTGGCGCTTTTTCGACTGCTTGGCCTCCAGGACGAAGCAGTGCCGCTTGTAGCAATCGATGTAGTTGTTGCGGCCGTCCTCACCTTCCACGTCGAGCGCCCGCACGCGCCGTTCGTAGACGTAATCATTGAGGCGTTCGTCTTCGCTGGTCGCCTCCGGCTCCGTCACGCCAAGAACGGCGCAGAGCTGGTTGATGAATTTCTGATAGTTGGCGCGCTCGGAACCGCCCTTGTCGTGCCAATAATGAATGAAGGCTTCGGGGTTCATACGGCGAATGGAAGTTTATTGAAGATGTGCAACCATACACAGACTGCCGCCCCATCTCCAGGGGGAAGGGCGGCATTGATAATTTTCCTACCGGCTGGCATACTCGTCCCGTCGTCCTCCCGGTGCGGGCGGTACGAGGCTCGGGAATGATACAACCTGCCGAACGGCGTATCATCGTGTTTCATCCCGTTGCATTCCAGGCGTTTCCGAGGGGCGCGCCGCGATGACCGGCGGTCTGCTCCCGCCCAACGTGGCCGGGTGGTTCCGCTCGCGCGGGTGGGTGCCGCACGCGCACCAGCTCGCCATGGTCGCGGCGGCCCAGGCGGGGGAGTCGGCGCTGCTGATCGCGCCCACCGGCGGCGGGAAGACGCTGGCCGGCTTCCTGCCCTCGCTGATCGAGCTGGCGGAGCGGCCGCGGGGCGGGCTGCACACGCTCTACATCTCGCCGCTGAAGGCGCTGGCGGTGGACGTGCAGCGCAACCTGGAGGAGCCGGTGGCCGAAATGCGGCTGCCGATCCGCGCCGAGACGCGCACCGGCGACACGCCGGAGGCCCGGCGGCGGCGCCAGCGCGCCCACCCCCCGCACATCCTGATGACGACGCCGGAAAGCCTGGCGCTGCTGCTGTCCTACGCCGACGCGGCCGATATCTTCCGCCCCCTGCGCTGCGTGATCGTGGACGAGCTGCACGCGCTGGCCGGCACCAAGCGGGGCGACCTGCTGGCGCTGGGGCTGGCGCGGCTGGGGCGGCTGGCG
>DASWVP010000279.1:0-2565 GCA_036401175.1 Azospirillum sp. | reverse complement strand
GGCGCCTTGAAGATCACCGGCGGGTCGGTTTCGACGAACAGGTCCGGCGTGCCGAAGGGCTCGCGCGCCGTCGCCTCGACCTCCAGCACGTTCGCCTGCGTCCGCACGGCGCGGATCTCCAGCCCGGCGGCGCGGCCGTCGCCGGGCACCATGTTGCGGGCGCGCGACACGGCGTTGGCCTCCGGTCCCGGCGTCGCCGGGCCGGCGGGCAGCGTCAGCGCCACGTCCACGCGCTGCGGCACGCAGATCTCCGAGCAGACCAGCAGGTCGAGCCCGGCCTTGACGTCCATCGGCCGGCCCGGCTCCTGCGGCACGGCAAGGATCGGGAAGGTGACGGCGCCGTCGTAGCCGATCGTCTCGATGCCCAGCAGGGTCATGCGGTGCGGCGCCGGGTAGGCGAGTTCGGCCTGCTTCAGGTTGGCCGAGCCGGCCCATTCGACCCGCGGCGGCAGGCCGGCGTCGCCGGGGGAGCGCCAGTAGGTCTTCCACCCTTTGTCCAGCCGGACCTCCAGCGCCAGGGGCACGCCGGCGAGGTCGCCCGTTCCCTCCACGGCGGACATCAGGCGTGCCTCGACCGGTCCGCCGCGCACCACGGGGCCCGACGCCGCCAGCGCGGCGCCGGAATGCAGACCGGCGGCCCACAGCAGCAGGCCGACCAGCAGGGTCAACAGCGGGGTCATCGGCGGGGTGGCGGCAAACCTTTTCATCGCTTCACGTGTTGTCATATCAGTAAGGAAACGGTGACGGGCCGGGTCTATAATCCGTGACATGCCGTGGCCCGTGCTGTCACACTTGCCCCAGGCGGCCGCGGAGTCCGGATCATACCGGGCTTTCCGCCAAGGAAAGAAGGATAACCGCCCATGCCGCTCGCGACCAAGTCCCCTGAATACCTGACCGGGCAGTTGCTCATCGCGATGCCCGGCATGATGGATCCGCGCTTCCAGCGCACGGTCATCTATATGTGCGCTCACAACGAAGACGGCGCCATGGGGCTGGTCATAAATAAATTGTTCGGCTCGATCACCTTCCACGACCTGCTCGAACAGCTCGGCCTGGAAGACGTGAAGGGGGCGGCGAACATGCCCGTGCACTTCGGCGGGCCGGTCGAATCGGGGCGCGGCTTCGTGCTGCACTCCACCGACTACGTGCGCGACGGCACGCTGGTGGTGGACGACGACGTGGCGCTGACCGCCACCATCGACATCCTGCGGGCCATCGCCGAGGAGCGCGGGCCGAAGCAGTCGATCCTGCTGCTCGGCTACGCCGGCTGGGGACCCGGCCAGCTCGACCAGGAGATCCAGCAGAACGGCTGGCTGACCGCGCCCTGCGACGACAAGCTGCTGTTCGACAAGGACCTGGACGCCAAGTGGGAACGCTCCATCGCCACGCTCGGCGTCAGCCTCTCCATGCTCTCCGGCGAGGCCGGGCACGCGTGACGCGGGTGCATCTTGCACACGATCGCGTGACGGTGGTATTCTCGGACCAGACGCCGGTGCCGGAGGCTCCATGGACCCCGAACTGAAATCCGTCCTCATGCTGCTGCTCGACAAGGTCGAGCGCATCGAAGCCACGGTTACCCGCCTGGACGCCAGCAACGCGCGACTGGAGGCCAGCAACGAACGGCTGGAGGATGAGCAGCGTCAGATCAAGGAGATGCTGGGCGTCGTCCGGCTCAAGGAAATCGGCCGACTGGACGGGCGCATCGACCAGCTCGCCATGGATGTGGCGCTCGGCCGCAAGCCGGACGCCGCCTGACCGTTTCCCCTGCTTCAGGCACCGTAGGTTGGGTTGAGCGCCAGCGAAAACCCAACACACCCCGCGCCGCGAAGGCGTTGGGTTTTCGGCGGCGCCTCAACCCAACCTACGGCGCATCCCTTACGCCGTCTGCGCCGCCTCCAGGGCGACGCCGCGGGCCTGCATGAATTCGGCGCAGCGCTCCACGAGGTTGCTGCCGACGTACACCGCCCAACCGCTCTGGAACCCAGCCGGCTCATAGCGCAGGTCGATGCGCCGGGCGCCGCTCCGCAGCGAATAGTGAAGGGTGGTTTCTTGCGTCCAAATGGGCTTTTCGGTCATGTACGCACCTGTCGCGTCGATCGATTGTTTCCCGGATGGTGGCCCCAAGAGGTTAAACGTTGCTTAAGGTTACAAAGCCACCAATCGGGGAAAAGGTATTAGACCCCGACCGTGCGCGCTGTTAACCACGCCACTCTTCACGCAGGACCGCGTACAGGACATGGTCGCGCCACGCCCCGTCGATGCGCAGATAGCCGCGCGCGTAGCCCTCGTGCGTGAAGCCCACCTTTTCCAGCAGGCCGCGGCTCGCCTCGTTGGTGGGCAGGCAGGCCGCCTCGACGCGGTGCAGGCCGAGCTGGCCGAAGGCGAAATCCAGCACCAGCCGCGTGGCGCCGGAGACATGGCCGCGCCGCGCGTAAGGCTGCCCGACCCAATAGCCCAGCGTCGCCATCTGCGCCACGCCGCGCCGCACGTTGGACAGGCCCAGCCCGCCGACCAGCGCGTCGGTGCCGCGCTCGAAGACCAGAAAGCTGTACGCCTCGTCGTCGC
>DASWVP010000278.1:0-7352 GCA_036401175.1 Azospirillum sp. | reverse complement strand
AGCTGGCGCACGGCACCGCCGCCGCCACGGGCCGGGCGTCCGCCGGGTCCGCGCATGGGGATGCCCTGCGCCGCCTGGCGCGCCGCGGCGCCGCCGTCGGCCACGCCGGGAACGGCGCCCTTCTCGACGGTGCGCTTGCGCTTGACTTCGACGGTCACGGTCTTGGAGCGACCATGGGAGAAGCTCTGCCGGACCGTGGTGTCGACCGGCTTCTTCAACTCCAGCTTTCCCTTGTTCGAGGTGCCGGCGTTGAGGTGCAAGACTTTCTTGTGGTCCTGGTCGTTGCTGTCGGTCATCGGATCCGGATAGTTAAAAACGTTGGTTCCCCTGGCCCGCCGGCCCCGCGCCGGCAACTAAGCCCCTAATGCCCTGCAGCCGGGCCGCATCGCGGGCCAGCCCATCGGCGAGTTTGCCGCGCGCCATGACGGCATGCACGGCGTGGTCCCGGCCGAGGGCGGCGGCTATGGCCGCCGAATCGAACAGGTCCACGATCGGCAGGTGCGGCGCCAGCGCGGCGATCTTGCCACGCTGATCCGCCGAACCGTCGGATGCTTCCACCAGAAGGCCCGGAGCGCCGCCCCGGCCGACACGGCCGGTCTTGAGCGCCTCGCGCACCTTCTCATAGCCGGCGACGGACTGCCCGGCGCGGCGTGCCAACCCGAACTGATCGAGGCAGCGCCGTTCCAGCAGATGTTCCAGCCGTTCCGCCAAGTCCGGCGCGACGCGAACGGCGCGGCGCGCGGCCTTGGAAAAGATGTTCTTCGCCACGGCCTTGTCCAGGGCCGCGCGATCGGCGGTCAGCCACAGGCCACGGCCGGGAAGGCGTTCCTCCAGGTCCGGCACGACCGCGCCATCGGGTCCGATGACAAAGCGGATCATGCCGTCCTTGGGCTGAACGGCGCCCGTCACGACGCAGCGACGCAGCGGACCCCGCTCCTCGTCGGGGTCCGGCGCCGTGCACGCCACCTGGGCGTCCGTCGCGGTTGCGTCGTTCAGACCTGCCATCCGTTCCGTGACCGTCCGTCTTCTCTAAACCGTTGCCGTGTTAACCGTGATCTCACTCGGCGGCCGGCTGCTGGCCGCCGGCGGCGGGCTGCGGCGCCGACGCCGCCCCTTCGCCTTCGAACCAGTGCGCACGGGCCGCCATGATGATGGCGTTCGCGTCCTCTTCCGAGGGGGCGTCCTTGCCGAGGAACTCGCGCAGCTCGTCGGCGGCGAGGTCGGCCAGGTCGTCCATCGTCTTGACGCCGTTCTCGCCGAGCTTGACCAGCATGGCCGGCGGCAGGCCGCACAGCGCGGCGACGTCGTCGCCGACGCCCAGCTCGCGCCGGCGCTCGGTCATGGTGGCGTCCTGCTCTTCGAGGAAGCTCATGGCGCGCTGCTTCAGCTCGGCCGCGACGTCCTCGTCGAAGCCTTCGATCTCCGCCAGCTCCTCGGTGTCGACGAAGGCGATCTCCTCGACCGTGGTGAAGCCTTCGGCGACCAGCAGGTGGGCGATGACGTCGTCGACGTCGAGCGCGTCGATGAAGAGCTGCGAGCGCGAGCGGAATTCCTCCGAGCGGCGCTCGGACTCCTCCGCCTCGGTCATGATGTCGATGTCCCAGCCCGTCAGCATGGTGGCGAGGCGGACGTTCTGGCCGCGCCGGCCGATGGCCAGCGAGAGCTGGTCGTCGGGCACCACCACCTCGATGCGGTTGTTCTCCTCGTCGAGGACGACCTTGGCCACCTCGGCCGGGGCGAGCGCGTTGACGACGAACGTCGCGGCGTCGTCGTTCCACGGGATGATGTCGATCTTCTCGCCCTGCAGCTCGCCGACGACGGCCTGGACGCGGCTGCCGCGCATGCCGACGCAGGCGCCGACCGGGTCGATCGAGCTGTCGTGGCTGAGCACGGCGAGCTTGGCGCGGCTGCCCGGATCGCGGGCGACCGCCTTGATCTCGATGATGTTGTCGTAGATTTCCGGCACTTCCTGGGCGAACAGCTTCGCCATGAACATCGGATGCGTGCGCGACAGGAAGATCTGCGGCCCGCGCGCTTCCTCGCGCACGTCGTAGATGTAGGCGCGCACGCGGTCGCCGTTCTTGAAGTGCTCGCGCGGCAGCAGCTCGTCGCGGCGCAGGATCGCTTCGGCGCGGCCCAGGTCGACGGTGACGTTGCCGTACTCGACGCGCTTGACGAGGCCGTTGACGATCTCGCCGACGCGGTCCTTGTATTCGTTGAACTGGCGCTTGCGCTCGGCGTCGCGGACCTTCTGGACGATCACCTGCTTGGCGGTCTGGGCGGCGATGCGGCCGAAGTCGATGGGCGGCAGCGGATCGACGATCAGGTCGCCGGCCTTGGTGTCCGGCTTGCGGCGCTGCGCCTGGGCGAGGCTGACCTGCGTCGCCTCGTTCTCCACCGTGTCGACGACCTCGATGTAGCGCGCAAGGTGGATGTCGCCCGTCTTGCGATCGATGCGGGCGCGGATGTCGTGCTCGTGGCCGTACTTGGACCGACCAGCCTTCTGGATCGCCTGCTCCATCGCCTCCAGGACTTCGTCCCGGTCGATGTTCTTTTCGCGGGCGACCGCGTCAGCGACTTGCAGCAGTTCCATCCGTCACACTTCCTGAAACGACCAGAGTTCTTTTCTCGTCCGCGACCGGCTGGGCCGGCCCCTCATCCCTGGTCCTGGTGGGCCTTGATGAGGTCGTCCGTAAGCACCAGCTTCGCGCGGTGGATGTTGTCGAAGGGCACGCGGCCCGGACCGTGTTCGGTGTCGATCAGGATCTCGCCGTCCTCGACGCCCCTCAGGCGACCCTTGAAGCGCTTGCGGCCGTCGATGGCCAGACGCGTCTCGATCTTCGCCTCGAACCCCGTGAAGCGCCCGTAATCCTTCAGCCGCGTCAGCGGCCGGTCGATGCCCGGCGAACTGACTTCCAGCGTGTAGGCCCCGGCGATCGGATCTTCGACGTCGAGCACGGCGGACACCGAGCGGCTGATGTCGGCGCAATCTTCCACACTCATGGGAGCGCCATCGGCGCGCTCGGCCATGATCTGCAGGATGGGGCGCTGCCCCCCGGAGAACTGCACACGAACGATCTCGTAGCCCATGGCTTCGACCGAAGGTGTGATGATCTGCTCGATCCGACCGTTTGCGTCCATTCCACCAATGCCTGCCCCGGCGGCCCCATGCCGCGAGGATTCCACACGCAGATAAAAAAATAAGTGGGCCGCAGCCCACCCGCAAAGCGTCTCGCCGGCCCACTTGCGCGGACCGTCAAGCCGTATGGGATATCGGCTGTGACTATAGCCGTTCTGCGCCGCGCTGCAAGCTCTTTTACCAATGGCGGGGGAGCGGCAGGACTCCGACCGTCAGGTTTTCGGCTGTACCCGGCCGAACCTGCGGCATACCCGGCGTCAGCCCCGAGGCTTGCGCACGAAGCGCAGGAAGACCGGCTTGCGGCCGGCCTCGATGGCCTTTTCCTCGTAGCGGGTCGGCGGCCAGTCGGCCGGGCGCTCGCGCCAGTCGCGCGGGGTGCGGGCGGTCCACTCGAAATCGGGGTGGCGGGCGGTGTGCTCCAGCATCCAGCGCACCAGCCCCATGTCGTCGCTGGCCAGCCGCAGCTCGGCGCCGTCCTTCAGCACGCGGGCGAGGCGGGGCAGGTTCTGCGGGCCGACGAAACGACGCTCCCAATGGCGCTTCTTCGGCCAGGGATCGGCGAACAGGATGAAGGCGCGGCCGATCGAGGCGTCCGGCAGGGCGTCCAGCAGCGGGCGCGCGTCGTCGGGAAGGACGCGGACGTTGTCCAGCTTGCCCTCGTCCACCAAGGACAGCAGGGCGGCGACGCCGTTGACGAACGGCTCGCAGCCGATGACGCCGACCTGGGGGTGGTTCGCCGCCTGCCACGCGAGGTGATGGCCGCTGCCGAAGCCGACCTCCAGCCACACGTCGTCGACGGGGCGCGGGAACAGCGCGGCGGGCTCGTCGATGCGCTCGCCCGGCTGCGGCACCGGAAGCTCCAGGCCGGGGAGCAGGGTGTCGAGGAGTCCGGACTTGCGCTTGCGCAGCGGGCGCCCCTTGCGCCGGCCGTAGAGCCTGCGGGAGGGATCCTGCGTGGTGTCGGTCATGCGGGGGTGCCTAATGCCATTGCGCTTCACTTTGAAGCCCTTCTCCCCTTGAGGGAGAAGGGTTGGGATGAGGGGTCGTTACGCCCGGCCGGGCGGAAGAAAGACTCTTTTCCCGCCTTCCGGCTCTCAGCGGATGCCCTAGGCATCCGCCTGACGCCGTCAGCGCTGGCCCTCGGCCAGCGCGAGAGGCGGTAACCACCCTCACCCCAACCCCTCTCCCCTCAAGGGAGAGGGGCTTTCAACGAGCCGGCAATCCGGGTTGGAACGGGTGCTCTAAACGGATGCAGGGGCCCGAAGGCCCCTGCACGCGGGTCGGCGATCGAGGCGGGCGATCAGAAGGCGCGCTTGAGGTCGGCGGCGATGTCGGTCTTCTCCCACGAGAAGCCGCCGTCGGCGTCCGGCTCGCGGCCGAAGTGGCCGTAGGCCGCGGTGCGCGCGTAGATCGGCTTGTTCAGGCCGAGGTGCGTGCGGATGCCGCGCGGGCTGAGGTTCACCATCTGCTGGAGCACGTCCGACAGGCGGTCCTCGTCGACGCGACCGGTGCCGTGCGTGTCGATGTAGACCGACAGCGGCTTCGACACGCCGATGGCGTAGCTGAGCTGGATCGTGCACTTGTCGGCCAGCTCGGCGGCCACGACGTTCTTCGCCAGATAGCGCGCGGCGTAGGCGGCCGAGCGGTCGACCTTCGTCGGGTCCTTGCCCGAGAAGGCGCCGCCGCCGTGCGGGGCCGCGCCGCCGTAGGTGTCGACGATGATCTTGCGGCCCGTGAGGCCGGCGTCGCCGTCCGGGCCGCCGATGACAAAGCGGCCGGTCGGGTTGACGTAGAAGTGCGGCTCTTCGCACATCCAGCCGTCCGGCAGGCAGTTGACGACGTGCGGGCGGACGATCTCGCGCACCGCGTCCTGGTCGATCGAGCCGTCGTGCTGGGTGGAGACGACGATCGAGGTGGCGCGCACGGGCTTGCCGTCGACGTACTGCAGGGTGACCTGGCTCTTGGCGTCCGGGCCCAGCAGCGGGGCGGCGCCGGAGTGGCGGGCCTCGGCCAGCGACTTGAGGATGGCGTGCGCGTAGTAGATCGGCGCCGGCATCAGGGCCGGGGTCTCGCGGCAGGCGTAGCCGAACATGATGCCCTGGTCACCGGCACCCTCGTCCTTGTTGCCGGCGGCGTCGACGCCCACGGCGATGTCGGCCGACTGGGAGTGCACCAGGACCTTGACGTCCATCTTCTCCCAGTGGAAGCCGTCCTGCTCGTAGCCGATGTCCTTCACGGCGTGGCGGGCGACCTGTTCCAGCAGGTCGGGGGTGATGCCCTCCGGCCCGCGCACCTCGCCGGCGAGGACGACCTGGTTGGTGGTGGCCAGCGTCTCCACGGCGACGCGCGCCTGGGGATCCTGCGAGAGGAAGAGATCGACGATCGCGTCGGAAATGCGGTCGCACACCTTGTCCGGATGACCCTCGGACACGGACTCGCTCGTGAAAACGTAATTCTGCTTGGCCACGGTCTGCCTCGGCTATTTCACAGGGGCGGCCTGGAAAGGCACGAACAGCCATGCCACCCTATCAAACGGTATTTGACAAGGTTTCCGGGCGGGGTCAAGCAATCCCTGCGGCGGAGCGGACATGCCGCACGAACACGAACGGCGGGGCGCGCCGCGTCCGCGGCACGCCCCGCCGTCCTGAAAAAACGACGATCACTCGGCCGCTTCAATCACCGCGGCGTTGGCGACGGCCTTGGTCAGCTCGAACAGGCGCTTGCGGACCGACGGATCGTTGATGCGGTAGTAGGCGCGCACCAGCTCAAGCGTCTCGCGCTTGGCCATCGGGTCCGGCTCGTAGGCGCCGGGCTGGCGCTCGTCGGACGGCGGAGCGTCGTCGTCCACCGGCGCGGCGGCCGCGTCGGCCGGCATGTCGTCGAAGAAGAACGACACCGGCACGTCCAGCACGCGGCTGAGGTCGAACAGGCGCGACGCACCGATGCGGTTGGCGCCGCGCTCGTACTTCTGCACCTGCTGGAACGTCAGCCCGATCGCCTCGCCCAGCTTCTCCTGGCTCATGCCGAGGAGGGTGCGGCGAAGCCGCACGCGCGAGCCGACGTGCACGTCGATCGGATTGGGTTTCCCCGTTTTGGGACGTCCTGTCGCGCCCCGACGACCCCTCGCTGCTGCCTGCATGGCCTTTTCCCTGAATACGTGTGTAGGGTCCTTTGTAGAGCATATCCGCGTATGCAGTCAAGCCCGCCCCGTGTGCCCCTGCCATGCGCGGGGGTTGTGTAAGAGAGTGGGGTGTCTCAGCGCCGTTGTCGAGCGAGGCCCGCCAAAGCGGCACAGATCAAGAGAATTACCACCAGGACCCCGTCCCCGGCGCGGCCGTAGAGGGTGGATTCCGACAGCGCCACGGGCAGCGCCGCGTCCAGCACGCCGCGTGCGCCCAGGCCCAGTTCGGCGGTGACGCGGCCGTGGGCGTCGACGACTCCGGAAATTCCCGTCTGCGCGCTGCGCACCAGCGGCAGCCCTTCCTCCACCGCGCGCACGCGGGAGATGGCGAAGTGCTGGTGCGGCCCGGCGGTGTGGCCGTACCACGCGTCGTTGGTGAGGTTGAGCATCCACTGCGGCCGGTTGTCGCGGTCCACCACGGCGCCGGGGAAGATCACCTCGTAGCAGATCAATGGGCTGACCGGCGGCAGGCCGGCGAGCGGCAGCGTGACCGGCCCCGGCCCGGCCGAGAACTCCGACCCATAGCCGGCGATGGCGCCCACCGGCAGCCAGGAGCGCAGCGGCATGTACTCGCCGAAGGGGACGAGGTGGAACTTGTCGAACGCCGCGGTCACCCGCCCGCCGGCGTCGATGGCCAGCAGGCTGTTGTAGAAGCGCGGTTGCCCGTCCGGCCCGGCCACCCGGCGCGGCGCCCCGGTCAGCGTCAGCCCGCCCGACGGCGTCACCGCGCCCACCGCCTGCCGGCTCCGCGCGTCGTGCTCGATGAAGAAGGGGATCGCCGTCTCCGGCCAGATGACGTGGGTGACCGGCCCGGCGGCGGAATCGGCGGCCGGCTGCGCCGCGAGGTCGAGCTGGCTGTCGAAGACCTGCCGGCGGGCGTCCGGGTCCCACTTGTAGCGCTGCTCGATGCCGGCCTGGATCAGGCGCAGGCGCACGCCCGGCACCGTGTCGGCCGGCGCCCCGGCCAGCCGCATCGCCCCCCAGGCGCCGATGCCGGCGAACAGCGCCAACCCCGCCGCCAGCGCCAGCGCG
>DASWVP010000277.1:0-4329 GCA_036401175.1 Azospirillum sp. | reverse complement strand
CGCCGCACGCTGGCCGCCGCCGCCACCATCGCCGCCACGATCGCCGGTCCGCTGTCCGCCGGATAGGGCTGCTTGGCCTACTCCAAAAATAAGCTTGCGCTAATATGAGAGAGTCGTAATTATCGGCTTCGTCGGCCTTGTGCGGCGAATGGCCGCATGTCGTGTAAATGGTAAGTAAAAAGCGTCCCATTGGAGGGTTGCTCGTGAAGACGAAGCGTGTTTTGGCCGTTGCGACGGCCGTTCTGGCGTTCGGCGTGCTGGCCGAACCGGTGTCCCGCGCCGCGCATGGCGCGGATGTTCCGGCGAACAGCGTCGATCTGACGAAATGGACGCCGCCGGACATCGCCACGGTGAAGGATGACGACCTCGGCAAGCTCATCAAGTACGGCTATGCGCTGACCACCGAGACCTACAAGCACATCGGCCCGGAAGTGTCCGATCCGGCCATGCGGTATTCTGGCAACAATCTTGCTTGCCAGAGCTGCCACCTGAACGCCGCCACCCAGCCCTATTCGATGCCGTGGACCGGCGTGCACGCGGTGTTCCCCCTGTACCGCGGGCGCGAGGACGCGATCAGCACCATCGAGGAGCGGGTCAACGGCTGCATGCAGCGCTCCATGAACGGCAAGCCGCTGCCCATGGACGGCACGGAGATGAAGGCGTTCGTCTCCTATATGAAGTGGCTGTCCACCGGCATCCCCGTGGGCGCGAAGATCGAAGGCGCCGGCACCCGGCCGATCAAGGACCCGCCGCGCGCCGCCGATCCCGAGCGCGGACGCGCCGTCTATGCCGAGGTCTGCGCCGCCTGCCACGGCGCCGACGGCCTGGGCGTGCGCCGGGGCGCGGCCGGCGACCGCGAGGGCTACCAGTTCCCGCCGCTGTGGGGGCCGGACAGCTACAACGACGGCGCCGGCATGTACCGGGAACTGACCGCGGCGGCGTTCGTGCGGCACAACATGCCGCTGGGCACGACCTACGAGGCGCCGATGCTGTCGGACGAGGACGCCTACGACGTCATCGCCTTCGTGAACAGCCAGCCGCGCCCGCACAAGGCGAACCTGGACAAGGACTTCCCGAACCGCCTGCGCAAGCCCGTCGACATGCCGTTCCCGCCGTTCGCCGACGGCTTCCCGGCGGAGCAGCACAAGTACGGCCCCTACGACCCGATCCGCGCCAAGCTGAAGGAGCTGCAGGGCGCCAAGCGGTAGGCCAGAGGCGCTTTACCGGTGGTGCTTGGCCGGCGGGACGGCGCGATGGTAGTGTGTACGAACCATCTCCGGACGGACGGGACATCGGCATGCCGCGAGCGCTTCTCTTCCTCCTGGCGGCCGTCCTGTTCGGTTCGGCGCCGGCCGCCGCCGCCGGCCTCGAACGGTTCACCGGCCACGTCGCGCTGTCCGGCAAGCAGATCCCCTTGCCGGCGGGGGAGTGGCTGCTGGCCGGGCGGGGCGGGGCGGAGCCGTTCGACAGCGCGGTCCTGGTGCAGCTGGCCGGGCGCGACGTCCGCGCCTTCATCATCGCCACGACCAACGCGGCCACGACCAACGCGGCCACGACCAACGCGAAGGAAACCAGCGCGGGCTGGGGCCTGACCCGCGACTGCTCGCGGCCGGATGTCCAGTTCGCGGCCATCCGCTACGCCTCCGCCGTGGACGGCGCCTGCCGCTTCGTGAACCGGGTCACAACCAACGTCCGCCCCGGCTCCTCGCCGGCCTGGATCGCCGCCGTGGACACCGCCGCGCGGGAAGGGTGGACGCTGCCGTCGCTGTGGCTGATGGCGGGGGTGCGGGTGACCGACCGCAGGGACGTGGTCGATATCCGCTACCATTTCCTCGGAAGCCTTCCCGATACCGCCGCCACCTGGACCGAGCAGGCCCTGGAACGGGCCGAGCGCGGCCTGCGCGGCCGCCTGGACGGCGACGATCCGCTCGCCATGCCCGACCTGTCCGCCGCGCCGGCTCCGTACCGGGTGTCGCCCCCGATGCTGGCCGGGGATGTGGCCGGGGATTCTGGCGGAACCGGCCCGTGGGGCCTCGGCGTGATGAAGACGTTGAGCTGGCGCATCGTCGGAACCGCCGCCGACGTCGCCGTCGCCTTCCTGTTCACCGGCGACCCGGTGCTGTCCGGTGGGCTGGCCGCGACCGGCGCGGTGGTCAACAGCATCCTGTACTTCGGGCACGAGATGGCCTGGAACCGGACGGCCGACACCGCCCCCGCCCTCCTGGAATTCCCCGGCGCGGGCGCGCCCGCCGACGAGTGATGCGGCCGAGCGGCGCCAGTTCCCCCTGTACAGGAAAATCATCATTCCCGCGCAGACGGGGATCCACGTCTTCCGTTGCGCACGGTCTTCGGGATCATAGATCCCCGCCTGCGCGCTACGGTATGCACACATCTCGCTCTTGCGAAAGTACATGCGCGTTTTCGTTGAGAATAGCCCCTCTCCCCTTGCGGGAGAGGGGTTGGGGAGAGGGGGATAGCGGCCGGCAGGCCGAAAAAATGAGACTCTTCTTCCCACCTTCCGGCGGTAACGACCCCTCTCCCCAAACCCCTCTCCCGCAAGGGGAGAGGGGCTTTTTACTGCACCGCAACCTGTGTGCATACCGTAGCACCTGCGCGGGGGTGACGGATTCCTTTCAAAGGGCAAACGTCTCCATGTGCGATTGCCCCGGCGGAGAGGTTTTGACGGCTTGTGACGTGCAGCACTTGCGCTCGATCGCGTGATTCGCCCCATGGCGCGGCCGGCCAGGATGCGGCGCCGTTAATTTTAGACAATGGTCATATTGCGGCGCGGCAAGGGATGCGTTATGGAAAACGTCCGCCCACTCTCGCTGTGCAGGACGTGCGATGTACGCCTATCTTCCAATTGCCGGGATCTCGGTCAACGTTCCCATCATGCTGGCCCTGGGGGGGAGCATCGGGTTTCTGTCGGGGCTGCTGGGCGTCGGCGGCGGGTTCCTGTTGACGCCGCTGCTGACCTTCATGGGCGTCCCGCCGTCGGTGGCGGTGGCGACGGGAGCCAACCAGCTGGTCGGCGCCTCCGTCTCCGGCGTCATCACGCATTGGCACCGCGGCAACGTCGACGTCAAGATGGGGCTGATCCTGCTGGCCGGCGGCTTCGCGGGGTCTTCGGCCGGGGTCTGGCTGTTCGCGCTGCTGCGCTCGATCGGGCAGGTCGACATCGTCATCGCGCTCAGCTACGTGCTGGTGCTCGGCACGGTCGGGGCGATCATGCTGCGCGACGGCGTGCTCGACCTCATGGGCCGGGGCCGCAACCCCGCCCTGCGCCGCAAGAAGCACGCGCACCCGTGGATCCACCGCCTGCCGTTCCGCACGCGATTCAAGCGCTCGCGGCTCTACATCAGCGTGATCCCGCCGGTGGTGATCGGCGTCGTGGTCGGTGTCCTGTCGGCCATCATGGGCGTGGGCGGCGGGTTCGTCATGGTGCCGGCGATGATCTACCTGCTGGAGATGCCGACGGCGGTGACGATCGGCACCTCGCTGTTCCAGATCATCTTCGTCGCCGCCAACGCCACCTTCCTGCAGGCGACGATGAACCACACGGTGGATGCGGTCCTGGCCGTCGTCCTGCTGACGAGCGGGGTAATCGGCGCGCAGGTCGGCGCGCGCTGGAGCAGCAAGGTGCCGGCGCGCACGCTGCGCATCCTGCTGGCGCTGATGGTCGTCGGCGTGGCCGTGAAGATGGCGGTCGATCTGGCGCTGACGCCGGCCGAGACCTATTCCATCGTGCGCAAGCGGTGACGCGAAGGGGGCGGCCCGGTGGTGTGCACCCCCTTGGATCCGCCGAATTTGCCCGAATTGCAGGCGGCGTCATGCCAACGCACCTTGGACAGGCGGCCGCCTTCCCGCGATTCTGCGGCGGGATGCACGGGGCGGTCAGGGGGGCCGTTCCGCCGCCCGGGCCGCTATCGGGAGTGTCATGGTCCTGCGCACGCTGCTTCTCGCCGATGAGCAACCCGACCTCGCCCAGGCGCTGTGCGCCGCGCTGACGTCGTGGCGGATCGTCGTCACGGTCGACCGCGAAAGCGCCATGCACGCGGTGCGGGCGCACAAGCCGCCGGTCGCCGCGGTCTCCTTCGCGCTGTCGCCCGACACGGCGGACGGGCAGGAGGGGACGGAACTGCTGGCCGCCATCCTGGCCGAGGCGCCGGAAACCAAGGTGATCATGCTGGGCGGCGAGGACCGCGCGCTGGCCGTGCGCGCCGTGATGCACGGGGCGCACGACGTCTACCGCCCGCCCGGCAACCCGCAGGAACTGGCCCTCCTGATCGAGCGCGCCCACCACCGCCACGAGCTGGAGGCGGCGAGTCG
>DASWVP010000276.1:0-14756 GCA_036401175.1 Azospirillum sp. | reverse complement strand
CGTGCGCACGCGCCAGCCGGGTCAGCGCCTCCAGCGTCGGCCGGCGGGCGCCCAGGCCGCTTTCGCGGGCGAGCTGGGCCGGCGCCACCGGATCGCCGGTGAAGGCGAGCAGCAGCGCCAGCGCCTTGAAGCCGTCATCGACCTCGGCGGCGGCGGCGGCGGCGCGCGGCGCGGTGTCGTCGTGTGGTTTTGCCGGTGCGAGTTGCAGCATGCGTCCGTGTCAGCGCCGAAATGCGTATTTTCGATGCGCAAAACACGCGACGAGGGCGCTTGGCCGCGATGCGGCAGTCTGTCGCAGGCCCCCCCGACGAATACGGCCCGGCTTTCGGAAGCGTTGAAATCCTTGCGTTTGCGAACAAATGCTCGCCATTGGCGAGAATTTGCCGAAAACTCCATTCATATGAGAGCATGCCAAAATACCATTGCTTAGAAAGCTAAAAATGCAGCAATATGCATCGAGAGCTCGACTCGAACGCTTCACGCATCTGCGCAACAATCCTCAAGAACACTGGTATTTTTATAACTATTCCGCGCGGCATTGCGTGGATCTATTCCGCCGCCGATGCGCTTCACCGGACCGCACCATCCGTCGCCTGTGCCATAGCCGGTCTCTATTGCCCAAGCTCGGGCGAGACGGCGCCATGCTGCGAGCGCCAGCACCAGCCGCTGCCGAAGCGGGCGGGGTTCCAGGAGGAACTGGAACGGCGGATCATCGAGAATGAAGGCCGGACGGCGCGCCACCGGCTCGACGGCCTGGGGCCCTTGGGGTGGCGGAAGGACGCCGGCTTCCAGGGCGGGCACGACGCGGTGCGGCGCACCATCAAGCGCTTCAAGCAGCGCCAGCTGCCGACGGGGGGACGCCCATGTGCCGCTCACCTTCGCGCCCGCCGAGGCGTACCAGTTCGACTGGGGAGGAGTGAATCATCCTGGATGAGGTGACGACCAAGGTGCAGGTGGCCCATGTCCACCTTTGCCACAGCCGCAAGCCGTTCGTGGCGGTTTACCCCCGTCGGAGCCAGGAGATGGCGTTCGACGCCCATACCCGCGCCACGGCGTTTACGGCGGCCTGTGCGAGCGCGGTATCCAAGACCCGAAGGGAAGCGCAGCAGCACCATGAAGCCAGCGGTGGACGCCGCGTTCGTCGGCAAGGAGCGCCGCTTCAACCGCCGCTTCGCCCGGATGCGCTCGCACTATCTGGTCTGGCTGGGGGCCTGCACCCCGGCCTCGGGCTGGAAGAAGGGCCAGGTCGAGAACCGAGTCGGCACCTTGCGCCAGCGCCCGCTCACGCCGCGCCGGCGCGC
Source organism: Azospirillum sp. (assembly GCA_036401175.1). Classification (GTDB taxonomy): domain Bacteria; phylum Pseudomonadota; class Alphaproteobacteria; order Azospirillales; family Azospirillaceae; genus Azospirillum. Next base: position 13,455 of record DASWVP010000276.1, on the reverse strand, counting down.
CAAGACGCTGGAGGAGGCGAACGAGTGCCTGCGCGAGGGGGTGATCGTCCGGGCCCGGCAAACGCCGCATCCGGATCGTCGCCGGCCAGCCGGTGCAGGTGCGCGCTGGAGCCTGTCCTCGGGCGGGCCATAGAGCCGGCCGCCGACGGCGGGCGCTACGACCGTTTGCGCGCGGTGCAGGAGGGCCGCTAGAAAACGGCATGAACGGATGGCGCTGATGGCCGAGCTCAGCCTGTCGGGCATGCGCGCCGCCTGCGACGAGGTGATGAGCGACGGGCTGAAGCGGCAGCGCACCGTCCAGCAGATCCTGGGCGCCCTGCTGGCCGCGGAACTGGCGGAGAAGCAGGCACGCTCGATCCGCTAGCCGCTCGGCGCCGCCAGGCTGCCCTTGGCCAGGACTTTGGCGGAGTTCGATTTCCGCGCGGACCTCGATCCTGGTGACGACCAACTTGAGCTTTGCCGAGTGGTCGCTGGTGTTCGGGAATCCCGAGATGACCGCCACGTTGCTGGATCGCCTCACCCACCACTGCGACATCTTCGAAACCGGCAACGACAGCTGGCGCAACACGGAACCGCACGCAGCGCCCCCGACCCACCGCACGATAGCACCGTGCTCGCTCCGGCAAGGCCAAGCCGCCTGCGGCGGCGGCCCGGTGGGCCGGCCTTGCCCGCCGCTGTGCGCGGCGCTGTCGGTGAGAACAGGTCGGGACGGAGGAGCGGTCAGCTCCGGTCGAACAAAGGAGCAGGGCAGGAGAAGGGAGTCCTAAACCGCCGGTGTGGGCGACGATTGGACGCCGATCCCGGGCCAAAAGTTCGCCTCTTCCAAGTTCTGCGTGACCAAGCGGCGGTTGAGCTGGCAGCGCTGAACAGCCGGCGGTAGGCGCAATCTCTCGCAGGCCAGGAACGCCATCCGTCCTGATCGTCCGCATCCGACGCTCCCGCTGCACCGATCCCGCCTGCGCGCGCCGTACCTTCGCCGACCCCTTGCCCGGCGTTGCGCGCCCGCGCGCGCCAGACCGACCGGCTGGGGGCCGTGCACCGGAGCATCGGCCTAGCGCTCGGCGGCAACCCAGGAGCCCGTCTTGCCACGGCCATGCGCATGCCGATCAGTCGTACGACGCTGGTGCACCGGGTGCGCGTCGGCACCGGCACGCCGGTCGCCCCAGTGACGGTTCTCGGCGTGGACGATTACGGAACGATCCTGTGCGACCTTGAACGCCGGCGCGTCATCGACCTGCTGCTCGACCGCAGCGCCGACACGCTGGCGGCGTGGTTGGCGGCACACCCCAGCGTCACCATCGTCATACGCGACCGCGCCGGCCCCTACGCCGAGGGGGCGGCACGTGGGGCGCCGGGCACCCTCCAGATCACCGACCGCTGACACCTGTGAGCGGGTTTCCCGGACTGTATAGCGTCGTGCTGGATTGGGCGACCCGGCGCCGGCGAAGCGGTCCGAGCCACCGACGCCCAGACGTGCGGTGCGGCTCCTGGCCGGCAATTCCGACACGTTGACCGACGAAGACCACCGCTTCGTCCATGCTCTGCGGGAGCGCTCGTTGACCATTGCCACGGCCGCCGACCTCGTCGCCCGCTTCTGCCGGATGGTGAAGGACAAGTGACCCGGCCCGTTCAACGGCTGGCTGCGCGGGGCCGAGGCCAGCGCGCTGGCACCGTTCGCCGCCGGGATCCGCAGCGACGAGGACGCGGTGCGCGCCGCGCTGACAGAGCCGTGGAGCAGTAGGCAGGTCGAGGGGCACGTCAACCGGCTGAAGGCAATCAAGCGCGCGACGTACGGCCGGGCCGGCTTCGATCTTGCTGCGCGGTCGGGTCCTCAGTCACGCCTCACGCGAACCTCGAAGAGCAAAACACGCCTCAGTCGCCCACGCAAAACTTCCAAGAGCCAAAGTTCGAAGCCGATTAACATCGGCCCTGCCTTGCGTTGTCTGCACCCGATGCAGGTTGGGTGGGGCAGGGGAGGAGGGTAGCGCCCCATGAAGTCCTTGTCAGCCCTCGCCGAGCTGCTGCCGGATTTCGTCAATGCGAGCGTCGATCTTGGCGCGCTGACGCTCCAGGCGACGCAGTTCGGTGCGCAGCAGGTTCTCCGCTGTCCGGTCGTCGGGCTTGGTGGATGTGGCCCTCTTGAACTCGGTCACCGCCTCGCGTTGCGTGGTGGGCGTGATGAGACCCGCCTTGAACGCCTCCTCGCGCAGCGCGTCGGGCAGGGTTGAGATCTCGTAGACAGTGGAGTAGGACGACGGCAGCAGCGCGACCCGGTCGGGCGCGCGCAGAGCCTCGTCGCGGATGAAACGGGCTGCTGCCATGAGCTTGTGAGCGACGCCGCGTTTGAAGGGCAGGGTGTCTTCCACCCAGGCGATCCACTCGCCGCCCTCCAGCTTCAAGCGCTCCTGCGCGTCGATCAGCAACTCGCCGATCTCCACGAAGCGGCGCTCGTTCTCGTACCACAACCGGCTGATCTCGTCGCGGAATTGCTCGGCCGTGTTGAGCATCACGCGCGCCCGGTCGATGGCCTCGGTGCGCGTGTCGGTGCGCAGTTGGCCCTTGGTGAGCTTGAAGGTCGTCGCGACCATTATGCCCCTCCCGCGCGGCTGTACAGGTACTTCCACACCGCCGCCATGTCTTCGGCTGACTTGAGCCCGGTCACCTCCATCACCCCGAGCCCGCGCTCGCCGGTACGGTGCACCTCAGTGAGGTCGGGGATCTCCACCGGGCAGACGTCGGCACCGCGGGCGGCGAGGCGGCGGCGCGTGGTGGCCGTGTCGGAAACCCGCGGCTTTACGCGCGACAGCACCGTGACCACCGGCTTGCGCATGGGCGCCAGAAAGTCGAGCAGCTTCTCCGTCGAGCTGCGGTCCTTTTGGTTGGGCTGGCAGGGCAGAATGATGAGGTCGGCCGAGAGCGCCAGCAGCTTGTAGGCGGCCGGGTAGGCTTCGATGCCGGGCGGTGTGTCGATGATCAGAACGTCGCACGGCTCATCCGGTGTCAACGTATCGGTGATGGCCTGCGCAGCGAGGCGCACGGCCTCCGGCCCGTCGGCCTCGGCGGCCAGCAGCGAGTCGTGCATGTTCTTGAGCGGTCGGGCATACATGCCGACCGGCGAGGCCTCCTCCGGGCGCGCCTGCCACCACTCGGCCAACTGTGCCTGGGCGTCGGTGTCGTAGCCGGCGGTAGCGAGTCCACCGAGCGCCGAGGCGACGAGGAGGTTCTGCGCCAGCGTGGTCTTGCCGGACCCGCCCTTTAGGTTGGTGATAAGGAATCGCTTCAGGCGCCTGGCCACAAGCGGCTGCATCGTGTTTCACCCGTGAGACATGCCCGATGATGTTTCACCCGTGAGACACGCACGCACCGCAAACCGGGCGATAGTGTGTCACCGTGAGACAGTTGCAAGCATACACACCAAAAGGGGTAGGAGCCAGTGACAACGCAACGTGCCTTCGCGCGTAACCGCACCGCAGCCGGCCTTCGGTTGGAATGCCGCCGATAACGTCCTGGGAGCTGTGCTTGCGCGGCGGTGAGCTTCCCCCGCGAGAGTGGTTCTTCCGCACTTTGCGTAGATAGCGGGTGAACGCATGCAGAAAGAAATGCTGCGCTCCATATGAAATGAAGAATGAACACGCTCTCCTTCCTGCCAAGCTGTCGGATCGCGTCCGTTGAACGGACGGGCTCCGGTACTCTCCAAGTTGTTGCTCAAAGCCGCCGTTCCGGGGGACGTTGCCCGACGTGTGGGGTTCCGAGCCGGTCCGTCCACAGTCGATACCGCCGTTCTCCTTCCGACCTTCCGATGATCGGGCGCGATGTGCGCCTCTCGCTGACGGTGCGGCGCTTCTATTGCCACGCAACCAACTGCCCCAGGCGCACCTTTGCCGAACGCTTCGGATTGGCCGTGGCACCGTTCGCCCGCCGGACCCGGCGACTGGGAAAGGCGCCGACGCGGATCGGCGTCGCGCTGGCAGGCGAAGCCGGCGCGCGGCTCGCCCGCGGCCTCGCCATGCCGGTCAGCGGCGATACCCTGCTGCGGTTGATCCGAGCCCAGCCCGTTCCGGTGGCCGGGTCGCCGCATGTCGTGGGGGTGGATGATTGGGCGCTCCGCAAGGGGCGGAGCTACGCAACCATCGTGGTCGACCTGGAGCGTCGGCGCGTTGTCGACCTCCTGGCCGACCGCTCCGCCGACACGCTGGCGGCGTGGTTGCACAAGCACCCCGGGATCGGGGTGGTGGCGCGCGACCGTTCGATCGAATATGCCCGTGCCGCCTCCATGGGCGCGGAGCAAGCGACCCAGGTGGCGGACCGCTGGCATCTCCTCGCCAACACCCGGCAGATGGTCGAACGCTGGCTGACCGGCATTCATGAGCGTCTCCGGCGGCTGCCCCCGGTGGACAAGCCGGCGGCGTCCGTTCCGGGGCAGCGCATACGCGCTTTCCCGCGCTCTCGGACGGATCGGACGCACAGCGCGGCCAGCCGGGAACGGTGGCGGCCAGCTTACGAGGAGGTCCGGCGGCGCCACGCTGCCGGGGAAACGCTGCTGAGCATTGCCAAGGCCATGGGGTTGGCGCGCGCCACCGTCCGCAAATACGCGCAAGCGGAGCGCTTCCCGGAACGCGCGGTGCGGGCGCCGGGACCGAGCGTGCTGGACCCGTTCATCCCGCACTTGGAACTGCGTCTGGCCGCCGGCTGTGAGAACGCTATGGCCCTGTGGCGCGAACTGCTGGACCTCGGTTACACCGGCAAGGCCCGGCGCGTGCATCTTTGGCTCCAGGATCGCCGAACCGCACCGGCGCCGTCGACGCCCCATCGGTGGCGCGAGACGATGGTGCCACAGCCACGCGACCGCCTGCCGCTCCTCTCACCCAAGCGCTTGGCGTGGGCGCTGATCAAGCCGGCCGGGGAACGGGATGCCGACGAGGCTGCGGCCGTTGCCCGGGCCGAACAGGATCCGGACACGGCCAAGGTCGCCAGTCTGGCGCGGCGTTTCACCGCACTGGTGCGTACCGCCTGCAAGGCCAGGGAAAGCGGGACGAACGGAACGGTCGTAAGCGGTGCGAGCGCACCCTTCACTGATCCGGCGCGATCACCGCATGGACCTGTTGCGGCGGGCCTTGAAGTGTTCGCGAAGATCGAGGATGCCCTTGGCCATGGCTGGCACGTCGGCCTCGGGGATGGGCGTTGTGCCGATCAGAAGAGGGTGCAGGGCCTGGAACGTCGCGTGCTCAGGCTTGTCCGGGTTTGTCATGCTCTTCCAGGCGCGCGGCGCCAGCCGGGTTGCCATCAGGAAGCCGAGGGACCAGAAGATCGGGTCCAAGCCGCCGGCATGGTGGGGCGGCAGGTGCGGCCGGTAGAGATAGGGGAACTGCGCCATCGTCTCCGACAGGCGGTTGTGGTGGGCCGCAACGGCCTGAATGGCGCGGTGCTCCCGGGTGTCCTCTGCGCAGAGCAGGGCATGGTCGCCCAGGAGGTGGCCGAGCCAGAGCTGTGGATCGATGAACTTCGGCCCAATCAGCACCGCGGTCAGGTAGCCGTCGAGCCCGTCGAGGCGCGACACCGGCGCCGCCCGGCCGCGGGCCCGCAGGTAGGCTTCAAGGGCCTCCGTGCCCAGCATCGCTTTGGGCGCCGCCGTGGCGGCGTTCGCAACAGGCTTGGCCGTCATGCCGCCCGGGCCTCGGCCGTGAGCGCGTCCTCCCGCTCCGCTTTCCACACCCACGGCAACAGGCGATCGAGATCGTTGACCTTCACCGCGCCGGACACGACGCGCTCCAGGATGTCGGCCATGTAGGGGAACGGGTCGAGGTCGTTCAGCTTGGCCGAGTTGATCAGCGAGGCGAGGATCGCCCAGTCCCGGCCGCCCGCCGCCGAGCCGGCGAACAGAGCGTTCTTACGGCCCAAGCCAATCGGGCGCATGCTTCTCTCCACCGCGTTCGTATCCACGTCGATGCGGCCGTCATCCAGGAAGGCGGCCAGCCCGTCCCAGTGGCCCAGCGTGTCGGCGATCGCCTTGGCCAGGCTCGACTGGCCGGAGATCTCCACCCGCACCGCCAGCAGCCGGGCCTTCAACGCCTCCATGAGCGGCCGGCTCTCGGCCTGCCGCACCCGCCGGCGCGTCTCGGCCGTCGTGCCGCGGATGCGCTCCTCGATGGCGTACACCGCGCCGATGCGCGCGATCACGTCGCGCGCCACCTCGGACTGGGTCGTCTTGAGCACCGCCACGAACTTGCGACGCGCGTGCGCCAGGCAGAAGACGAGGCGGATCCGCGCCCGCTTGCGCCGGCGCACCAGCGCCTTTTAGGCGGCGTAGCCGTCCACTTGGAGGATGCCGTCGAAGGCCGCCAGTTGGTCCTGGAGCGCCGCGGTGTCCCGCCCCTCGGCGTACACGTAGCCGACCGTCGGCCGAGCCGGTCCCCGCCAGGGACGGTCGTCCACCGCCTGAGCCCACAGCTGGCAGACCTTGGTCCGCCCGCGTCCCGGATCGAGCCGGGGTAACGGCGTCTCGTCACAGTACACCCGCTCCTGGGAGCGGATGTAGAGCAGGAGCCGCTCGTACAGCGGTTTCAGCCACCATGCCGCCCGGCGAACCCAGAACATCAGGGTCGTCCGGTCCAGCGCGATGCCCTGGCCGGCGAACATCTGGGCCTGCCGGTACAGCGGCAGATGCCAGGCGAACTTCGCCACCACGACATGGGCGACCAGGGCGGTGGAGGCCATGCCGCCGTCCACCACCCGCGGCGTGGCGGTGGCCTGGACCAGGGTGCCATGGCAGCCGCGGCAGGCGTACTTCGGCCGGATGGTGCGCAGCACGCGCACCACGGCCGGGATCACGTCCAGCGCCTCGGCGACGTCCTCGCCGATCCGGTGCATCGCCCCGGCGCAGCACGGACACGCGGTGCTCTCCGGCTCGATGGTCGTCTCCAGGCGCGGCAGATGCCGGGGGAGTGCCCCGACGTTGCGGTTCGCCGGACGGCGCGGGGGCCGCGGCGGCTGGCCGGGTGTCCGATCGGCGTTGTCGTTGGCGGCCGGAGCGGCCTCGAGGGCGAGACCGCCGAGGTCGAGGACGCCCTGTCCGGGGGCGATCACCGACGCCTTTTCCGACTTCGCCCCGAAGATCAGCGCCGTCAGCGTCTCCACCCGCGCCTGCAACTCCGCATTCCTGACCACCAGATCACGGATGATCCGGGCCAGTTCGGTGGGGTCTGTGGGGAGCGGGTCGGGAGGCTGGACCATGCCCCGGAGCATACCGCAAAAGCCCACCGATCCCCAGGCGAATCAACGTATTCAGCCCATCCAGCGCGGCCTTTTGACCGGCGGCGGCGAGGCCGTGCGCCACTCCAGCCCGTCGAGCAGAAGCGCGAACTGCACAGCGCTCAGACGGACCGCGCCGTCGCGGATCGGTGGCCAGGGGAATCCCCCGTCTTCCAGCCATTTTGTTGCGAGGATCAGCCCGCTTCCGTCCCAGACCAAGAATTTGAGCCGGTCCTTGCGTTTGGAGCGGAAGACGAAGATGTCGCCGTAGTAGGGATCGGCCTTCAGCGCCTCGGCGACCAAGGCGACCAGGCCGTGGACGCCCTTGCGGAAATCGACCGGCTGCGTGGCCACCACGACCTTGAGGTCGGGGCGCAGAGTGATCATCCCCGCCCCCGGGCGGCCGCGACGACCGCCGCCGCGAGGCCGGGATCGACCGCGCCGTGGACCACCAGCCGCCCGCTGCGCAGGTCCATCTCGATGCGGCCCGGCGCCGTCTCCCCAGCCGCCGGACGCCGGTCCTCCGGGGGAGCGGGCATGGGGGCGTCGGCCACCGTGACCGGGACGAACAGCGGTGTCTGCGCCGGGGCCGCGTCCGGGACGACGCCCGCCTCCCGACGCCACACCGTGAGCAGGCCACGGTTCACCCCGTTGCGCCGCGCCACCTCGGAGATGTTGGCGCCCGGCGCCGTACTCTCCGCCACGATGCGCGCCTTCTCCTCTATCGTGTACGAGCGTCGCTGCCGACGTCCCGTGATCACCTCGACCCGCCGATACGGCCTGCCTTCATCCATGGCCTCAAGTCTGGGATGAAGCCTGACGCCATCTTCCATCGCACCCTCCGTGTCCCGTGAACCCGTGCGCAATCTCCGTCACGGAAACGGAATCGGGAAGAAGGGTGCGCTCGTAGCGCTTACGAACGGTCGCGGCGTTCGATGTTTGGGTGACCGACGCCCGCTCCTGTGGAGTGCCCGCGGTCACAGCGTTCGCCGCCGGTCTGGAGCAGGAGGCGCTGCCGTCCGGGCCGCGCTGACGATGCCTTGGAGCAGCGGGTAGGCCGAGGGGCAGATCGACCGCCTCAAGCTGCTCAAGCGCCAGATGTACGGCAGGGCCAATCTGGACCTGCTCCGGCGACGAACGCTTCTCGCTGCCTGATCCACGCAAAGTGTGGAAGAACCACCGATGGAGGAGGGTCAGGACGCGGAGACGTCCTTCTATAGGACAGTTCGCGACCGGCAACCCCAAGCCTCGCCGCCTCCGTGCACCAACACCTCAAACGCCCCGTTGTCATGGAGAACCGTGTGCTGAACGGCTGACCATCGTGCGTGGGGGAGGGAGCCCGGACCACTGCGTTGTGTACGGCTGAACCCTGTTGGTGGACAAGCGCCTGGAAGATCCCTACGCTCGCCGGCCGATCTGGCGTTCCGGAATCGGCGGTGGCGAGGGGCGCAGGATCAGGCCGGCCTTGTCATCGGCCTCCGTCACGTTGGCGTTCTCGTAGACGGCCAGCGCGTAGTTGAGCGCGGTGCGGAAGTCGGGCTTGAAGGCGCGCAGCCGGCTTCTGTAGGTGGCATCGTCTTCACCTTGCCGGCCGGCTCCGAATTGTTCGTAGAGAGCGACCCAGCTCACGGGGGTGGGCTTCTCCAGCACGTGCAGCCGGTAGGCGAGCCAGATGTAGACGTCGATGGCCGCGCTCTTGCCGGAGATCGCCTTGATGGCGGGCTCCCAAACGGGCACCGGATGGTCCTTCAGCAGTCTGAAAAAGCTGTCGGACAGCTGTACGGTCTCGTCCCACAGCGCGCCCTGCCCGTCGGCGGCGCGGAGATTGATGGCGTTGCGAACGATGCTGTCGTTGCTATGGCCGACGGCGACGGCCCCCTTGTAGGGTCCGCTGTAATCGAAGGTGAGCTTGCAGCGGGAGATGCGTTCGGCCTGATTCTTGACTTCGCGGTAGGTGGCTCCGCCGGAGGAGATGTCCATGCGCTCCAGCCAGTTGTTCATACTGCGGCCGAGTTCGACGACGGGCGAGTTGTTGCGCAGCGCTTCGGTTTGCAGGTACAGCAGGATCAGCCGGGCTTTGGCCCCGTAGGGTACGCCGACGATCTCATAATCCGCGACGGTGCGTGGGTTCTTGACCCGCGGGCGCCGGCCGGGTTCGATGAGGAGGCTCATGTTGCCGTTGGAGCGCACCCACGGCTGCTCGTCAGGAAGGCGCCGGTGGGGCAAGGACGTCAGGCAGAAGCCGGAATAGGTGATGCCGGTTTCGTTGCTTTCTTCTTGCAGAATCGACGATGCGACGTGGAAGTAGGGGATGTGGTCTTGCGCGATCAGGCCACGCGCAACCTCCCGGCCGTGCCGACGGATCAACCTGTGGACCTCAGCCATGTCGCACTCCCATCATCTTGTGGCGAGCAGAGCATGATGGAAACGCTGGCGCAACTTGGAAGATCCCTACGCGAGCTATTTGCGAGTCTATTTGAAAGAAGCTATTTGATTGGTAGGAAAGTTCCAAGGGATAAGCCGAGTCGCGTAGGGATCCTCCAAGGTCCGCGTAGGGAAGTTCCCGCCACCAGACTGTGAGCGAATCGGTCGGAGGCGGGCGTAGGGAAGTTCCAGGGTGGCGAATCCAGGGGGCGATTCGGCGTCGTCGGGGCGTAGGGAAGTTCCGTTCACAGGCCGAACGGCCGGTGTCATCGCGTAGGGAAGTTCCAAGCCTGGAAGAGAACCGTGGCAAACCTGGGGAAGAATGGGTGCGGCAGGTTCGGATGGCCGGACGGTCCATGGGTTCTTTGAACCGTTGCGTGCGGTGATCGGCGAAGCGCTGGGGGACCCCGCCACCCGCTTTCGCGCGGAACCCATCTTCGATGAGGGCTGCGGCGAGGTCTTATATGTGAAGCGGTGTCGGTTCAGACGTCTTTGTCGACGTTCGCTTGACCCTGGCACGGCCAAGCCTACGCTATACCGAACAATGGCTTGCGATGAATGCCATCCTGCCGATGAAGGATTATTGAGCCACGCCGGTTTACGCCTGACCGGGCGTCATCAGGACGATTGCGTCCTTTCCGGCATGGCTCTGGCGGCGCGCTGGGAAGCGGCTGCATGCAGCCGTCAGCCGTGGCGGAGCAAACAACCTTTATCACAGTCCATTCTCGGCTTTTATAATGTAGGTTATCACGATAACATTCAACAGAGCGGCGAAAGACGGCCTCTTGTTGAAGGTTATGCCCCATGCGCCGCGAAGACCTGTGCCACGACGTTCGCCAGCGGCTCGTCCGCCTGCCGGAGCCGTACCACGCGCACTACGGTGTCGTGCCGCTGCCGCCACCGGAACACGCGGTGCCGCTGGGGCCGGTGCTGGCGCGCAGCGAGGCTGCCAGCCAAGCCCTCGCCCGTGTCGACGCTCTCGCGGCCGGCCTGCGCGACCCGTACTTGCTGAGCCGTGTGCTGACCCGGCGTGAGGCGGTGTCGAGCGCCGGCATCGAGGGCACGAATTCGACCCTCGACGAACTGCTCGTCGTCGAAGAGACGGACGACGGAGACGCGACGGCGGCGGCCGTGCAGGTGCGGGATTACGCCAAGGCGCTTGACCGGCTGATCCCCTGCGCGCAGACGCAGCGGACGGCGATCTTCACGCTCGACCTGGTGCAGCATCTCCACCGCTCCGTGATGAAGGGGGACGCTGCATACAAGGACGTGCCCGGTGACCTCCGCCGGGTGGTGGTGTGGATCGGTGGTGCGGGGATCGAGTATTCGACCTTCAACCCGCCGCCGCCCGCCGCGGTGCCGGCGTGCCTCGATCAGAACCTCGAATACCTGCGGAACGAGGGGATGCAGGCCATGACGCAGGGCATCCTGACCCGCATGGCGATCGGGCACGCTCATTTCGAAGCCGTGCACCCATTCCGCGACGGCAATGGCCGCGTCGGCCGCTTGCTGCTGCCGCTGATGATGGCGGCCGAGGGACGCGTGCCGCTCTATTTCAGCCCGTACATCGAGGCACACAAGCAGGCGTACTATGACGCCCTCAAGGCTGCGCAGCAGCGTCTCGAATGGCACGTGCTGGTCGGTTTCCTGGCCGACGCGGTGGTGGCGACGGTGGACGAACTCATGGAGACGCGCCGCGCCTTGGCGGAGCTGCGTGAAATCTGGCTGCGGCGCCGGACGTTCCGCGGCGGCTCGGCGGCGCTGCGCGCCCTCGACCTGCTGCCGCACTACCCGGTGATCACCGTCAACCGACTGGCCAAGGAACTCGGCGTGACGTTCCGCGCGGCCGACACGGCGGTTCAACTGCTGGAGCGGGCCGGCATCCTGACGGAGCGGACCGGCTACCGGCGCAACCGGCTGTTCACCGCGACCGAGGCGCTCACGGTGATCAATCGACCCTTCGGCGCCGAGCCGGCGCTGCCTGGCTCCGGTTCGGAGACCGACTGTGGTGCTTTCTCCTGAAAATTATCGTGCCGCCTGATCAAGGTCGTATCGACGGACCAACGGCTTCCGTGCGACGCTTGCGGCTGAAATGTTTCGTGCCGCCGAACGCTTTCGTGGCAGGAGCGGTGGGGCATGGGACGACGATCCGACGATCCCCCTGACAACCCGCGGAGGTCCGAGGCCGAGCGTCTGGCCACGCGCCTCGGCCGCATTCTGGACCGCTCGGCGCCGTCATCGAGGACCTCGCCACCCGGCTCCAGCGGACGGCGCAGACGATTCGCAGCTATCCGCGCAAGTACGACCGGCGCCTTCTGGTCCGCGACCTGCTGCGCGAAGAAGTGCCTGCAACGCGAGCCGTGCTCGCTGAACGAAGCGTTGATCGTGATCAACGGGCGTCCGGCGCGGTGGACGGCAAGGGCAACCTGAACCCGGTCTATTGGGAGAGCAGGGACGCTGACACGAACTGGCGCCGAAGTACCGGCGGCAGGTCCTTCGTCCGTGAAGAAGCGCCGTGTCGCCGTCGCTCCACCGCTTCGGGGAACGATCACGGCACCGGTGGCGGTGCCCTTCGGTGTTCGGGCTGCATGGCGCCGATGTCGGCCGTGCGCGTTCCATGGCGGGCGGCGGATCCGTGCAGGGCCTGATCCAACGCATGGGCCGATCGCCGGAAGCCGCCGCTCCGCCGGCCAGGTCGGGGCGACCTGATCGGGGAGAATCCGGATAGACGCAATTTGGTTGACATCGAACCCGTGTGACGAAACAAACTGTCCGTACCATGTCCTCGATGCCCTTGAAACGCCGGGATCTCCTGGCCGGCTGCGGCGTGCTGGTGCTGATGCCGGCCGGTGCGCTGGCGCAGCCGGCGGCCGCGCGCCGGCTGCGCCTTCGCAACCAGCACACCGGCGAGACCTTCGACGGTCCCTACCGCGACGCGACCGGCCCGCTGCCCGACGCCATGGCCGATCTGGCGACGCTTCTGCGCGACCATCGCGCCGACACGGTCGGCCCGGTGGATGTCGGGACGCTCGACCTGCTGGCCGACATCATGGAGGCCGTGGGGCAGGGCAGGGCGACCGTGCTCTCCGCCTTCCGCACGCCCGAAACGAACGCCAAGCTGGCGCGCCAGGGCCTCGGGGTGGCCGAACACAGCCAGCACCTGCTCGGCAAGGCGCTCGACGTCACCTTCCCGTCGCGCCTGCCCGACGCGCATCGCAAGGCCCTGGAGCTGAAGCGCGGCGGCGTGGGGTGGTATCCGCGCTCCTTCTTCCTCCACATCGACACGGGGCCGGTGCGGAGCTGGGAGATGTTCGGCGGCGATCTGAACACCCTTTTCGCCCCGGGGGTCCGGGGCCGCCTGCGGACGGTCGCCGAGCGCATGAGGCTTCACCGCGCCCTTGCCCGCCGGCGCGTGTCCGCGGGCCGCTAAGCGGCGACGGCCGGAAACCATGGTGCTCATGGCATGAGCGCCGATGTCGTCCGGGGCCGGCAGCCCTGGCGTGCGCCGCCGCTCAGGGCATCAGTTCCACCGCGACGAACACGCGGTCGAGCGCGCGTTGCGTCACCTCGCGCAGGATGCCGGCCGCCACCAGATCGTCGACCATCAGCTGGGCGCCGCGAAACGTGATGTTCAGGTGCTGTTGCAGGCGCCGCACGGTCAGCGCCGGCTGGCCGAACAGAAAGTCCAGCACCTCGGGCAGGCGGGAGTTGCGGCGCCGGGCGCCGAGGCGCCGCCGCCACCCGGCGGCCGCCTGATCGAGGGCCAGAGCGCGCCGCCGCTCG